>NZ_JBSFDW010000001.1:500053-516979 GCF_053594115.1 Streptomyces sp. NPDC001970 | reverse complement strand
TCCAGGACCCGAAGATCCTCGCGAAGCTCCGTACGCTCGAGGTCGGACAGTCCCCTGCGGGGGGCTGGAACACCTTCCTCCGTGAGACCACCGCTTAATCGGTCTTGACAACGGGCGTTACGGGCACCGAGGGGGGTGCGGAAGATCCCCCGACGCCCCATGCGAAACTTTTCACATGAGCCTCAGCCGCGCCCCTCGACGCACTCTGCTCGCCGCCGGCGCCGGTGCCCTTGCGGCCGCGCTCACGCTGTCGGCGTGCAGCGGCGACTCCAACGGCAAGTCCGGCGGCGGCGGCGACACCAACTTCGTCACCAGCACCGGCGGAATCTCCACCGCTGCCAAGGGCAAGCGCGTGGCTGCCCCGGAGCTCTCCGGCAAGGACCTGCAGGGCAAGCCGCTCGACCTCGCCGACTACAAGGGCAAGATCGTCGTCATGAACGTGTGGGGCTCGTGGTGCACGCCCTGCCGCAGCGAGGCCAAGTACCTGGAGAAGGTCGCCAAGGACACCAAGGCCCAGGGCGTGGAGTTCGTCGGCATCAACACCCGCGACACCCAGACCGCGCCCGCGCGCGCCTTCGAGCAGGAATTCGGTGTCAGCTACCCGAGCTTCCACGACCCGATCGGCAAGCTGCTCCTGAAATTCCCCAAGGGCAGCCTCAATCCGCAGGCCATTCCCACCACCCTCGTCATCGACCGGGAGGGGAAGATCGCCGCACGCGCGCTGCGCCCCCTCGACGACAAGATGCTCCGCTCGATGGTCGACCCGCTGATCGCGGAGAAGTAGCGTGAACGAGACGGTTTACAACGGGGCACTGCTGCTCGCCCTGCCCATCGCCGTGCTGGGGGGTCTCGTCTCCTTCTTCTCGCCGTGCGTGCTGCCGCTGGTCCCCGGCTATCTCTCGTACGTGACCGGAGTCACCGGCACCGATCTGGCCGAGGCCAGAAAAGGCCGGATGGTCGCCGGGGCTTCCCTCTTCGTGCTCGGCTTCTCCGCCGTCTTCGTCTCGGGCGGGGCGCTCTTCGGCTACTTCGGCGGGACCCTCCAGGAGTACCGGGAGACCCTCACCACCGTCCTCGGCGTGCTGATGATCCTGATGGGGATCTTCTTCATGGGCCTGATGCCCTTCCTCACCCAGCGCGAGTTCCGCTTCCACAAGCGGCCGACGACGGGTCTGGTCGGCGCGCCCGTCCTCGGCGCCCTCTTCGGTGTCGGCTGGACCCCGTGCATCGGCCCGACGCTGAGCTCCGTCAACGCCCTGGCATGGGAGCAGGCCAGCGCGGGCCGCGGCGCGCTGCTGACCCTGGCGTACTGCCTCGGGCTCGGACTGCCGTTCATCCTCGCCGCGGTCGCCTTCCGCAAGGCGCTCGGTGCGTTCGGCTGGGTCAAGCGGCACTATGCGTGGGTGATGCGCATCGGCGGCGGAATGATGATCGTGACCGGCCTCCTGCTCCTCACAGGCGCGTGGGACATCCTCGTGCAGGAGATGCAGGGCTGGTCCGAAGGCTTCCAGGTGGGGATCTGATCCATGAGCAAGACGGCACGGACGGCGGCCGAGGAGTCGGTGGCCGAGGAGACGGTGGCCGAGGAGACGGCGACCGCCCGGCTCTCCACCGCACCTCAGGACGAGCAGGCGGAGCCCGTCGGCGGACCCACTCTCGGCGTCATCGGCTGGATGCGCTGGTTCTGGCGCCAGCTGACGTCGATGCGGGTCGCCCTGATCCTGCTCTTCATGCTCTCGCTCGGTGCGATCCCCGGCTCCCTCGTCCCGCAGAACAGCGTGGACGAGACGAAGGTGGCCGCCTGGAAGGCGAACAACGAGTTCTGGACGCCGGTCTTCGAGAAGCTCCAGCTCTTCGACGTCTACAGCTCGGTGTGGTTCTCCGCGATCTACATCCTGCTGTTCGTCTCGCTCATCGGCTGCATCGTGCCCCGCACCTGGCAATTCGTCGGCCAGCTGCGCAGCCGCCCGCCGGCGGCCCCCAAGCGGCTCACCCGGCTGCCCGCGTACACGACCTGGCGCACGGACGCCGAGCCCGAGGCGGTCCGCCGGGCCGCGCTCGCGCTCCTCAAGAAGCGCCGCTTCCGCTCGCACATCGCCGGTGAGGCGGTCGCCGCCGAGAAGGGCTATCTGCGCGAGGCGGGCAACCTCGTCTTCCACGTCGCGCTGATCGTGATGCTGGTGGCCTTCGCGGCCGGGCAGCTCTTCAAGTCCGAGGGCGGCAAGCTGATCGTCGAGGGCGGTGGCTTCTCCAACACGCTCACCCAGTACGACGACTTCAGGTCCGGCTCCCTGTTCGGCATCGACGAGCTGGCCCCGTTCAGCTTCCGGCTGGACGGCTTCACGGGTACGTACGAGGCCGACGGGCCCCAGCGCGGCACCCCGCGCACCTTCGAGGCGGCCGTGACGTACACGGAGGGCGCGGAGGGCCAGGAGAAGAAGCGCATCATCCGGGTCAACGAGCCCCTGAAGATCGACGGCTCCAAGGTCTATCTGCTCTCCCACGGCTACGCGCCCGTCGTCACCGTCCGGGACGGCAGGGGCAAGGTCGTGTTCCGGGACGCGGTGCCGCTGCTGCCCATCGACAACAACGTCAGCTCCACCGGCGTCATCAAGGTGATGGACGGCTACCGGGACAAGGACGGCAAGAAGGACCAGCTGGGCTTCCCCGCGTTCTTCGTCCCGACGTACGCGGGCAAGGGCCACGGCGAGATGCTCTCGCAGTTCCCCGGCCTCGTCTTCCCGGCCCTGAACCTGGGTGCGTACCACGGCGATCTGCGGGTGAATGCGGGACTTCCGCAGAACGTGTACCAGTTGGACACCAGCAAGATGACGGCGTTCAAGGACGCCAAGGGCGATGTGTTCAAGCAGACGCTGCTGCCCGGCGAGACGATGACGCTGCCCGACGGCGCCGGCTCGGTCACCTTCGAGAAGGAGATCAAGGAGTGGGCCAGCTTCCAGATCTCCCAGCAGCCCGGCAGCGGTCTCGCCCTCGCCGGGGCGATCGCCGCGATCGCGGGGCTCGTCGGCTCGCTCTTCATCCAGCGGCGCCGGATCTGGGTCCGGGCCGTACGGGGCGACTCCTCCACCGGGGGGCTGACCGTCGTCGAGATGGCGGGGCTCGGCCGGAGCGAGTCCGCGAAGCTCGGCGAGGAGCTGGCGGACCTGGCCGTCACTCTCAACGCACAGGCGCCGACCGCGCCTGATCCCGTCCCAGATCCCGATCCTGCCGACACTGTTCCTGCCGAAGGGACCGAGAAGTGCTGACATCCCCGGGGAACGACCCCCGGATCCCCGGTGGCAACCCCACGTGCTCGAAGCCGCATGAATCCTCCCGAGGGGCAACCCAGTGAATCTTGCCGCCGCCAACAACGAGAGCCTCGCCGAGTTCAGCAACGTGCTGATCTACTCCTCGATGGCCGTCTACACCCTGGCGTTCCTGGCGCACATCGCCGAGTGGGTCTTCGGCAGCCGCAGCAAGGTCGGCCGCACCGCCGCCGCGCTGACCGCCCCCGCGGCGGCAGCGGCCGTGACCGCAGGTGCAAGCACCGGCTCCGCAGGAGGCGGCACGACCGTGCTGGAGCGCCCCAAGGTCGTCACGCGCACGGCGGCCGGACAGCGCGACGTCCCGGACGGTCCCGGCGCCGCGGGCGGCACGGCCAAGGGCGACCTCTACGGGCGGATCGCGGTCTCGCTGACCGTCCTCGCCTTCCTCGTCGAGGCGGCCGGCGTCATCGCCCGCGCCGTGTCCGTGCAGCGGGCTCCCTGGGGCAACATGTACGAGTTCTCCACCACCTTCTCCACGGTGGTGGTGGGCGCGTACCTGGGCTTCCTCTTCGCGAAGAAGAACGTCCGCTGGATCGGACTGCCCCTGGTCACCACGGTCCTGCTGGACCTCGGCATCGCCGTCACCTGGCTCTACACCGAGAGCGACCAGCTGGTCCCGGCGCTGCACTCGTACTGGCTGTGGATCCACGTCTCCACGGCGATCTTCTGCGGAGCGGTTTTCTACCTGGGCGCCGTCGCGACGCTCCTGTACCTCTTCCGGGATTCGTACGAGAACAAGCTGGAGAACGGTGGCAACCCCGGCTCCTTCGCCCGCTCGGTGCTGGAGCGCCTGCCCGCCGCGGCCTCCCTCGACAAGTTCGCCTACCGCGTCAACGCCGCGGTCTTCCCGCTGTGGACCTTCACGATCATCGCGGGCGCGATCTGGGCCGGCGACGCCTGGGGCCGCTACTGGGGCTGGGACGCCAAGGAGGTCTGGTCCTTCATCACCTGGGTCGCGTACGCCGCGTATCTCCACGCGCGTGCGACCGCGGGCTGGAAGGGCCGCAAGGCCGCGTACATCGCGCTGGTCGCCTTCGCCTGCTTCCTCTTCAACTACTACGGCGTCAACATCTTCGTGAACAGTCTCCACAGCTACGCCGGGGTCTGACGGATCCGACGCAAAGGCCGGTTCCTGTGACGCAGGTCATGGGAACCGGCCTTTGCCGTACGGACAGATGAATGGGCGTGGAAACACAACTGAGGACGCGTGTGCGCGCAGGCGACCACGACGCCTTCGGCACGCTGTTCGACGCGCACGCCCGCTCCGTCTACCCCCACGCCTACCGGCTCACGGGGGAGTGGGCGGGCGGTCGCGGAGGACGTCGTGTCGCTGACGTTCCTGGAGGCGTGGGCGGCTGCGCGGCAGGGTCGACCCGGAGGGCGGCTCGCTGCCGCCCTGGCTGCTCGGCATCGCCACGAACGTCACGCGCAACACGCGGCGCGCCGGCATGCGGCCGACGGGGTCGGCGCGTCCCGGATCGAGCCCGGCAGGCGGGCGGGTCGAGGCAGCTACCGGCATCTGGAGACCCTGACCGACCCCGGCACGATGCTGGACCGGCTCCGCGAGAACGCCGACGGCGGCGGGAGCAACAGCGAGGAGCAGCAGATGTTCGCCCTTGTCGGTGACCTGATCCGGGAGAACGCCCTGCCCCCTGAGGTCGGCGCCGCGCTCTGCCGCGCAGCGGCGAAGATCCCGGGCGCGGTCGTCGTCGACGACGTGGCCGACGCCGCCGGGCGGCACGGGGTCGCGATCGCCCGCGAGGACGACGGCATCCGCGCGCAGCTGATCTTCGACAGGAACGCCAAGGAACTCCTCGGCGAGCGCGACATCGCCGTCCGTGACACCGAGGACGGACCGGAGAAGGGCGAGCTCGCCGGCACGAGCGCGATCCTGGAGCGCGCGGTGGTCGACCGGGTGGGCGAGACACGGTAGCGGGCCCGGCCCGCACGGGCGACGCTGGTGCCATGACGACCGAAGCGATCCCTCATGGCACCAGCGAGACCCGCGAGGGCGCCGATGGCGACACCCACGTGCTGCACTTCGTGATGCACCTGCCGCACCCCGTGGTGAACGTCTGGGTCGCCGTGGCGACCCCGGAGGGCTTGCCCCAGTGGCTGGCCGCCGCCGACCTGCTGGAGCCGCACCTCGACGGGCGGGTGACGCTCCGGTGGCTCAACGCTCCCGCGGAGGGGGAGGGGACGGTGGTCTCCGGGCGGGTGACGGCCTGGGACAGGGAGGCGGTCGCCGAGTACACCGTCGAGCTCCATGGCCGAATCCGCTTCCACATGGAGCCGGCCCCCGCGGACTCGCTGGCGACGGTCCTGCGCTTCACCAACGAGTTCACCGGGACCGACGAGCAGCGCCTCGACAATCTGGCCGGCTGGCACCAGCACTTCGAGTACCTGGACACCGCGCTCGACGGTCGGCCCATGGACTGGTCCGGCTGGACCCCGGACCGCTTCCGGCAGCTGCGCGACGAGTACGTCAGCCGGCCGTGATCGCGTCCAGCTGGGCCCGCAGATACGTGTGCGAGTCGATGCCCCGCACATCGGTACCCGGATCGCACTCGTAGAAGTAGACGAGCGACATCAGCTCCTCCGCCGGTGCGTCGGCGGGCGGCGGCAGCACCCGATGGCGTCCCGAGCACCAGCGGCCGCCGGTCCAGCGGGCCATGAGGTCCCCGATGTTGACGGTCAGCGCGTCCGGTGCGTACGGGGCGTCCTCCCAGCCGCCCTCGTCCGTGAAGACCTGGAGACCGCCCTTGCCGGTCTGCCGGTCGAGGACGGTGACCGTGCCGAAGTCGGTGTGCGGGCCGATCCGGAACTGGCCGGGCTGCGGCTCGCCGACGGTGTCCCGGCCGGGATACCAGTTGATGTTGAAACCCCAGGTCGGATGTGCGGTGTGCCGGGTGAAGAAGTCCTCGGACTCGCCGAGCGCCACCCCCAGCAGGCCGAGGAGCCGATCCGACAGCGCCCGCATCGCGGCCAGATACGCCTCCACGGCAGGACGCAGCGAGGGACACTCGCCCGGCCAGGTGTTCGACAGGAACCACTCCGCGTCGACCGCCGGGTCGCCGCTCGGTTCCTCCGCAGCGAAGGACAGCGACTCCTTGAGATCGGGCGGCGTCCGCGTGCCCTCCGCGTAGCCGTTGGCCTCCGCCCCGGGCCCGAGCCAGCCGCGCCCGCCGACCCTCACCGCGTACGGCTCCTTCGCCGCCTGCGGGAGGCGGAAGAAGCCGCGGGCCGACTCCCGGATCTCCGACCGCAGGTCCTGGCCGACCCCGTGGCCGGTGACGAGCAGGAAGCCCGCGGTGCGCAGGGCCTCGTCGACGGTGGCGGCGGTCCGGGCGCGGGCCTTCTGGTCCCCGGCGAGCCAGGGCGCCAGGTCGATCACGGGAATGCGGTCACTGGTCATCGCCGATGTCCTCGCTCCACAGCTCGGGGTGCCTGCCGATGAACTCACGCATCAGGGCCGTGCATTCGGGGTCGTCCAGGACCACGACGTCCACGCCGTGCGCGGCGAGCCAGTCATGGGCGCCGTGGAAGGTCTCGGCCTCGCCGACGACGACCCGGGAGATGCCGAACTGCCGGACGAGCCCGGAGCAGTACCAGCAGGGGGAGAGGGTCGTGACCATCGTCGTACCGCGGTACGAGCGCTGCCGCCCGGCCGCCCGGAACGCGGCCGTCTCCGCGTGCAGCGAGGGATCGTCGTCCTGGACGCGGCGGTTGTGGCCGCGGCCGAGGAGGGCACCGTCCGCGCCGTACAGCGCGGCGCCGATCGGGATGCCGCCCTCCGCGAGGCCGGCACGGGCCTCGGCGAGAGCGGTGGACAGCCAGTGCCGTGCCTGCGCCTGGTCCATGACCCCGGCTCCTTCCGCAGCCCGTTCAGCCGGCCCTGCCCGTCAGGACTTGCCCGGGTCCTCGTCCCGCCTGGGGTCCTGCCCCGGATCCTTCGTCGGATCGGTCTCGTCGTCGAGGGACCTCAGGAAGTCCGGGTTGTCGTCCGGGGCCACCCAGCGGTCGCCGCGCTCCGGCCGCACGGCCGTGCGCTTCTTGCCGGCGATCAGCCAGGAGATCGAGCCGACGAGCGGGAAGAGCAGCACGAGGATCGCCCAGATCGGCTTGGGGATGTACCTGATCTCCTGCTCGTCGGTGGAGATGCAGTCGATGAAGGCGTAGATGCTGAGTGCCAGCGGCACCAAGAACATCAGTACCCGAAGCATGGGCGGCCCCCTGCGTGCGGAGATCGGGACCGTGGGCACGGCCCCCGTGACAGCTCCAGCGTAGCGAGTGGCCGATACTGGACGGCATGGCTTACGACGATCTTCGCTCGCTGCTGCGCGCACTGGAGCGCGAGGGCGACCTCAAGCGCATCAAGACCGAAGTCGACCCGTATCTGGAAGTCGGGGAGATCGTCGACCGGGTCCAGAAGTCCGGCGGCCCTGCGCTCCTCTTCGAGCACGTGCGCGGCTCGTCGATGCCGCTCGCGATGAACGTGTACGGGACGGACCGCCGGCTGCTCAAGGCGCTCGGTCTGAAGTCGTACGACGAGATCAGCACGAAGATCGGCGGGCTGCTGAAGCCCGAGCTGCCGCACGGGTTCGTGGGGGTGCGCGAGGCGTTCGGGAAGCTCGGCGCCATGACGCACGTCCCGCCGAAGAAGGTGAAGGACGCCCCGGTGCAGGAGGTCGTCCTGCGCGGGGACGACGTCGATCTGGACCGGCTGCCCGCGCTGTTCACCTGGCCCGAGGACGGCGGCTCCTTCTTCAACCTCGGTCTGACGCACACCAAGGACCCGGAGTCGGGCGTGCGCAACCTCGGGCTGTACCGCCTCCAGCGCCACGACAAGCGCACCATCGGCATGCACTGGCAGATCCACAAGGACAGCCGCAACCACTACCAGGTGGCCGCGCGGCGCGGCGAGAAGCTGCCCGTCGCGATCGCCTTCGGCTGCCCGCCGGCCGTCACGTACGCCTCCACGGCGCCGCTGCCCGGCGACATCGACGAGTACCTCTTCGCCGGCTTCGTCCAGGGCAAGCGCATCGAGATGGTGGACTGCAAGACCGTGCCGCTGCAGGTGCCCGCGCAGGCGGAGGTCGTGCTGGAGGGCTGGCTGGAGCCGGGGAAGGTGCTTCCCGAGGGCCCGTTCGGCGACCACACCGGCTTCTACACGCCGCAGGAGGACTTCCCCGCGCTGACGATCGACTGTGTGACGATGCGCAAGCGCCCGCTGCTCCAGTCGATCGTGGTCGGCCGCCCGCCGACCGAGGACGGCCCGCTGGGGCGCGCGACGGAACGCTTCTTCCTGCCCCTGCTGAAGATCATCGTGCCGGACATCGTGGACTACCACCTGCCCGAGTCGGGGGGCTTCCACAACTGCGCGATCGTCTCGATCGACAAGAAGTACCCGAAGCACGCGCAGAAGGTCATGCACGCGATCTGGGGCGCGCACATGATGTCGCTGACCAAGCTGATCGTGGTCGTCGACTCCGACTGCGACGTCCACGATCTGCACGAGGTGTCGTGGCGGGCGCTCGGCAACACCGACTACGCCCGTGACCTGACGGTGGTCGAGGGCCCCGTGGACCATCTGGACCACTCCTCCTACCAGCAGTTCTGGGGCGGCAAGGCCGGAATCGACGCGACCAGGAAGTGGCCCGAGGAGGGCTACACCCGGGACGGGGGCTGGCCGAACATGGTGCTCTCCGACCCGGACACGGCGGCGCTGGTCGACCGCCGCTGGAAGGAGTACGGCCTGTGAGCCCCATGGCCGTGGGCGGTCCCGCCCTGTTCCTCGGCGCCGACACCCCGTGCGTGGCGCTGGTGCGCCCCGAGCTGGACGTGAACGACCCGGGGCTGCGCCTCGCGGCCGAGCGGGCCGGGGTCTCCCCGGAGGAGTTCGCCGGCCCCGAGGGCACCTGGCAGCTGCTCGCCGACCGGGCCGACGGCGAGAGCCGCGGCTTCGTCCTGCCCGGCTTCGCCGACGCCGAGGCCGCCGCGTTCGCGGACGCCCTGGTGACGGCGCTGGACGGCGACGCCGACTTCGCGCTGGACCTCGCGGACGGTGCGCTCGGCCTGGACGGCCGCACCCGCGGCGACGACCGGGTGGCCCTGCTCGCCCGCGTCACTTCGCCCGACGGCGGTGAGGACCCGCTCGAACTGGAGCTGGGGGCGCTGCCCGTCGCGGACCTCCGCGACGAGCTGGAGGACTTCCGGAGGAGCCTGGTATGACCACCACCGCAGACGGCGTAGTCGGCCCCGGCTCCACGCCGCAGCCGACCGGCAAGGTCAAGGCGTTCCTGCGGCTCGTGATGATCGAGCACTCGGTCTTCGCGCTGCCGTTCGCCTACATCGCGTCCCTCACCGCGATGTTCCAGCTGGACCGGAACATCCACTGGACCGATCTGCTGCTGGTCACCGTCGCGATGGTGGGCCTGCGGACCTTCGCGATGGCCTGCAACCGGATCATCGACCGCGAGATCGACGCCCGTAACCCGCGCACCGCGGGACGGGAGCTGGTCACGGGCGCGGTGTCCGTGCGGTCCGCGTGGACCGGGGCGGGCATCGCGGTCGTGATCTTCCTGGGCGCGGCGGCGCTGCTCAATCCGCTGTGCCTGGCCCTCGCACCCGTCGCGGTCGTCCCGATGGTGGTCTATCCGTACGGGAAGCGCTTCACGAACTTCCCGCACGCGATACTGGGCCTCGCCCAGGCGATGGGCCCGGTCGGCGCATGGATCGCGGTCACCGGGACCTGGTCCTGGGACGCGGTGATCCTCGGCCTGGCGGTCGGCGTGTGGATCGGCGGCTTCGACCTGATCTTCGCCTGCCAGGACGTCCGGGCCGACCGTGCCGAAGGCGTGAAGTCGGTGCCGGCACGCTTCGGGGTGCCGGCGGCGCTGTGGGGTGCGCGGGTGTGTCACGCGGTGACGATGGGCCTGTTCGTCTGGTACGCCCTCGCCACTGGCGCCGGCCTCTTCTTCTGGACGGGACTGGTGATCGTCGCCGTCGCCTTCGGCTACGAGCACACGATCGTGCGCCCGCACGACCTGTCCCGGCTGAACCGGGCGTTCTTCACGGTGAACGGCTTCATCGGCATCGCGCTCTTCGCGTGCGCTCTGCTGGACCTGCTGGCGCGGGGCCTCACGGTGTGAGGCTCACGGTGTGAGCGGGGCCCGCTGCGGGGTGCGGTGGTGGCGGAAGACGAAGGCCGCCGCCACGCCGCCCAGCAGACCGAAGAGGTGGCCCTGCCAGCTCACCCCCGACGCGGTGGGCAGCACGCCCCACAGGATCGAGCCGTAGAACGCCGCCACGAGCAGGCCGACCACCACGTCCACCGCGCTGCGGTCCACGAACCCACGGACCAGCACATAGCCGAAGAGGCCGAACACAACGCCCGATGCGCCCAGCGTGAGGGAGCCCTCGGGTGAGGTCAGCCAGACGCCCAGGCCCGACGCCAGCACGACGGTGGCGACGACCCCCAGGAAGCGGCGTATGCCTCCGAGGGCGGCGAGAAAGCCGAGCACGAGGAGCGGGAACGTGTTGGCCGTGAGGTGGTCGAAGCCGAAGTGGAGGAAGGCCGCGGGGACGATGTCCCGCAGCTCGCCGACCTCGCGCGGCGTGATCCCGTACGGATCGAGGCTGTGGCCCGTCGCGAGGTCCACAACCTCCAGGAGCCACAGCAGCGCGACCCAGCCCAGCATCAGCTTGCCTGCCGCCATCGCCCGGTCGGTCCGGCTCCGTTCGAGTGCCCTGGTCGACATCGCGGCCCCCCTGAGGTCTCTGCGTCTCCCCCGGAAACGTCCGGGAGACCTTACTCAGTTCCGCCACCCTGCGGCCGGATAGGCTCGATGCCATGAATGACGCCAACCGCACCCCGTGGGTCGTCGGGGTCTCCGGGGCGTCCGGGACCCCGTACGCCGCCGCCGTGCTACGCGGACTGCTCGACGCCGGTGAGAGCGTCGACCTGGTGGTGTCGCGGGCATCGCGGCTCACCCTGCTGGACGAGACCGGCATCGCTTTCCGGGACGCCCACTGGCGCGACGATCTGCGCGTGTGGCTGGAGCGGGGTGCCGACGGCAAGCCCGGCACCTTCGCGGTGGACGAGGCCGCGGACGTACGGCACTGGGCCGCAGGGGACCTCGCCGCGGGACCGTCGTCGGGCTCGTACCCCGTCAAGGGGATGCTGATCGTGCCGGCGTCGACCGCGTGTGTCGCGGGCGTGGCGCTCGGACTGTCGAAGGACCTGCTGCAGCGGACGGCGAGCGTGACGCTGAAGGAGCGCCGGAAGCTGGTGGTCGCGGTGCGGGAGACCCCGCTGAACGGGCAGACCCTGAAGCATCTTGTGGCGCTGGACGAGGCGGGCGCTGTCGTCCTGCCCGCCTCTCCGGCGTTCTACGCGGGGGCGACGCACATCCAGGATCTGGTGGACTTCGTCGCGGGGCGGGTGCTGGATGCGGCAGGGGTGCCGCACCGGCTGTACCGCCGTTGGGAGGGGGAGCTGGGTGGTGCCCAGTCCCGAGGTGACTAGGGATCGGACAGGAACCGGGTCCTGCCCGAAGGGGCCTGGGTCCTGTCGGACGGGACCTAGCGCTTCTTGGCCGCGCGGCGGGCGGGACGGGCCGTCCGGTCGGTGCGGTGCGCGGCGGCAGGCTGGTGAGCACGCGAGCGGCTGGCCAGCTCCTGCAGCTGTCGCATGTGGGCGTAGGCCATCTCGATCGTGTACACGGTGAGTGTCATCTCCTGTATGGATCGTCTGTGATCGTTTGAAAAGATTCACAGGGTGTCGGCCCTGTGTGCCTTAGATTCTACACGTAAACTTGCGGTACCGCTGAATAATGGAAGGCTCAGGCATATGGACGCCGTGGATAGGCAGCTCATCCAGGCTCTGCGCGAGAACGGCAGAGCTTCGTACGCCGAGCTCGGCCGGCTCGTCGGACTCTCCGGTCCCTCCGTCACCGACCGCATCAACCGCCTGGAGGCGGCGGGCGTCATCACCGGATACCGCGCGACCGTCGACGCCGCCTCGCTCGGCCTCGGCGTCACCGCGCTGATCGGCATCTCCCTCTCCGACGCCGCCGACCACGAGGATGTGGCGCGCCGGCTGCGCGACCTCGAGGAGATCGAGGACTGCTGGTTCATCGCGGGCGACGACTCGTACATGCTCAAGGTGCGGGTGAGCGACGTCGACGGACTGGAGAAGACGATCCGCCGGCTGTCCGGGACGAAGGGCGTCTCGCGGACGCGTACGACGATCGTGCTCTCCACGAAGTGGGAGAACCGGGTCGGCGAACTTCCCGAAGAGGCCTAGCGCGGAGCGCTGTGGGGGCGCCCTCGCCCCTGAAGTGCGGGGGAGTACGGTGTGTGAGGCCCGATTGGTTGACGTATGGGAGGCGGCTTAATGGACGCGGGGCTCAAGCGCGAGCTGGAGGAGAAGGTCCGCGCCGGCGAGCGGCTCAGCCGCGAGGACGGCATCGCTCTGTACGAGTCGGACGACCTGGCCTGGCTCGGTGGCCTCGCCCACGAGGTGCGTACGCGCAAGAACGGCGACGTCGTCCACTTCAACGTCAACCGGCACCTCAACATGACGAATGTGTGCACCGCGTCCTGCGCGTACTGCTCGTTCCAGCGCAAACCGGGCGAGAAGGACGCGTACACCATGCGCATCGAGGAGGCCGTCCGCCTCGCCAAGGCGATGGAGAACGAGAACCTCACCGAGCTGCACATCGTCAACGGGCTCCACCCCAACCTGCCGTGGCGCTACTACCCGCGGTCGCTGAGCGAGCTGAAGAAGGCCCTGCCGAACGTCTCGCTGAAGGCCTTCACGGCGACGGAGATCCACCACTTCGAGACCATCTCCGGGCTCTCCGCGTCCGAGATCCTCGACGAGCTGATCGAGGCCGGTCTCGAGTCGCTCACCGGCGGCGGCGCCGAGATCTTCGACTGGGAGGTCCGGCAGCACATCGTCGACCACCGCACCCACTGGGAGGACTGGTCGCGCATCCACCGCCTCGCGCACGAGAAGGGTCTGAAGACCCCGTGCACGATGCTGTACGGGCACATCGAGGAGCCCCGGCACCGGGTGGACCACGTCCTGAGGCTGCGTGAACTCCAGGACGAGACCGGCGGCTTCCAGGTCTTCATCCCGCTGCGCTACCAGCACGACTTCGTCGACATGAAGGACGGCAAGGTCCGCAACCGCCTTCAGGCGCGGACGACGATGGCGACGGGCGCCGAGGCGCTCAAGACCTTCGCGGTCTCGCGGCTCCTCTTCGACAACGTCCCGCACGTCAAGGTCTTCTGGGTCATGCACGGCGTCCAGACGGCCCAGCTGGCGCTGCAGCACGGCGCGGACGACATGGACGGCTCGGTCGTCGAGTACAAGATCACGCATGACGCCGACAACTACGGCACCCCCAACAAGCTCACCCGCGACGACCTGCTGGAGCTGATCCGCGACGCGGGCTTCCGCCCGGTCGAGCGGAACACCCGCTACGAGATCATCCGCGAGTACCCGGGCCCGGACGCGGACCGCCGCGAGTCGCCGCAGCCGATGCGGGTCTGACGGTCCGGGGGCTCCCCCGGGGCCGGCGGGAGCGGGTGTCCGTTCTCACAGCCGGACGGGTTCCGGGGGAGTCCCGGCCGGTTGTTACCTTCGGGGCATGGCCCTCGTCTTCCAGCTCGATCCGCCCGTTGGGCCCGCCCTGCGCGACGGAGTGCTCGCGCTCTGGGCGGACGTGTCCAACGCGGGTGGGGCCGTGGGCTTCGTACCACCCGTCACGGCGGACGACATACGGCCCGAGTGGCTGAAGCATCTGGCCGGAATCGCCGAGGGACGGAAGCGGCTGCTCGTCGCGTACGACGAGGACGGGCAGCTCGCGGCCGCAGCCTTCCTCACCCACAACACGCACCGGCTGATGCGGCACTGGATCTGGCTCTACACCGTGATGGTCCACCCTCGCCACCAGGGCAAGGGGTACGGCCGCGAACTGCTCGCCGCCGCCGCCGACGCGGCCCGCGGACTGGGCGGCATCGAGGCGATACGGCTCACCTGCCGCGGCGGCCTCGGCCTGGAGACGTTCTACGCCTCGTGCGGCTACAAAGAGGTCGGACGAGTGCCCAGCGCGATCCGGGTGGCCGAAGGGGACGACCGCGACGACATCACGATGCTGCTCCCCCTGAACTGATCAATTCGGGACGTGCTTCACTGGACGGGCACGTCAGTGAAGGGAAAGGGGCCGTCGTGTCCGACAGCAAGACGAGCGCCACGCTCCGGTACACGCTCATGCGGCTCGGCGTCTTCGCCGGCTGCTTCTTCGTCCTGTGGGGACTCGTGTACCTGAGGGTGCTGCCGCGCGGCCTCGGTGACGCGAACCTGCTGTGGGTGCTGGTCCTCGCCATCGTGATCTCGGCGCCGCTGAGCTTCGTCCTTCTGCGCAAGCAGCGCGACGCGATGTCCGAGCAGATCGTGACGAAGGTCGACCGGGCGAAGTCCCGGCTGGAGGCGAACCGTTCGCAGGAGGACAGCGCCCTCCGGTAATGAGCGGAATGTAAGACTCCTCATATTCGTCCGACACCCCGTACCCGAGCAGCCGCTCCCGTACGGGGTGTTGGCGTGTTCCGGTGCTTCGAGGGGGGCGGCTTTCCGCTTGGCGGGTTCCCGCCTCAAAGCAGGGCTTTGAGGTTCTCAAAGTTCAAGTGTTAACGTGTTGCCCATGACGACAGCAGTGCGCCCTCACGCAGCCATGAGCCCTCCGCTCGTGGCGCGCCTGCACGTCGATCTCTGCCGCTGTATGTCCGCGGTCTGTTGCCGCTCGGTCTGACCCGGCATCACAGCGGCGCCGCCCTGGTTCCTCGTCGTTTCTCCTGGTCCTCAGGCGCGGGCGCCGCACCCTGTCCCCGTACGCCCCCGTACTTCCCTACGCCCTGAGAGCGTGGGGGACCCCCTGATGGAGTGTGTCCGTGTCCGCGAACTCCGCGACGCCCACCCGCACCAGCCGCATACCCGACGTCCCCTTCTGGGCCCAGATCGTCGCCGGTCTCGTGCTCGGCGCCCTGCTCGGCTGGCTGGCCCGCAGCCAGGACATCGACTGGCTGTACAAGACCCTCGAGCAGGTCGGCGGAATCTTCGTCCAGCTGCTGAAGCTGGCGGTCGCCCCGCTCGTCTTCTTCGCGATCCTTGTGTCGATCACCAACCTGCGCAAGGTCAACAACGCCGCCCGACTGGCCACGCACACGCTGCTCTGGTTCATGATCACCTCGCTCATCGCGGTCGCCATCGGCCTCGCGATCGGCCTGATCACCAACCCGGGCGCGGGCACCGGCCTCACCCCGAAGGACGGCCGGAAGCCGGAGCACGCGGGCTCCTGGATCGACTTCCTCACCGGGATCATCCCGACGGACGTCATCACGCCCTTCACCGAGCTGAACGTCCTTCAGATCGTCTTCATGGCGGCCGTCGCGGGAATCGCGGCGCTGGCGCTCGGCGAGCGTGCCAAGCCGATCCTCACCCTCAGCGAGTCCGTCCTCGAGCTGCTCCAGAAGGCCCTGTGGTGGGTCATCCGCCTCGCCCCGATCGGCACGGTCGGCCTCATCGGCTACGCCATCGCCGACTACGGCTGGGACCTCATCGGCAAGTACGCGACCTTCACCGCCGACGTCTACATCGGCTGCGCGCTGGTTCTGTTCGGCGTGTACCCGCTGCTGCTCGCGACCGTCGCGAAGGTCAACCCGCTGCAGTTCTTCAAGGGCGCGTGGCCGGCGATCCAGCTGGCCTTCGTCTCCCGCTCCTCGGTCGGCACGATGCCGGTCACGGTCAAGGTCACCGAGCGTCTCGGCGTGCCGAAGGAGTACACCTCCTTCGCCGTCCCGTTCGGCGCGACGACCAAGATGGACGGCTGCGCCGCGATCTACCCGGCGCTCGCCGCGATCTTCATCGCGCAGATCTTCGGCGTCGAGCTGGGCGTCAAGGAGTACCTGCTGATCGCCTTCGTCTCGGTCGTCGGCTCGGCGGCCACCGCGGGCCTCACGGGCGCGACGGTCATGCTGACCCTGACCCTCTCCACGCTGGGCCTCCCGCTGGAGGGCGTCGGTCTGCTGATGGCGATCGACCCGATCCTGGACATGATCCGCACGGCCACGAACGTTGCCGGTCAAGTAGTAACACCTGTGATCGTGGCTGCTCGCGAGAACATCCTTGACCGCGATGCGTACAGCGCGGCGACGTCGTCACCGATCGACGAGGTGAATGCGCGCGAGACCGAGCCGAAGGTGGCTGTCCCCGTTACGGCCTGACAGGCGTCGGCTCGTTGACTTGATCGACGGAAGCGCCCCGGATCCCATGCGATCCGGGGCGCTTCTCGTCCCATTCCCATCACCGCGGACGGACGGATGCCTGGGTGCAGATCCGTCCGACGGAGTGCTCAGGTGATGTTGTTGTAGATGTTCCAGCCTCCGCCGATTTTGGTGCGGGTGGCGAAGGGGGCGGCGGCGTTGCCGGTGCCGCGGTAGAGCCATAGGGTCCCGGTGGTGTCGCGGGCGACGAGGTCCGACTTTCCGTCGGCGGTGAGGTCACCGGTGGCGCTGAGTTGGTTGTAGATGTTCC
>NZ_JBSFDW010000001.1:389040-499958 GCF_053594115.1 Streptomyces sp. NPDC001970 | reverse complement strand
GTTCCAGCCTCCGCCGATTTTGGTGCGGGTGGCGAAGGGAGCGGTGGTGCTGCCGGTGCCGCGGTAGAGCCAGAGCGTGCCGGTGGTGTCGCGGGCGACGAGGTCCGACTTTCCGTCGCCGGTCAGGTCGATAGTTCCCGCGAGTTGCTTGTAGATGTTCCAGCCTCCGCCGATTTTGGTGCGGGTGGCGAAGGGAGCGGTGGTGCTGCCGGTGCCGCGGTAGAGCCAGAGCGTGCCGGTGGTGTCGCGGGCGATCAGGTCGGCCTTGCCGTCCCTGGTGAGTTCACCGGCCCCGGCGAGCTGGTTGTAGATGTTCCAGCCGGAGCCGACGCGGACGCGGGGCGCGAAGGGACCCCCGCCTACGTTGCGGTAGTACCACAGGATGCCGGAGGAGTCGCGGGCGATCAGGTCGCCAGCGGGCCTGTCCGCGGACACCGGTGACAGCTTGGTCAGGGCGTTGTAGGCCTGCCAGCCGCTGCCGATCAGACTGCGGGTGCGGAAGGGCGCAGTGGCGTTGCCGGTGCCGGGGTACTGCCACAGCTTGCCGGCGGCGTCGCGACCCAGGATGGTGTGACGCTCACGCACGGGAAGGCCGTCGACCGCGAAGGGGGCCTCTGCTGTCAGGTAGTCCTGGCCCCAGGAGTAGACCTTGTAGCGAGCGTGGGCGTTGATGTGCCAGCTTTCGGTGCCGGGCGCCGAAGTGAGGGTGTAGGTGATGTCGGTGTCACCGGGCGTCAGGTCGCACTGGATCAGGACGATGCCGACAGTGAGCGATTCGTTCCTGTGGGTGCACTGGGCGGTCTGGCCTGCGGTCACCGAGGTGACGCGGATGTCAACGTCGTGGCTGTTCCAGCCGTACTGCTCCGGTGCGGGGCCGAACCACAGGTCCAGGTGTCCACCGTCGACCGCGTGGACGCGCAGGGTCTGGGGCGAGGACTTGCCGGCCTCGATGTCGGGGGTATTGAACGACAGGCTGTTCTGTGCGACGTGCTCCAGCCTTTTGACCGTGAACGTGCCTGCGTCGTGGGTGCCGTCTGCGGGTGTGGCGCCAGCGGTCTGTGCTGCCTGGACTGCGGCGTTGAGGTCGGAGCCGGCAGGTGCGTAGACCGCGCCGTAGTAGCCCATGGTGTCGTGGAGTGTGTCTGCTGGGATGGTGACGACCGGTGCGTAATGGTCGCTGGTGCCGCCGACCTTGCAGAGGTAGACGGCCGTGGCCTGCGGGGCGGGCTTGCAGATTTCCTGTGGCCCGAATGTGAGGCCTGCCGGAAGGCCGGCGCCGTCACCGGCGGGGCCGGTCAGCGGCTTGGTGGCAAACGCGTAGACCATGGTGCCGTTCAGGAAGGGACCGGGCATGGCCGCGTTGGCCCCCCAGGTGCTCCCCGGCCGCAGGACGACATCGTTCACATGAACGATGTCGAGATCCTGAGCGGTGGCTGGCCCCGCCGTGCCGGTCGCGGCTACGACCAACGCGCCGAGGGAACCGCCGACGGCCGCTATGCGGCGAAGACGTCTGCGTCTGAGCATGTGTGTCCTCAGGTGAACGGGACGGCAGTTGTGCTGCCGCGATGGGACGGGCTTCGCTGATCACGTGCTGCGTCCGGTGGGCAGTGACTACCGGACGGTGGTGCTGGGAGCCTCAGGTTTGTGTCTAAGGACGGCTCCCGTCTGGACCCAGGAGCCGTCCTTCGGCATTTGCGACTTGCGGTGTGCTGTGGTGCCGCGGACCGGCTAGAAGATGCCGGTGATGCTAGTGCCCCAAGAGGCGAGGCCCACCAGGTTGGGGCTCCTATGGGTGGTGGGTCCGCCGGGGTAGAACAGCAGGCAGCCGGTGGGGCAGGTGGTGGTCCTGGCTGCGCCGGTGTCGTCGACGTAGGGGACGGTCAGGTTGGGATCGGCCGGTGTGGTGGCCCACACATCGCCGTAGGCTTCGCCGGTCTTGGGCTGGAACTGGCGATAGGTGATGTTGGTGCCAGCGTCGGGGTCGCTGTAGGTGGCTGTGGCCACTGTTCCCTGGACATTGCCGGGAGAGGCCAGGTGGGGGCGCTGATCCCAGCCTGAGTTTCCGTAGGTTGACCGGCTGCCCAGGGAGAAGACTCCGTTGGTGATCTGACCGGGGTAGAGGTAGAGCTGACCGGTGCTCGGGTCGCGGGCCACGAGGTCCTGGACGCCGTCGCCGTTCTGGTCGCCGACGGCGAGGTTGGTGTAGTCCTTCCAGCCGGCGAGGCCGATGTTGACGCGGTTGTTCAGGTCGAACGGCTCGGTCTGGTCCTGCCAGTGGTTCTGTGCGGTGCCGATGGTGTTGCCGGTGTAGAGCCACAGGGCGGCGTTCGTGCAGGCATCGTCCTTGCACTCGATCGTGATGAGGTCGTTGCCCCCGATGTGCCCGGCCGTCGTGTTGTTGTCGATGTCGCCGGGCGTGATGATCTGCCGGATGCGGCGCCAGTCCGTGGCATTGTCCAAGTTCGTCTTGTTCAGTGGCAGGCGGGTGTCGAAGGCGGGGGTACCCAGGCCGGTGCCGCCGTAGATGTAAAGCTGGTTGTCGCTGAGCCGGACCACGAAGTCCTCGTAGCCGTCGGGCGCCGCGGTTGGGCTGGTGAAGTCGACGAGGTCGCCACGGTGGGCGATGATGGCGTCGTTCCACCCGCCGAGTCCGACGGTCTGGGAGGCGGCGACCTTGCCTGTGCCGTCACCGGCGTACAGGCGCAGCTTCTTGAGGTCGTCGGTGGCGACCATGTCGGCGAAGCCGTCGCCGGTCAGGTCCCCGGGCAGGTCCGTGCGGGCCAGGCCGGTGCCTGGATCCTTCCCCGGGGCGTAGACGAACTCGGACTTGGTGGTGCTGAGGTTGACCGCGTCGGTGATCTTGTCCAGGGGGGAGTGGTTGTCGGCTGTGTCGTAGGCGACGACGTGCAGGGTGCTGTTCGGCCAGCCGCTGGGGATCACGTCGATGAAGGCGGTGTGGCGGTCGGTTCCGACGTTCACCCAGGTGCCGTTGTGGCAGCGGGTGCTGGAGGCGGACAGGTACAGGTCCATGGACCAGCAGAAGCCGGCGACGTCGTTGGCGGAGTTGTAGAGCTTCAGCCGGACGGTCTTGCGGGCCGGGTACTTGTCGGTCGCTTCATCGGCTGGCGTGCCATCGGTGTTCGTCACCGTGACGGCCTCGGCGGGACCGACCCGGTCCACAGTGAAGGCACAGGAGGCGGTGTAGCCGCTGTAGGTGCCCTCTTGGTCCTTGGCGCGGACCTTCCAGGTGTATGACCCGTTGGTCAGCTTGGAGTAGGGCACGGTGACCGAGGCGGTCTGACCGGTGGAGACGGTGTCGGTGGAGGGGCTGAAGGACACCGCGGTGCCGCCGGATTTGGTCACGGAGAACTCGCCGGTGACCGTTCCGCCGTCCTTGTCCTTGAGCGTCGCGGTCAGGGCGAGACCGCTGTTGCCGATCACGTCAGCGCAGGGCACCGGCTTGTTGCCGTCCCCGCCCGGACTCCAGGTGCCCTCGTAGGCCTTGGCGCTGGTGACCTCGGGCTTGTAGTTGTAGGTGACTTCCAGCGCCGGGCTGTTGGTGAACCGCTTGAAGGACTCGGTGTCGCCCTCGTAGCCGCTGGCGGCGCGCAGGCCGAAGGCCAGGGTTCCCCAGCCGTTGTCGGCCGCCTGCTGGACGTAGTTCGTCAATGCGGTGGAGCGGTAGTCGTGCCCCTGGTTCCCCGGGCAGAAGGTGGGGTTGCCGTGGGCGTATGAGTCGGAGTCGAGCTTTGCTGCCCAGTACGAGTCGTTGGTGTTCCAGGAGGGTGTTGTGGTGATGCCGTTGGTGGACCACAGCTCGGTCGGCCCCGCGGCCGCAGGGTCGCACCCCCAGGAATGTGTCTCGACCACGGCGAAGGTCGCATCGAGGATGTCCGCGCCAGCCAGACCATCGGTGTTCATCGCGAAGAACGACCGCGTCCTGCCGGTGCCGTTGAAGCCTACCCGCGGCTCGTCATTCGGCGTTCCGGAGTGCCAGCCGGACCCGTTCGGGTAGGCCTCACTGGGGGTAGCCGAATACACCACGGCCCACTTCTCCCGGTAACCGCCGGTGAAGGGCGGGTCCACCACCAGCGGGAACTGGTCTGCGGTGGCCAGCAGCGTGGGGTCAGGGGTCAGCGTCAGCGTGTCGCCGGTGACGTCGGCGCTCACCGGCGCGGTCTGCGGCTGCTCGTCGGCGTCCGCGGCGGCCACGCGTGCCTTGGCGGCCTGCGGCTGCTCATCGGTTGCGGCCGGCTGCTCCCACATCTTCGGACTGGGGGCGCTGAAGACGACGTTGCCGTCGGCGTCCTTGGCGGTCAGGTTGTCGCCGGCGTCGTCGGTGAGGGTGACACCGGTGGTGGCGATGCCGAGCTTGATGCTCTTGACCGCGGGGTTCGCTGCCGCCTGCGGGGTGTTGATGATCAGGTGCTCGGCAAACCCGTCGACTTCGGCGATGACCTTCAGGTCCACGTCGGGCAGGACCGACTTGTACAGCGCGGTGTTGCCGTCCAGGACCGGCTGCGGAAGCGCGCTGGGCCAGGACAGCGACAGGCTCTTGCTGTCCTTCGTCATGGTCGCCAGCGGGCCGTTGCCGCCGCCGGAGAAGGTGATACCGAAGGCCGGCGAAGAGGGGCCGACCGTGCCCTCGGCGTGCCGGACCATCGTGGCATCGGCCTTCTTCCACACACCCTCGTAGCGGGACCACACCGGGGTGGAGTGCTGACGGCGCGTGATGGTGCCGTCGGGGTTGGCGAAGACCTCAACGGTCTCCTCACGACGGTCGAGGATCTCCACTCGCTCACCGGTCTTCGCGGCCAAGTCGAACGCCTTGACCTCGGAGGCTGAAGCGGAGGCGTTCGACGGCGCGCTGTCGGCGGCGACGGCCGCGGCGGGAAGGGCCAGCGTGGTGACGGCCGTCAACGGTAGTCCGAGGGCGAGAAGGAACGCTATCGAGCGTCTGCTTCTTCGGCCCGTCGTGTACGGGTCTGTCATGAGGCGCCTTTCTGAAGCGCACGCGCAGCATGCGTGAGACTCGCAGGCTATTCACACCGTGTGGTTTTCCCAAGCTCTTTGGAGACAGTGAACCTCGGGTAAATGGAAGACGAAGCTCCATCCGCTCTTGGGAGGTGTTGCTGGTGACCGTTTGTGATGTTTTCGCCCTCCCGCGGACGCTTCTTCCCTGATCGAGCCCTTGATCCAGAACGAGTCGCTCCCGATCGATATCGTCAATCAACAAGATCCTCCTACGCTGAACGGCGCCCGTTTTATGTCTTGTGCAATGGCCGCTGTGTCGGCTTTGCTTTACAGGCTCTTCATAAGATGCAGGTCTAGGGGTGGGGTCTTTTATGGTGTTCCGCCGTGGCTCTGGCGTGCCGTTTTTCACTCATCCGCTACTGCGGTTGCGCAGTGCACGCACCACCTCCGTCGGCCTGCTCTCCGCGGCCTTGAGCCTGTCGCTGTTGTCCGCGCCCGCCTGGGCGAAACCCGGTGGTGAGTTCTCGCTGCGACCAATGCAGAAGACCGCTTCGGTGCCGGGCAACGACCTGACTGTCAACCGCTTCGTGACGCGCGCGCCCTCACAACGCGACCAATGGCATCCGCCGGGCAAGATCGCCTGGCCGCCCGCCGGGCAGGCAGACGTCGCCTTGCTCGGTGCTCCCAGCAGCTCGGCCAAGAAGCCTGACGACCATCGCAAAGTCCAAGCAGGGTCGCTGCCGGTCCGTATCGGTCGGCCAGCCGCTGCTGTCGCTGGAGGCAAGCCCGGCACCCGTCCTGCCGGAACTGCGAGCCCGGACCACGTACGCGTAACGCTCGCTAACCGCAAGACCACGCAGCGGGCAGGGATCCAGGGCCTGTTGCTGTCGATACAACCGACCAGCACCACCACCGCCCCTGGTGCGGCCGAAGTTCAGGTCGACTACGCGGGCATCGAGTCGGCGTTCGGCGCTGGCTGGTCCTCCCGGCTGCGCCTGGTCCAGCTTCCTGCCTGCGCGCTGACCACCCCGGGTAAGGCCGAATGTCTCAAGGCCGTGCCGCTGGCGACCGACAACGACACCGCGGGTCGTACGCTCACCGCGACCGTGGCGTTCCCGGCCACCCAAGGCACGGGCAGGCAGTCACGCACCACGGCTGCCACGAGCAGCAGCATGGTGGTGCTGGCTGCCGCGGCCGCTGCGGATGGTGGGGAGGGGTCGTTCAAGGCGACCTCGCTGTCCCCGTCCGGGTCGTGGTCAGCCGGAGGGAACTCCGGCGGGTTCGGCTGGAGTATGCCGCTGACAGTGCCGCCCGTCCCGGGAGGGCTGCAGCCAAAGGTGGCGCTGTCGTACAACTCATCCGCGGTCGACGGTCGGACGTCGTCGACGAACAACCAGACGTCGTGGATCGGTGAGGGCTGGGACTACTCGCCAGGGTTCATCGAGCGCAGCTACGCCGGTTGTGAGAACGACAAGCAGGGCGGGAACAACACCGAGAAGGTTGGCGATCTGTGCTGGAAGTCGCAGAACGCGACACTCTCGCTGAATGGCACGTCCACTTCCCTGGTGTGGGATGCGGGCAAGAGCGTGTGGAAGCTTGCCAACGACGACGGCTCGCGCGTCGAGCGGATCTTCGGCAGCTCCCCGAACGATGTCAACGGTGACGAGGACTACGAGTACTGGAAAGTGACCTCGCTGGACGGGACCCAGTACTGGTTCGGCAAGAACCGCCTGCCAGGGTGGACCAGTGGCAAGGAGGAGACCAACTCGGTCTTCACCGTCCCGGTCTACGGCAACCACAGCGGCGAGCCCGGCCACGGATCGGACTTCGCCTCCTCGGCCGATACGCAGGGCTGGCGCTGGAACCTCGACTATGTCGTTGACCCGCACCACAACGCCATGGCCCTGTACTACTCTAAGGAGACCGGCTACTACGCCCAGAACCTCAAGGTCGATGACCCAGTCCCCTACATTCGCGGCGGTTACCTGAAGCGGATCGACTACGGCCTGCGTACCGACGCGATCTTCACCACGGACAAGCCGGCCGGACGAGTGTCCTTCACGGTTGCGGAACGATGCCTCGCGAACTGCGGCACGTTCGACGACGCCCATGCCGCCAACTGGCCTGACGTCCCGGTAGACCTGAATTGCACCGCAGGTACCCAGTGCCTGAAGCCATCCCCGTCGTTCTGGTCCCGTCAGCGCCTGACGAGTATCTCCACCCTGTCTCTGGTCGGCACCACGTTGTATTACGTGGACACCTGGACGCTCGCGCAGTCGTTCCCGGCCACCGGCGACGTTTCCAAGCCGGCGTTGTGGCTTGAGTCGATCCAGCGCACTGGCAGAGCCGGTTCCGGCACCGAACTCACCCTGCCCAAGACGACGTTCGGCGGGACGCCGATGCCGAATCGGGTGGACTCGGCCGAGGGACGGCCGCCGCTGAACAAGTACCGCATCACCCAGGTCACCAACGAGACCGGCGGCCAGACCCTCGTCACCTACAGCCCCACCGAGTGCACCTCAAGCAGCCTGCCGTCCTCCCCGGACCAGAACACCAAACGCTGCTACCCGTCCTGGTGGACCCCTGACGGCGCGGTCGACCCGGTCAAGGACTGGTTCCACAAGTACCTGGTCACCCAGGTAGTCGAGGACGACACCACCGCCGGCACCGGCTCGGCCTCGAAGACCACCACTTACGAGTACGACAACGGCCCCAACTGGCGCCGCGATACCTCCGAGTTCAACGTTGACAAGCACCGCAGCTGGAGCGTCTTCCGCGGCTACGGCACGGTCCGCACTCTGACCGGTGCCACCAATCGCACCAAGGCCGAAGCCAGCTACTTCCTCGGAATGGCCGGTGACACCCTCGCCGACGGCAGCCCCAGGCCTGCAGCCACGATCAACGGCATCACCGACCGCGACGACTTCGCCGGCCGACCTGCGCAGACCCGCACCTACGACAAGGACGGGAGCGGCGGCAAGGTAGTCGCCAAGACCACCTACACCCCCTGGGAATCCGACCCGACCGCCACCCAGAACATCACCGGGATCACCGACCCCGACAAGCCGAGCACCCCGGGGCCAGTGCTACCGGACGCCGTTGCCCGCCACGCGGGTACAGTCACCGAGGCCGCCAGCAAGCTGCTGGACGACGGCACGACCTGGCGCACCCTGACCACCACCCGCGAATACGACCCGGTCTACGGCCTGCTGACCGCCGAGGGAGACGACGGCGACACGGCAAACGGGGTGAAGCCGAAGTGCACCCGCACCTCCTACGTCACCCCAGACACCACCAACTGGCTGATCTCCTACGCCTCCCAGGTCACCACCGTCGATCAAGCACCCTGCGGACTCGGCTACCTCACCCCCGCTATCACCGGGTCCTCGCGCACCTTCTACGACGGACAGCCATCCGGCGTCGCCCCGAAGCCCGGGCTGGCGAACGTGACGAAGACCGAGCAGGCATCCAAGCTGGACATCAACAACCAGTTGGTATGGGAGACCACCACCCAGATCGCTTACGACCAGTACGGGCGAATAGTCTCCGCTGCGGGTCAGGATGGTCGGCCCGTCACCACGGACTACAACCCCGCCACCGGTGCCCAGCCCACAACTGTCACGGTCACCGACCCCAAGGGACACACCACCACTACCGCCCTAGACGGGAATCGTGGCGTCACCTTGAAGGTCACTGAACCCAACCAGCGCGCTGCCTCCGGTGAATATGACAGCCTCGGACGTCTCACAAAGGTCTGGAGCGCAGGCCGCGTCACCACCGCGAATCCCAATGTCACCTTCACGTACAACATCTCCGCCACCGCGCCTTCCACGGTGACGACGAAGAACCTGTACGAGAACGGAACCTGGGGCACCAGCGTAACGATCTACGACTCGCTTCTGCGCGCGCGGCAGACCCAGTCGGACGCCATTGGTGTTACCGGTCGCACTGTCACCAACGCCTTCTATGACACCCACGGCCGCGCCTTCCAGACCGATGCCCCCTTCTACAACAACCAGGCCGTCTCCACCACGATGCTCGTGGTCACCCCAAACCAGATTCCCACCTCGGTCGTCACCGAGTACGACGGCCGGGGCCGCCCCACGGCCGGGGTCACGCTGTCGCTGAACGTGGAGAAGTGGCGCACCACCACCGCCTTCGGCGACACCTGGACCTCCACTATTCCGCCAACTGGCGGGACCGCGACCCTCACTATCAACGACATCCGCGGCCGCACGACCGAGCGACGTCAGTACAAGGACCGCAACCCGGTCATCGGCGCGGCCACCAGCCAGTACGAGAAGACCACCTACGCCTACGACCGGGCCGGCAACCTCGAGAAGGTCACCGACGCTTCCGGTCGTAACTCCTGGACCTACGCGTACGATCTGCGCGGCCGGCAGATTGCTACCACCGACCCGGACAAGGGCGCCAGCACCATTGGCTACGGCGCCGATGGCCGCCTTGCCACCACCACAGATGCCCTCGGCACCACCCTGGCCAGCACCTACGACGAGCTTGGTCGGAAGACCAGCCTGCGCACCGGTTCGGTCACCGGCACCAAGCTCGCCGAGTGGACATACGACACTGCCACGGGTGGCAAGGGCCTGTTCGCCTCCTCGACCCGCTACGACACATCTGTCACCCCGGCCGCTGCCTACAGGTCGGCCGTCACCGGGTATGACTCCGCTGGTAAGGCCACCGGGATGACGGTGACGGTGCCGTCGGTGACCGGGGAGGAAAAACTCGCCGGCACGTACACCGTCGCCACCACCACCACCCCGGTCAGCGGACTGCCCGCGACCGCCGCCTACAGCACTGGCAACACCAACGCCACGACCGCGCTGCCCGCCGAGACCGTCACCAACCACTACGGCGCCCAGGACCAGCTCGGCATCGTTGACGGCACCCTGTCCCAGGTCTATCTGACCGGCGCCAGCTACACCCCCTTCGGTGAGCTCGCGCAGGCATCCCTCGGCAACCTCGGCGCCCGCGTCATCCAGACCCTCGGGTACGACACCGTCACCCGACGGCTCGCCACGTCGGTCGTCGACCGCGAGACCTCCGGCCCGCAGACGCTGTCGAACATCAAGTACACCTACGACACAGTCGGCAACGTCACCCGGATCCGCGACGACCAGAACGACGGCACCATCGCGGATGACCAGTGCTTCGCCTACGACTGGGCCCGCCGCCTGTCCGAGGCCTGGACCACCGCCGACGCCTGCACCACCAAACCGGTCAACGGCACCGGCAACCCGGCCCTCGGCACCGTCGACCCATACTGGACCAGCTGGACCTTCACCAACTCCGGCGACCGCGCCGCCGAGACCCAGCACAAGGCCGGCCCCATCACCGCCGACATCACCCGCACCTACACCTACCCCACCACCACTGGCGCCGCCCAGCCGCACGCCGTACGCACCGTTACTGCCTCCGGCGGTGCCACCGGGGCAGACACCTACCAGTACGACGCCACCGGCAACCTCAAGAAGAAGACCCCTGCCACCGGCGCCGTCCAGGACCTCACCTGGAACGACGAAGGCAAACTCGCCACCTCTACCGTCTCAGGCGCCACCACCAAGTTCCTGTATGACGCGGAGGGCACGCGCATCCTCAAGCGGGAACCGACCGCCACCACCCTGTACCTGCCCGGCGGGCAGGAACTCGTCCTCACCAAATCCACGGGCACTCTGGCCGGCACCCGCTACTACGGCGTGCCCGGTGGGTCCGCTGTCCGCACCAGCAGCGACGGCAGGGTCCGCCTCCTGGTCGCCGACCACCACGGCACCAACCAACTGTCCGTCAGCGCCACCACCCTCGCAGTCAACCGCCGCAAAAGCCTGCCCTATGGTGCCCCCCGCGGCACCGCCCCCACCTTCTGGCCAGGACAGAAGGGTTTCGTCGGCGGAGACATCGACACCGTCACCGGCTTCACCCACATCGGCGCCCGCGACTACGACACCACCACCGGCCGCTTCATCAGCGTCGACCCTGTCTTCGACCTGACGGATCCCCAACAGATGGGCGGCTACGCCTACGCCAACAACACCCCCGTCACTGCCAGCGACCCCACCGGCCTCTGGTGCGACAGCTGCAACGATGGCGACGGATGGACCCGCCCGGATGGCGGCACTGCAGGGGATCCGGACGGAGGCAAGAATGATGACGGCACTATCCGTGGCACAGGCGGTAGCAACGGCGGTAGCAACGGCGGCAACGACACACCGGCAGGTTCGCTCGAGGAGGAAAAGCCCACAATTGGTGGTGTGCCGATACCCACGCCCAAGGAGTTGGCTGCTCGGGGAATCCTGACACCTTGGAATACCTACCAAGACGCCATCCATATCTGGGCAATGGGCATGTGCTCAGGAAGTTCCGCGGGTGACATTGGTGCATTCTGTAAGGCAGCGAACAAAGTTGGCCTACTCGACTACGAGCAGCCATGGGTCGGGGTCGCCCTCGCAGTAATCGCTGGCTGCACTCTGGCAGCCGGAGCCTGTATCGCTGCTGCGGAAAATGCTGTGCTGGCGGAGATTGATTTCGCCGCAGGAGGATCCCTCGGCGTATCTACAGGGCTATATTCAATCCGCCAAGGACTGAGAGGTCTGTACGGCAGACTCGAGGCCGAGAGTGCTCAGGCTGCGCCCAGCGACACAGCGGCGCTGAGAGGAATTCTCGGTAGCTGCAAGTGTTTCCTCGCCGGCACGGACGTCCTCATGGCTGATGGTTCCACGAAGGACATTGAAGACATTGAATTGGGCGACGAAGTCGCCGCGAAGGACCCTGAGACGGGAGAATCCGGCAGCCGCAAGGTCACACGGCTGATTCGCACCGACGACGACAAGTACTTCAATGAACTGACGATCGCGACCGATGACGGACCCAAGAAGCTCACCGCCACACACGAGCACCCCTTCTGGTCCCCCTCCGAGAAGCGGTGGGTCGAAGCCGGTCAACTTCAGCCGGGTGCGACACTGCTCACGCATGAGGGCGCCACCGTCACCGTGACGAACAACCGCCCGTTCACCAAGCACGCGCGCACGTACAACCTCACAGTTGAGGACATCCACACGTACTATGTGCTGGCGGGGAATACTCCGGTGCTGGTGCATAACTCGTCGTGTAGCACGTTCGGATTCAAGGATGCTCCGACCGTGCCCGGGGTTTACACCATCACGATGAAGGATGGCAAGGTGTATGTTGGGTCCAGCTCAACCAACATACACAGTCGCCTGCATGCCGCTTTCAATTCAGACAAGGCGGCCGTGAAGTCGGCGGGTTACACGACGAGCGACATTTCCAACATATCGGTGAACGATATGTCTGGTCATTCCTGGAAAGCGATCAGGGAGCAAGAGCAGTCGGTAATGGATCAATACGGCGGCCTGGGTGGCGGTACGCTTTTGAATCGCCGAAATGAGGTTCCTTAATGCGGGCAGACTATAGTGTCCTGAATTGGCGAGCCGACGAGTCGACCGATGAGCGTGAACTCGGCCGGCAGTATCGGTCCGGGGAATTCAACGGATTGTTCCTCCGTGTGAGCGGAAGTGCGCGGCTGGACAGCCTTGATTTCTTGTCCAGCTTGCCGGAGCTCAAGTATCTGGAGATTGAAGGCCGCGTTGCCGACGACTCGCAGGCTTTTAAAATCGCTGGACTCCGCGAGCTGGTGCTCCTCACGAGGGGGCAAGTGGCGATCCCTGCAGTCCGGAACGTATCTCTCACGGCGTTGGCGGTAGATGATCGGGCGGGCGCAATTGACCTCGCAGGGTTTCCCGCCCTGACGAGATTGACGCTTTGGTCATCCAGCAGGATTGATTTGGGATTCCTGAGGAGTGCGCCACGGATCTCATCATTCAAGCTGGAAGGCGTGGGGCAGATTGTGGATCTTCGCGGGTTGGAGAACTGCACGAAACTCGACGACCTGGAGATCCTTGAGGCGCGCGTTGAGAGCCTTGCCCCCCTTCGAGGCCTCCAAGATCTGCGCCGGTGCTGGCTGATTGGCGGAGGGGAGTCAATTCAGCCTGAGCCGCTGGACTTCAACGCTGTGTCAGCTCTAAATAATCTGGAAGAGCTCAGGGTTACGTACGGGGGGGAGGTGCGATCGGTGGCTCCGCTTCTCAGTATGAGTTCCCTGCGTGACCTTCGACTTAGGGGAACCAGGGTCGTGGCAGGTGATTCAGGCTTGCTTAGTGAACTTCCGGATTCGGTAAGAATCGTTGGTCCGGAGGAGTAACGATCCGCGCCAGCAGACGGTCGGTCACTTGAGACAATGGCCTTGAATGCAGAAGCCCCACCCAGAGTTTGTTTCTGGTGGGGCTTCTGTGGTGCTTGACGGCAACGCTGACGGCAACGTCAGCGGACGACGACTGAGGTGAGTGAGGGAGTCGGGGCCGTCGTCTTGGTCGCCGAGGACGTGCCCCAGGGTGTCGATGGCCTGGCGCTGGAGGCGGAGTCGGACGTGGGCGTAGACGCCGGCGGTGACGCTGATGTGGGCGTGGCCGAGGAGTTCCTTGACGACGACGAGGTCAACGCCCTGCTCCAGGAGCAGGGTCGCGGTCGAGTGCCGGAGGTCGTGGAAGCGGATCGCCCGGAGCCCTGCGCTCTGGAGGAGACGGCGGAAGCGGCGGGTGACGTTGGTGGGATCGAGCGGTTTGCCGTTCGGGGTGGTGAAGACGAGGCCGCTGTCCGCACCTCGATGAGGATCCGCACAGCTTCAAGGCCGACTGGGTTGGGAAGAATAATATGTCGAGATTCGATGCGATGCGCGATGGCGACGGCAGGCTCATTCTCGTAAGCAAGGATGGAAAGATTCTGGTTCCGACGAATTACAGGTACGTGCCATGAGCGGATTTCGCATGTATCTCAGGGGAGTTAGCGAGTCTTTGCAGCCGGAGGAAATCTCCCAGAGACTAGGAGCGGAGCCCGACGAGTCAACGTCGATCGGAAGTCGCAGGCCCCGCAGTCGCCTCCGCGATCGCATGCAACCTGGATCCGACATGCCAGGGCAGCGGGAGGCGGCGCGAGGCCAGAAGATCTGGAGCCGGTGGTAGTCGGCTGGGGGCCGGATCTCGCCGGGGCCCTCGGACGACTCGTCGACTCCGGGGAGGCTGCTGTCTCTCTGGAGATCCTTCAAGAGATCAGAGACCTCGACGACCCACAGCAGAAGGGCATCATCCTCGGGGCCGACCTGCTGTCCTGGATGGGTGCAGCCAGGGCATCGCTCGACATCGACCAGTACATCTATCACGAGTGCGGCGATGAATCGGATGGTGCCGTCTCGTAGGGTCGGGTCTTTCGGCAGCAGGCCGCGCCGATGCCCCTCCAGCGGCGCGGCAGCCGTGCGATTCGCGGCCCAGGCGGTGGAACGTGGGAATTCAGCACCCGGGGCGGATTGGATGAGGTGTTCATTCGCTCAATCCCGCGCTAGGTGTATTGCCCTGTGAGGTTGGGGGCGCGGCTAAGGGTGGTTTGCCTGCGAGCGCGGTGTGTTCGCGGTGGTGATTGCAGGAGTGCAGCCATTGCGGGAACACTTCGCGGCGTTCGGTTTCTGAGCGGTAGGGCTTTGCGTAGGCCCATTCGTCCGGACAGCGCGAGGGTCAACGACCCGAGGGGCCATGGCCGAGTACGTGGACGGGGTGATCACGGGCGAGGTGCCCAATCTGCAGGTCAAGTACCTCAAGAGAGGGCGTGTGGGGTACTGGGACCAGGGCAAGGGAGCCGTGGTCATCGAGGACCCCGGCACGATGGGACGTACGGTGTTCACACCCAAGAATGGACAGCAGTACTTCGACGATGAACTCGAGTGATTTCACGAACCCCAGTACCGAAGATTCCGGTGGGATTCTGGAGATGAGTCCGGAGCGGTTCGGAGTTGTGGTTCAGGTGGCCAAGGAGTTGCCGAACGTTTCGGACCGGGTCATCGAGTCCGAAGGATGCACGCGCACGGATGCGAGCGACTTGCTGAGCATCCTCCGTCGCGCCCGTGGAGAAATCGGGGAGACCACGGGTTATGTCCGGTTCCGCCTGGTTTCCGGAAACAGCAAGGTGCCGGTCTTCGACGCGTCGTCGGCGATCGAGATCGTGGCATCTCCGGAGGACATGGCGAAGTGGCGCCGCATGCTCGATGCTGTCTGTGCGTCACTGGGACCCAAGGAGCTGTTCCTGCGGAGCGGTTATCGCGAGGAGGAAGTGAGAGAGGCTCTCAACTCCCTGGGCTAGGAGTTCCCGCCCTTCCCGCAATTAACGGGACGAGCGGAACTGCGAAGCAGGTGGCGGGCGAACTGCTGAATGAGCTCGAATCGGGAAATGTCGAAGATGGTCGATGCTCTGCAATGGAGACCAAGGAGACGCTTGATGAATTTGTCGCAGTGTATGAGCGACTAATGCGAGAAGCTCGGCGATCTCTCCCGTATTGAAACGATAGTGTCTTGGTCTCTGTAGCCTTGACGTTGACACACCATGTGGGCGGCGCCGGGGCCGACCCCGCCTGCGGCGCGCACGGATGGCTTCTTTATGCGTCCGGGTATGGGAGCCGTCGACCCCGCGCCGTGCCCAGGAGCGGCGCCTACGCTCTTTAGCGGGCGGTGCGCGGCTGGTGAGGGGAGTCGGCAACATGACGTGGCAGCCCCCTCGATCTGAGTGGCAGCCCTCGATACGGTCTCTGTCGTGTCCGGTGTACGTGGGTTGGTCGCCCGTTGGCGTGCGCCGGTTGATCGCGCGCGACTAGGGGAGCTGGTTCGGGCATGGCGGTTGACGCTGCTCGGAGTTCAGGTGAAGGGTTCACGTCGGCAGAGGCGACGCAGGTGATGGTTGCCGCGTGCCGGGCTGCGGGGCTAGATGCCAGAGGGGCGGAGTTGATTCGCTTCGGGGAGAACGCGCTGTTCCGGCTGGCGTCCGCCCCAGTGATCGTGCGCATTGCGCGGTCGGTCGAGTACCTGCCCCTGTCTCGGAATGAGGTGGCGGTCTCGCGTTGGTTGGCGAGCGAGGGGTTCGCTGCTGCTCGGGTTGTCGATGATCTGGAGCAGCCGCTCTTGATCGACGGGCACCCAGTGACCTTCTGGCATCTGATCGTCGAGGGTGAGCGGAGAGCGACGTACGGGGAGCTCGGTGCTGTGTTGCGTGACCTGCACGCGTTGGAGCTTCCTGCGGGCCTGGAACTGCCTCCGTACAGCGTGTTCGGGAAGACGGACCTTCGCCTGGGTCGGGCCTCGGGGATTCCGGTCGATGACATCGAGTTCCTGCGCAAGCGGGACCGTGAGTTGCGTGAGGAGTCCGCGGAGCTGCGGTTCGAGTCGGCCAAGGGGCCGGTGCATGGGGACGCGCATGTGCAGAACCTCATGGTGGACGATCGCGGGCAAGTGGTCCTGATCGACTTTGAGGTGTTCTGCTTCGACCATCCGGAGTGGGACCTCATGGTGACGGCCGTCGAGCATCACAGCCTCGGGTGGCAGACCGACGAGCAGTACGCCGATTTCGTGGCCGCGTATGGTCAGGACCTCTACGACTGGGGCGGGTACGACACGTTGCGTCGTATCCAGGAGTTCCACATGACGACCTGGCTCATGCAGAACGTCGGCGAAGACGAGCACACCGCGGATGAGTACCGGCGCCGGATCGCCGGGCTGCGGAACGATGACGGTCCTCGTGACTGGCGGCCCTGGTAGTCGCTACTCGTCGTCCTCCAGGCGGGCGAGTGCGTCGTGCACCTGGTCGTTGAAGGTGGCCACGATGGGGTTCGCTGCGTGGATGCTGACCTCGGTCTGGAAGTCGGTGACGTAGCGCTGGAAGCGGGCGGACTGGAGGGAGTCGCCGCCGTCGACTGCGAGGCTGGCCGTGGTGACGGCGGCTTCGAGTTCGCCGTTCAGGAGTTGGCTCTGGGCGAGGACCATGCGGCAGAAGCCGAGGGTGCGGGCGTACTTGGGGTCGGTGTCGTTGACGGCGCGCTGGGCGTGATCGACGGATTCGCGGCACATCTTGAGGTCGCGGAAGCAGTGGCAGAGCTCGCCCATTAGCTCCGCGGAGTCGAAGTAGCTGAGCCAGTCGGGATCGTCGGCGGTGTCGGAGCGCTCGAAGTGCCGTTCTGCCTCGTTCATAGCCCGGCCGGCTCCGGTCGGGTCGCCGGCGTTGGACAGGGCGCGAGCCTCCATGGCCGAGTACATCGACATCGCCCGAGGAGTCGCCTTGCCCTTGGCGCCTTCGACGGCGGCGCGTGCGAGTTGGATGGCCTGGGTGTGATTGCCGAGGTAGTTGGCCTGGTGGCTGAGGTTGGCGAGGATGCGGGCGCCGAACATGCGGTCGTCGACGACCTGGGACAGGCGCAGTGTGGAGGTCAGGTAGCGGTGCGCGAGCGGGTGGTTCCCGGAGTCGTACGCGGTCCACGCCAGCAGTTGGGAGACCTCGGAGGCGGCGCCGAATAGCGCGATGCCGACCTTCTCGCTATAGCTGGCGTCCAGCAGAGGCAGGACTTCGTGGCGGAAGTAGTGGCGTAGTGCCCGGTGGCCGTGGCCGCCTCCGTACTTGAAGTCGAGTTGCATGAAGGTGCTTGCGGCGTCCCTGATGGCGCGTACGTCGCGCATGCCGACGCGCTGCTGAGCGGGGCGGTTAGCCTGGATGCCGTCGGGGCGAGCGACCATCCATGACAGAACGGCGGAGCTGATATCGCCGTCGGCGACGATCAGTTGTCCGGGCGAAGGGGCCTCGGCGCGCTCCTGGGCGAGTTGGTCAAGCGTGGCGAGTACGTCGGGCACGGTGCCGGCGTAGCCCACGGGCTGTGGAGCGGACCTCTCCGACGGGTCGAAGAAGCCGAGGTCTCCGGGTGTGATCCGGCGGTTGAGCTTGGCGCTGAGAACGTCTGCCATGACGGCCGCCGTCTCGGGCTTGATGCCGGCGCCATCTCGCCACCGCTGTACGGCGATGTGCGTCGTTCCCAGCACTGAGCCCTGCTGCTCGGCGTGGTCGCGCATCCGCTTCGCTAGGCCCTTGTTCGAGACCTTTGCTTCGTTCATGACTGCGATCAGCTGTGCGTTCGGCTCCCGGCTCATGCTCCCCCTGCCAATCCGAGAAGTGACAGCCAGTGTTCATCGTGGCACAGCCCCTGGGACATTGTGGGGTTCATTGGTGAACCCCCTTTGCTTTTGCCGGTGTTCATGTGGACCCCCTAGTGAACGCTCCCGCCCGGACCGTGTCCGCCGTTGACTGTTTGACACGCGACGACGGCCGGAACGAGCCGTCGGTGGACGGGAGGGAACGCCATGGATCTGGCCCGGAGCAAACGCATAGCGAAGCCTTCGATGGTGTGCCTGCCGCACGTTCCGATGACGGCTGGATCGGCTGAGCAGTTCCGCGCGGTGACGCTCTTCGCGGACTCCGCGGACACCGTTCGAGCCGCCCGGATCATGGTGCAGACGACGCTCACGGACTGGGAGCTCCCGCACCTTGTCGATGACACGCAGCTCGCGGTGTCAGAGCTGGTCGGGAACGTCGTGAACCACGCGGTGCCGGACAACTGCCTGGCCCGGCCCGGAGGTCCTCGCCGCATCGACGTGACGTTCCGGAAGTGGCCGAAGTGGCTGTTCATCGGGGTGACCGATGAGGACTCCGACCCGCCGACGTTCCCCATGGGTGAGGTGTTCTCCCCGGAGCTGATCGGCGGCTTCCCTGAAGCGGTGCTGCCGGACCACGGACGTGGCCTGCTGATCGTTCAGCGGCTGGCGGATGCGCTCTGGTGGACCCCGGAGGAAGCAGGCGGCAAGACGGTGTACTGCCGCTTCGACCTCGACACCGCTCCGGGGCGCCCGGCGTCGCCGTAGAAAGCTCCGGTCCGCTGCCTACCTACCTCCTCCCACGCGATCGGGAGAAAGGCAGCGGGCCGGTCAGGCCGGTCCTGACCGCTCCGGCCGAAGGTGCGGCCCCGTCAGCCGTGGGTCCCCCGTCCCGCCCGAGGGGGCCGCACCACTGATCAACAACCTCAAACCGAGACCGGGCCACCCCATCAGCCCTGGAAAGCGAAGGGTGGCCCGGCAGGGGACGCAGCGGTCCCCGGTGCCTGATGGTAACCGGGGTCGCTGCGCTGCGCTTCCGCCTTCAGACAAGGAAGTTGACGGAGCGTTGCCCAAGATCGGACAGAGGTGGACAGTCGTGAGTGGCTTTGACGGCGACCGTGTCAATGATGGCCTGGACGCGATCGACACAGACGGCGGGCTGTGGTCCGCGAGCGTGGACTACCTGTCGGGCTGGCTCGAAGCGCGGGACGTCGCCGACCGGCTGAACCGCGCCGTGCTCGGCGTCGGCCTGGAACTCTCGGACGTACGGGCCGTCGCCGGGACCACGGCCGACGGGCGCGGCATCGTCCGTGTGACGGGCTGGACGGGAGCGGTTGCGGAGCTCGCGCGCCTCCTGGAGCTCGTCGCGGAGCAGGACGGACGGGCCGCGTGATGGGCGCCGTACGGGATGCGCGCGGTACGTGGGCACGTCGCCGGCCGCAGAGGCTTTGGGCGGTAGCTGCCATGGGGCGAGAGAGCAGGGGGCCTTACGCTGGCCCGGCGAATCGGGCGGGCTCCTGCCCTGCCCGCTGTGGTGCCCGATCGGCCCCCTGCTCTTCGAGGCTCGCCCCGTGGGAGCTGCCTAAAGCCTCGGAGGACGTCGACCCCCAGCCACCCGTGCCCCGGCCGACATCGACCAGTCGAATCCTGCCACCTTCGGACGCGCTGTCGCGCAGGGCGGCCGGCGCCCGGACGGGACCGGCGGCCACGCCGCATGCCCGGCCGGGGCGGGCAGGCTGCCTGGCGCGCCGCAGGCGCGCCCTTGAGGAAGTGAAGAAAGTTTCGACCGATCGCCGGTTCTCAGGACCGGGCGCTGGTGGCGGGCTCGGACTCGATCCGATAGGCGAGTTCGGCGCGATCGGCCCCGAGGCGGAGCTCTTCGAGGACGAGCGGCTGGTCGTCGGTGCCGCATGTGACACGGGTCAGGTGGAGGACCGGGGTCGCATCGGGCAGCCGCAGGGCGGTGCGCTCATCGGGGAGCGGCATGCGCGCCCGTACCGTCTCGGACCACCACAGCTTGTGCCCCGCCTTCGTCAGCAGGGCGTACACGGTGGCCGGGCCGGCGTCCGGCTTCCCTGCAAGATCCGGTACGGCCTCCGCTGTGGCGAACGGGATCAGCATGCGGTGCATGGCTCGCGTGCCCGTGGCAGGCTCAACCAGCAGCTGGTCACAGCCGAAGAGCGCTTCCTCCGCTTCGAGTTCGAGGAGGCGCGCGGTGGTCTCGGTGGCGTGCAAGCGGTAGACGCTCACGTCCTCGACCTGCTCCCACTCGGCTCCGTCACGGAGTACGAAGCGGCCACGGGACGTGCGGCCCACGCGGCGCGCGATGCTGAGCGACGGCTGTCGCCCGGAGCGCACGAAGCTGCCCTTGCCGTGCCGTACCTCGATCAGTCCTTCCGCTCGCAGGGCGGCGATGGCGTTGCGGACGGTCGGTCGGGAGACCTTGTACCGGGCGATGAGCTGGGCTTCGGACGGGAGCGGGGCGTCCGGATCGAACTCGCTGGACAGGATCGACTCACGGATGGCCGCGGCGACCTGCTGGTAGAGCGCGCCGGGGCGCTGGATCTCCGTCATCTCGGCACCTTCGCTGTGGGCTCGTAGGTACGTCGCACGCGCGACATCACTCGTCAGCATAAGTAGTTGACCCCTCGCCGTACAGCACTCCATAGTCGTAACTCGTAAGGACAAGTGACGTCAGCTTAAGTACTGGCCCACCTCTAGTGGCCAAGGAGGCCCACGCAATGCAGTCCATTCCTGTGGACACCACGCGACTCGGCGTACTGCGCTGCGCCATCACGCCCGAAGCAAAGACAACCGGCATGGAAACGAAGGAGGTCAAGAAGGACCGCGACGGCAACACGATCTACACGGTGGCCGTCACCGTACGGCAGGACGGCCGGCGCATCTCGGTCATCGAGATCGCCGTCACCGGTGAACCCAAGGGCCTGGAAGAAGGCCAGATCGTCAAGGTCACCGGGCTGACCGCGTTCGCCTGGGCGATGGGCGACCGGCACGGCATCAGCTTCCGGGCCGACGCCATCACCCCCGTGCCCAGCACCCCGGCCAAGGCGGGTGGTGCCGCGTGAACGCGATCCTGCTCGCCTTCGCGCTCGCCACCCTCGCCTGGCTGCTGGTGATCGGCGACCTGCTCCGGCGCAACCGACCCGTCTGGCACTGGTACGTCGCCGGCTACCCGGTCGCCGCCTGCCGGGTGTTGTTGACCTGGCGCAAGGTGGCCATCCTCAACGACCTTGCCGTGTCTCCGCGTCCGCGCCGTGGCCTGCTTGGTGACCTGCTGGTCAGGGGCGAGGCGTTGCGGCCCGTGGCTCCCCGCATCTCGTTCCCGCGCGCCACCCGTATGGGGCTGACCGTCGTCGTACGACTCCGCGCAGGCCAAACCCCGGCCGCGTACATGGCGGCCGCCGACGCGCTTGTACATGCCTGGCGGGTCCATGCGGTGCGGGTCACCTCGCCGGAACGCGGTCTTGTGCTGCTGACCGCGACAGCAAGCGATCCGCTGGAGCGGCCCGGATTGGCCTCCGCCCCGGTTTCGCTCCTGTCCGCTCTCATAGGCGTGCTGGAGAGCGGCGGGGCGTGGGTGATGGATCTGCGCCTTGTTCCGCACTGGCTGATCGCTGGCGCGACCCGGTCCGGCAAGTCCACGCTCCTTGCCCGGCTGATCATTCAGCTTGCACCGCAGCCCGTCGCCCTCGTCGGGATCGACTGCAAGGGCGGCATGGAACTCGGCCTGTTCGCCGCCCGGCTGAGCGCACTGACCACATGCAGGCGCGAGGCGGTCGCCGTACTCGGCGCGCTCGTCCTCGACATGCAGGAACGCATGCATGCCTGCCGCGCGGCGGGAGTGCGCTCGATCTGGGAGCTTCCGGAGAAGCTGCGGCCGGTGCCGGTCGTCGTCATCGTCGACGAGCTCGCGGAGCTCTACCTCTCCGATGGCACCCGCGAGAGCAAGGCCGAAGCCGAACAGTGCTCGACTCTGCTCCTCCGGATGGCCCAACTCGGCGCCGCGCTCGGCATGCACCTGGTCGTCGCCGGCCAACGGGTCGGCTCCGACCTCGGACCCGGAGTCACCGCGCTGCGCGCCCAGCTCAGCGGCCGGATCTGCCACCGGGTGAACGACCCCGGCACAGCGGAAATGACCCTCGGCGATCTCAACAAGGACGCCGTGATCGTGGCCCAGTCCATCACCTCCGAGGAACGCGGAGTCGCCGTCTGCACTGGCCCCGACGGCGGCTGGAGCCGAGCACGCTCCCACCTCACACCGACCGAACAAGCCACCGCGACGGCCAGGAAGTACGCCGCCATGACATCCGAACTGCCCGACGTCAGCCGCGCCCTCGCCGCGCTCGAAGGAGGCACAAAGTGATCGGCGAAGCGTCCGCCCTACCGCTCGTAGTGGTCTTCGGAATCATCACCGTCCTCCTCGTCCGCGCCCGCGATGTACGCACCTGGGAAGCGCTCTGCATCGGACTCTTCGGCCTCTACCTCGGCCAGACCCCCGTCATCTTCACCATCGACGGACTCGTGACCTGGCTGTTCAACGGCTTCTCCAGCTAACCCCCGAGCAGGAAGGACAGACCAGGCCATGCCCATGAGCCGCGTGAGGTGCCCCCACTGCAAGGGAGAAGGCGCCCGAACCACCTGGACCGGACGCCGCCACCGCTGCCGTATCTGCCGGGGCGCCGGCACCGTCCGCTGACCCACGCAACACCACCTCCGGCCCACGTAAGGAGCCACCCATGACCGACAGCGCGCCACCACCCACCAACCCCGCCGCCTCGGCGGCCCACCCTGGAAGGCCTCCACCATCACACCCAAGACCACCTCGGCTGACAGGCGCGCTGCCCTCGACCGCGCGGCGCGCCTGCGCCAGCTCTCCGAAGCAGACCGCGACGCGATACGCCTCGCCCAAGACCCCAAGTTCGCACGCTGGCTGGAACAGATCACCGCCACTGGCGCCTGCGCCCACCCCGTCCACCTCTCCGGATCGACCACCACTCGGGACGCGCTGACCGGCGAGATCCTCCACCACTTCGACACCCGCAACGAACCCGGCGAACGCCTCCTCGTCCGCTGCCGCAACCGCCGCGCAACCGTCTGCGCCCCTTGCTCCCGTCTCCACGCGGGCGACACGTTCCACCTGGTCCGCGCGGGCCTGATCGGCGGCAAGAACGTCCCTGATGCGGTGCGGTCCAGGCCCCGACTCTTCATTACCCTGACCGCGCCGTCCTTCGGCCCCGTACACCGCGTCGGCGAACGATGTCGACCGCGCCGCGCCGGCGGAGAGTGCGACCACGGCCGCGCTCTCGGATGCGGCGCCGTGCACACCGTGACCGATCCGCTTGTCGGTCAGCCCTTGTGCCCGGACTGCTACGACTATCCGGCCCACGTCCTCTGGCACGCACACGCAGGTAAGCTCTGGGACCGCTTCGTCATCGCCGTCCGCCGACGCCTCGCCTCATCGGTCGGCCTCGCACAGTCCCGCTTCCCGGCCCATGCACGCCTTTCGTTCGCCCGAGTCGCCGAGTACCAAAAGCGCGCCGCCGTCCATATCCACGCCGTAGTACGCCTCGACGGCCCGACCGGCCCGGACGACGAACCCCCGACCTGGGCCACCACAAGCCGACTCGCCAGCGCCGTGCGTGCTGCGGCTCCGCGCATCGCCGTCCGCACTCTCTACAGCCCGGCCGTAGGAGAAGTCGTCCACCGCTGGGGCGCCCAGCTCGACTTGCGTCCGCTGACCGCCGACGGCGACGGCCCGACCGACGATGCCGTGGCCGCGTACGTCGCCAAGTACGTCACCAAGGGCGCCAGCGAGTCCGGCGCCGGCGCCGACCACCGACTCGCAACCGCGGACGACATCGACGCCGTACCTGCGACACCACACGTCCGCACACTCATACGCACCTGCTGGCGCCTTGGGGGCCTGCCAGAGTACGAGCCGCTACGGCTGGGGGCCTGGGCTCATACCCTCGGCTATCGCGGACACATCCTCACCAAGTCCCGGGCCTACTCGACGACGTACGCCGTGCTCAGAGCGGAGCGAGCAGAGCACCAGGGGCAGGACGACCTGCCTGGCACGGTCACTGATGCCCGCTGGCGCTACGTGGGCTCCGGCCACTCATCAGGCGCGGCTCTCATCGCGGCGAGCATCGCTGACGACCTGGCCCGCAATCGTGAGATCGCAAGGGAAAACTCCAGAAGTGGGGAGGTCACCAGTGACGGGTGACCCCCAACCGCTTCCGGACTGGATCACCGAGATTCTGGACCGCTGGACTCCGCCGGATGACTACGACGCACGCGTGTCCGCGGTCGTCGATAGCTACATCGCTGACCAGGCGGGGTCAGTCAATCCGCAGAACTCTCCGGTTCTGCGCCTACCGGCGTGACATTGATGGAGGTGATCTCCGGCGGCTTCCGTCGCCCCCTGCCGACGCTGAAGACAGCCACCCCTTTGATCACGCTGGCGACGATGGCTCGGCGCCGTTCGAGGTTCTCCTCGGACTCGTCACGCCAGACAGCCAGGACATCGGTTTCGGTGCGGGACCGCTGGACGACCGCCGCCGCTTCGCGTGTGCGCAGCGTCAAGAGTTCGTCGCGTAGGTGCTTCAGGGAGTCGAAGTAGTCCTCGTCTTCCATCTTCCCTTCCTTCCAACGGTTTCGAAGACCGCGGATTCGCTCCTCCAGGACAGAGATCACGGCGGTCAGATCTTCGGGCGGGGCTGTTTGCGGCTGGGGCTGTCGCTTGTTGAGCGCGGCCTCCATGACCTCGTTCAGCCGCTCCTCGATCCATGTGTATGAGCGGCTGACCTTGCCACAGCCGAGTAGGCCGTTCGGCCCCACCGAACTGGAGTTGCAGAACGTCCGGCGAAACGTGCGCCCTTGGGTGGTCGCCCATTGCACGCGCATCGTTGAGCCGCAGCCGCCGCACTTGAGAAACCCGGAGTAGAGGTGCTTCCGCTTGCCGGAGCCCTGGGCGGCAGGAGTCGCCCGGCCATCGAGTACTGCTTGGACGTTCTCCCACTCCTCCCGCGTCAGCGGGTGCGGATAGATGCTGTCACCGATGTCCTGGCCCTTGTAGGTGACGATGCCTCCGACCCGCTCGGAGCGGTACACGCGCTTGACCTTCTGGATCGTCCACACGGTCTGGGTGCCAGGGGTGCGCGCGCCGGCCTCGTTCCACATGCGGGCCACGTCGCCGGGGGTCTTCTGGCTCTGGTCCATGAGCATCTGGTAGCCCCGCCGGATCAGCTCGACTTCCTCCGGTACGAGCCGCTGGAAATTCGACCCTGGCTCGAATCCGAAAACACGCGGGCCTCCCGCATGTGGCTTGCCCTTTTCGCGGCGCTGAAGGAGTGAGCTGTTCACGCGCTCCGACATGCGCTCGGTCTCTTGCTGGGCGACCGCGCCTTTGATCGTCAGGATCATGCGGCCGTTGGCGGTGGAGGTGTCCTCGCCTTCTGTCGTGGCGAAGGCGAAGCCGTGTTCCTTCTGCTCCTCCAGGAAGCTGGTGAGCTCCGTGATCCGTCGCGTCAGGCGGTCGATCGAGTAGACCACGATGCCGTCGATCAGGCCGTCCCGCGCGTCGCGCAGCATCTCGGAGTAGACCGCTCGCTGTCGCTTGCTGGTGGTGGAGGCAGACACATCGTTCTCGGGGTAGACCTTGTGCACACCCCATCCGAGCCGTTCGCACAGTTCGCGGCACGCCTGTTCCTGCCGCTGGATCCCTAACTCTTGCCCCTTGCGGTCCTTGCTGATCCTGACGTAGATCCCCACGCGCTTTGGCTTGGCCATGATGGTCCCCTCCGTCGGCCTGTACCGCGCTAATTAACGTACATACCAAGTGTGGGGTTACGAACGTGGCCGGTCAGGCGCTGGTCCCGGTCATCGTCGCGGCCCGCGAGAAGATCCTCGACCTCGACGCGTACAACGCGGCGAAGTCGTCACCGATCGACGAGGTGGATGCGCGCGAGACCGAGCCGAAGGTGACTGTCCCCGTGACGGCCTGACAGTCGTCGGCTCGTTGACTTGATCGACAGAAGCGCCCCGGATCCCATGCGATCCGGGGCGCTTCTTGTCCCGTTCCCCATCACTGCGGACGGACAGATGCCACGACCGACGCCGGGCGCAAGGTCGCGGTGCCCGCCGCCGTGTAGCCCGCACATCGGCCCGCAACGCCCGTGCCCCGCACCCAGGACTCTCGGTGCGGGGCACGGGCGTTGTGATGTGGCCCCGGGCCCTCTGTGTTGACGTTTGTCGAATTACGGAGGAGCCTTGTTTCGAGAAACGTCGATGCGTCGTTCCGGAGGTGGGTCGAGGTCATGCGTGAGCAGCCCGTGGATCTGCGCGAGACCGTCCGTCGGCGGTACGCGGCCGCTGCGGTGCAGGTGGCCGAGGGTGGGGCCGCATGCTGCGGGGCCGAACCCGTCGAGGTCGGGGAGGGTTTCGGGTCGGCGCTCTACGCGGCCGACGAGCGCGACCTGCTGCCTGTCGAAGCCGTCGCCGCCTCGCTCGGCTGCGGCAACCCGCTCGCCGTCGCCGACCTCCAGGAGGGCGAGCGGGTCCTGGACCTGGGCTCCGGCGGCGGCATCGACGTCCTGCTCTCCGCGCGCCGTGTCGGTCCGGCCGGCACGGTGTACGGGCTGGACATGACCGAGGAGATGCTCGCCCTCGCGCTGGCCAACCGACGGAAGGCCGGTGCCACCAACGTCGAGTTCCTCAAGGGGACCATCGAGGCCGTCCCGCTGCCCGCGAACACGATCGACGTCGTCATCTCCAACTGCGTCATCAACCTGTCCACGGACAAGGCGGCCGTCTTCGCGGAGGCCTTCCGCGTCCTGGCCCCCGGTGGCCGGATCGGAGTCACCGACGTCGTCGCCGACGACGGTCTCTCGCCCGAGCAGCGTGCCGAGCGCGATGACCACATCGGCTGTGTCGCGGGAGCGCTCTCCTTCGCCGAGTACCGCGAGGGCCTGCTGGCCGCCGGGTTCACCGACATCGAGGTCACGCCGACCCATGGGGTCGCGGACGGCATGCACTCCGCCGTCGTGCGCGCCGTGAAGCCGGCCGGCGGCGGTCGCGGTGCGGTCCCGATGGGCCGAAACTAGACTGACGAGGCCATGGATAAGTCCTGAAACAGGGAGATCTGGCCATGTCCAAGCGAGGCAGCAAGCGGCGTGCCCGCAAGAAGAAGAAGGCGAATCACGGCAAGCGCCCCAACGCCTGAGCCGCCCCGTAGTTCACCGGTGCCCCGGATCGACCGCGATCCGGGGCACCGGTCTGCGGGGGCCGGGGCGGGCCGCTCACGGACCGCCCCGGCTGCCGGCGGGCCGTAGGCTTACCGCGGGGTAGGACCGCGGGGCGGGAGGAAAGCCGGAATGGGCGCTGTGGGTGCCGGGAGGAGCGGCAAGCGGATGCCGCGTGCCGTGCGGGAGCAGCAGATGCTGGACGCCGCGGTGCACACGTTCGGGCAGCGCGGGTACCGGGCGGCGTCCATGGACGAGATCGCCGAGCTGGCCGGGGTGTCCAAGCCGCTGGTCTATCTGTATCTGAACTCCAAGGAGGATCTGTTCACCGCCTGCATCCGGCGCGAGGCCGCGGCGCTGATCGAGGCGGTGCGAGCCGCCGTGGATCCGGGGCTCCCGGCGGACCGGCAGCTGTGGGAGGGGCTCGCGGCGTTCTTCCGGCACACCGCCGAGCACCCGGACGCGTGGGCGGTGCTGCACCGGCAGGCGCGCACGCACGGGGAGCCGTTCGCCGCGGAGGTGACGGTGATGCGGGACGAGATCGTGGCGTTCGTGACCGGGCTCATCGGGGCGGCGGCGCGCGAGGCCCACGGGGGCGGGGAGCTCGCCGACCGCGATGTGGCAGGGCTCGCCCAGGCGCTGGTGGGCGCGGCCGAGTCGCTCGCCGGGTGGGCGAACGAGACGCCGGGCGTCTCGGCGAAGGAGGCCGCGGCCACGCTGATGAACTTCGCCTGGGAGGGCCTGGGCAACCTCATGCGGGGCGAGCGGTGGACGCCGTCCGGCCGGTGAGGTGGACGCGTCGCCGGTTCCGCGGGTCCCGCAGCTCGAAGGCGCCCTCGTCGTCCGTCGCGTACTCCACGGTGCCGGGCAGGAGCACGGGCGCCCTGAACTCGGCCTCGGCGTAGCGGATTTCCCCTGGGTGCGGCTGCTCGGCGAGACAGCGGGCGAACGTCCACACGCCGTGGGCGACGGCGCGCCGGAAGCCGAAGAGCCGGGCGGTCAGGGCGTACAGATGGATGGGGTTCCGGTCCCCGGACGCGGCGCCGTACCGCCGCCCGAGGTCCGCCGCGAGGGGCCACCGCGCGCGGGTGTCCAGGGGCGGGGGAGCGGCCGGGTGGGCAGGAGCCGTCTCCGTCCCGGGCACGTCGCCGACGCGCGCGTGGCGGGACAGATACGTGCTGCGCGACTCCCATGCGAGCTCGCCCGCCAGCCACGCCTCCGTCACCATCGTCACCTCGGTGCCCCGCCGGTGCGGGCTCAGTCCGGCCGCGTACACGGTGAGGCCGGGCCGGTCGGACGGCAGCAGCGGCCGGTGCCGGGTGATGTCGACACGGGTGTGGACGAGCCCGAGGAGAGGGAGCGGGAACGCCGGGTCCGCCATGAGCCGCATGGCGAGCGGGAAGCCGAGGACGTGCGGGTACGTGATCGGCAGCGCGCCGGTCCCGGAGAATCCGCAGACCCGGGCGTACGCGGCGAGGCGTTCGGGCGCGACGGCCGCGTCCGGGAGCACGAGCCGCGTGGCCGGGACGACGGCGTCCTCCCGTACCCGCTTGAACGGCGACGCGAGCGCTCCCCGGAGAAGTACGGGCCACAGCGCGGGCGGCGAGGACAGGGTGCGGGTCGCCATGGTGTGTTCCTTCGTGGCGTCGCCGGGTGCGGCCCGGTGGGTTGGGGGATCACGCGCCCAGCAGGGACTGGCCGCACACGCGTACCACCTGGCCGTTCACCGGTCCTGAGGCCGGATGGGCGAGCCAGGCCGTCGTTTCCGCGACGTCCTCCGCGAGGCCGCCCTGGTCAGGGAGTTCGTACGGCGGCCCGCCTCGCGGATCAGCAGGGGCACCTCCGCGGTCATCTTCGTCTCGATGAAGCCGGGGGCGACGGCGTTGACCGTGGACCACGTGTTCGGCGCCGGCACGCGGAGCCGGGGAGCGGACCAGGCCGATGATTCCGGCCTTGCTCGCCGCGTAGTTGGTCTGCCCCGCGTTGCCGGCGATGCCCGCGATGGAGGCGGTCGCGACGATCCGGCCGCCGCTCGCCACGACACCCGCCTTCAGCACCGCGTCCGTGGTGTCGAGGACCGCCGCCAGATTCACGTCCAGCACGGAACTCCACCGCTCCGCAGGCATGTTGGCGAGCCGTCGGTCGCGGGTGACGCCCGCGTTGTGGATCAGGATGCCGAGGCCGTCGGGAACGGCGGCGGCGATACGGTCGGCCGCGTCGTCGGCCGTGATGTCGAGCGGGAGCGCCGTCGCCCCGAGCCGGTCGACGGTGCGGACGAGGTCGGCCTGGGCCTGGGGGACGTCGAGACGGACGACCTGGGCGCCGTCGCGCACGAGCGTCGCGGCGGCGGCCGCGCCGATGCCGCGCGCGGCGGCGGTGACGAGCGCGGTGCCGGCGAGCGGGCGGGCCCAGTCGCCGGGGGCGGTCACCGGTGCGGCGCCGACCTCGACGGTCTGCCCGCTGACGTAGGCCGACCTGGGCGACAGCAGGAACCGCAGCGTCGACTCCGCGGCGTTCGCGGCCCCGCTCGTCCGTACCAGGTTCACCGTCAGGTTCCGGCCGGTCTCCTTGCCCAGGGAACGTACGAAGCCCTCCAACGTCTGCTGGGCCGCCGCCTGATGGTGGTCCGTGGCGGAGAGCGGGGCGCCCAGCACCACGATCCGGCCGCTCGCGGCGACGGACCGCACGACGGGGTGCAGCAGCGCGTGCACCTCGGCGAGCGCGCCGGCGGACGTGACGCCCGTCGCGTCGAGAACGACCGCTGCCGGAGCGGCGTCCGAGGCAGCCACCGGCAGTACGGTCCGGGCGAGCACCGCCGAAAGCTCCTCCGTCCCGGCCGTCGGCGAACCCGCCGTCAGATGCAGGACCTCCCCGTCGAGCGTGGGGTGTCCGGGCGTCCAGCGATGCAGCGCGGCCGGTTCCGGGAGGCCGAGCCGACGGGTCAGGAAGCGCGGCCACGGGCGCCCGTATCGTCGCCACCCTCGCCAAGCTCCTCGCGGAGCGGGACGCACCCGGCCGCGGGCTGATCTCGGTCTGCGCGGCGGGCGGGCAGGGCGTGACGGCGGTCCTGGAGCGGCCGTAGCGGCGCCGGCGGACGGCGACGTCTCCGCCGGCCGGTGGCCTCCCGGCATCGGTGGCCTCCCGGCATCGGTGGCTTCCCGGCATCGGTGGCCTCCGCGTCACGCGCCTGCGCCATGGCCTCGGCTGCGCCCGGGGCTTCAGCCGCGCCTGAGCCGCCAGTCCCGCAGGACTTCCTCGACGTCGTACGGCTTCTTGCCGAGCGGCGGGCCCGGGGGCGGCATGAGGAGCATCTTGGTGATCTGCTCGTTGATCTCCGTGACGATGCGGCGCACCGCGGTCTCCGAGGGCGCCGCGTAGGCCTTCTCCAGGGCGTCCTCGGCCTCCTTGCGCAGGGCGAGGGCCGGCGGCAGCATGGCGATGCCCTCCTGGTGCATCTTGCCCTTGACCCACCAGAGCTCGTCGTAGGGCGCCTTGTCGTCGGGCAGGGGCTTCCCGAAGCCGGGCAGGTCCTTGAAGTCGCCGCGCTGATTCGCGTCACGGATCTGCCTGTCGACCCACGATTCGAAACCGACACCCGGGGGCTTGCGCTCGGTCATGTGTTCCAGGGTACGGGCGCACGAGACGGTCGGTGAGGCCTCTGGGACACTCGGAGTGTGCTGATCAGAGACGCGACTGCCGAGGACTGGGACCGGATCTGGCCGTTCTGGCACCGGATCGTGTCCGCCGGGGACACCTACGCCTGGGACCCCGACACCTCCGAGCCCGACGCCCGCGCGCTGTGGATGGCACCCGCGAACCACGTGTTCGTCGTCGAGGACGAGGACGGCGCGCTGGTCGCCTCGGCGTACGTACGCCCCAACTACGGCGGCCCGGCCGCGCACATCGCGAACGCGGGCTTCATGGTCGACCCGGACCGGGCGGGCCGCGGCCTCGGCCGGCGCCTGGCCGAGCACGTGCTCGACCAGGCGCGTCACGACGGCTACACCGGCATGGTCTTCAACGCGGTCGTGGAGACGAACCCGGCGCTGAAGCTGTGGGAGTCCCTGGGCTTCCGGACGCTGGGGACGGTCCCGGGGGCGTTCCGGCATCCGGCGCACGGGCCGGTCGGGCTGAGCATCATGTTCCGGGAGCTGTAGCCACCCGAGCCGTGGCCGTCCCGCTTCCCGGAGCTCACTTCCGTTTCGGGTCGAGCAACTGCTCCCGCGGGGCCGTCAGCTGGTGGGAGGACTCCACCGCCCGGGTCTCGTCCAGCGCGGTGAGGGCGAGGAGCAGTACGGCGGCGATCACCGGCCCGGTGAGCGGCTCCGCGGTGATCCCCGCCGGGGTGTGGGGAGCCGTCGGTACGGCCTCCACCCGGTCCGCGAAGGCCTCGCCCACGTGCCGCGGACGACCTCTTCGGCGACCCCCGCCACTCGTACACCCGGGGCCTGCTGTCCTGCTCCCCGAGCCTGGACGACTCCCCTCTGGGCACGCCGGTCAGGTGCTCGCGGTGCCGGAGCATCCGTACACCCGGCGGCTCCTGGCCTCCGTGCCGCGGCCCGGCCGGGACCCGGCGGCGGTCCCGGCCTGAGCGGGCGCCGGGGAGCCGGAGGTCTCGCAGGACACCCCGGTCCCGGCCGGGAAAAGGCAGGAGCCCTGCCCCGTACAGAACGTACGGGGCAGGGCTCCTTGGATACTGCTAAGTCGTGCGCGATCGCCGACCCGGGCAACTTAGGCCGGGGTGACGTTCTCCGCCTGCGGGCCCTTCGGGCCCTGGGTGACGTCGAAGTTCACGACCTGGTTCTCCTCGAGGGAGCGGAAGCCGGTCGCGTTGATCGCGGAGTAGTGGACGAAGACATCCGGGCCGCCGCCGTCCTGGGCGATGAAGCCGAAGCCCTTTTCAGCGTTGAACCACTTGACGGTTCCGGTAGCCATAAGCCCTCCTTGGGCCAAAGGGTTGCCCTGCTCCAGAACCTGCAAACAAGTCTGAAAACTACAAAAGCCTGCGGGTCACATGCTCCGCAGGCTCTGTACTGCAAGGGAAACCAAACTGCAACTTGCGTTGAGCGTAGCACGCAGGGTGTTGGGAGCGATAGAGGGAAAGATCACTTCACCCGGATGTTTGATGCCGGCTTGACATGCTGACGGTCATCCGGGCGTTGTGACGCGGCCGCCCCGGCCATTCCCGCCGCGGTCCGGAGGTCTAGCCTCACGATGTGGACAGTCATGCAGAGCCCGCGGAGCCCGCGGAGTACGCCGCCGCCGACGACCGTCGTAGTCGGCCGCGCGTCGGTCACATCCAGTTCCTGAACTGCCTGCCCCTCTACTGGGGCCTGGCCCGCACCGGGACCCTGCTCGATCTCGAGCTCACGAAGGACACCCCGGAGAAGCTCTCCGAGCAGCTGGTGCGCGGCGACCTCGACATCGGCCCCATCACCCTCGTCGAATACCTCCGCAACGCCGACGGCCTCGTCGCCTTCCCCGATCTCGCGGTCGGCTGCGACGGGCCCGTCATGTCGTGCGTGATCGTGTCGCAGCTGCCGCTGGAGCAGCTCGGCGGTGCGCGGGTCGCCCTGGGCTCCACCTCGCGCACCTCGGTGCGGCTCGCGCAGCTGCTGCTCTCCGAGCAGTACGGCGTGACGCCCGACTACTACACCTGCCCGCCCGACCTGGGCGTGATGATGCAGGAGGCGGAGGCGGCCGTACTGATCGGGGACGCGGCCCTGCGCGCCTCGCTGCACGACGCGCCGCGCCTCGGCCTGCGGGTCCACGACCTGGGCCAGATGTGGAAGGACTGGACCGGGCTGCCGTTCGTCTTCGCGGTGTGGGCGGCGCGCAAGGACTATCTCGCGCGCGAGCCCGGTGTCGTACGGAAGGTCCACGAGGCGTTCCTGGCTTCGCGCGATCTGTCCCTGGAAGAGGTCAAGAAGGTCGCCGAGCAGGCGTCGCGCTGGGAGAGCTTCGACGCCGAGCTGCTGGAGCGGTACTTCACCACGCTCGACTTCCGCTTCGGTCCGGAGCAGCTCGCCGGCGTACGGTCGTTCGCGCGCAGGACCGGGCCGACGACCGGCTTCCCGGCGGACGTACGGGTCGAGCTGCTCGACCTCTGACCCGGGCCGACCCGTGGATCAGGGAGTGGGGACGGGCGCCTGCATGTGCCGGCTGATCCACTGGATCGATCCGTCCTCCATGCCCTGCACATAGGTCCTGGCGTTGTGCCCGCCGCCCTGGATGACCTGCAGCCGCGTCCTGACCGGGCCCTTGGTGTGCTCACGGATGAAGGACTTCAGGTTCCTCATCCCGGACTCCCTCGTGCCGATCTGGAAGGCCAGGTAGACCCGGTTGTCCTTGGTGTCCGGCCTGGCGCCGAGCACATCGGCGAGCTTCTCGGGGTTGTTCGCCTGCTGCTCGGCGGGGTGTCCGGCCCACAGCGGGGAGTCGGGCACGGTGTCCGGGCCGGAGGCGATGACCGCCTTGAACCTGTCGGGGCGCTGCAGCACCGACTTCAGCCCCACGAAGGCGCCGGAGGACGATCCCATGAAGGCCCAGCCGTCGCGTGAGGTGAACGTACGAAAATTGGCCTTGACGAAATCGGGGACGTCCTCGGTCATCCAGGTACCCATTTTCGGCTGCCCCGGAATATCGCTGCCGTCGTAGTAATACCTGTCGTCCGGGTTGAGTACGGGCATCACGACGATGAACGGAAGGCTCTTTCCTTCCTGTGACCACCGGCTGATGCTGCTCTGCAGCTTCAGGTCGGTGCCCATCCAGTAATTGTTCGGATATCCGTTGCCGCCGGGGAGCGCGATGAGCACGGGGAATCCGCTGTGCGCGTACGCGGGGTCGAAGTACTGCTTCGGGGCCCAGACCCAGACCTTGCCGGTGAAGCCGGACTTCGTGCCGTGCAGCGTCGTGACGCCGGTCCTGGTCCCGTCGTCGATGGTGTTCTGGGTGGTGAACTCGGCCTTCGGGCCGGTCGGCATCAGGGTCTTGGCCGCGGCCTCGGCGGCTGCCCGGGAGGCCGCATCTCCGCCCTCCGGCGCCCCGGTCGCGGCCCCGGGCGCGGGCGGCTGCGCCGACGGGCCGTCGAAGGAGACCGGGTCCCCCTCGTCCGAGCAGCCCGCGACGAGCGCGACCGAGCCGAGGGCGACGGCGGCCACGATGGCCTTGGACAGACGCAGACGGCGGCGATTCATCACGAACTCCGGGGCTTTTGCCGTTTTATGGGCAAGGGATGTCATTTACGCCCAGGGAGATGAGGGCCACGGCCGATCGGTTGATCCGCGGGCGGGCCCAATCCCCGTGATCCGGCCCACCCCGCGTTCTACGCTGTCCCGGACGGACATCGCGGAGTCGGGCGGAAGCCGAATCGGGGGAGCACATGCAGCCGTTGGAAGCGGGCGAGCCGCAGACCATCGGTGCGTACCGGTTGCTCGGCAGGCTCGGCGCGGGCGGCATGGGACGGGTGTACCTGGCCCGCTCCGAGGGCGGCCGTACCGTCGCGGTCAAGATCGTCCATCCGCACTTCGCGCTCGACGAGCAGTTCCGGGAGCGGTTCCGCCGCGAGGTCGCGGCGGCGCGGCGGGTGGGCGGCGCCTGGACGGCTCCGGTCCTGGACGCGGACGCGCCCGTTCCGTGGGTGGCGACCGGCTATGTGGCCGGGCCGTCGCTGGGACAGGCCGTCACGGACCACGGGCCGTTGCCGGAGCACACCGTACGGACGCTGGGCGCGGGCCTCGCGGAGGCACTGGCCGCCGTCCACGCGCTCGACCTGGTCCACCGGGACGTCAAGCCCTCGAACGTCCTGCTCACGCTGGACGGCCCCCGCCTCATCGACTTCGGCATCGCCCGAGCGACGGACGGCACCGCCTCGCTCACCACGACCGGCGTCTCCGTCGGCTCACCCGGGTACATGGCTCCCGAGCAGATCGTCGGCAGCGGCGCGGTCACGGGAGCGGCCGACGTCTTCTCACTGGGCGCGGTCCTCGCGTACGCCGCGACCGGTGCGGCGCCCTTCCCCGGCGACTCGTCGGCCGCGCTGCTCTACAAGGTCGTCCACGAGGAGCCCGAGCTGGGCGCACTGACGGGGGAGCTGCGGGAGCTCGTCGCCGGCTGCCTGGCCAAGGACCCGTCCGCGCGGCCGCCCCCGAGGACGTCGCCCGCCGGCTCGCGCCGGGCGGCGCGGGCGCGCTGGTGGCGGGCGGCTGGCTGCCCGGGCCGCTGGTGGAGCAGGTCAGCCGGGCAGCGGTACGGCTCCTCGACCTGGAACCGGCCCGGCGGGACGCTGCGGGGTCGGGACCCGTGCCGTTCACCAGCCATGCGCTGGGGGAGTTCGGCCCTCCGGTCGATCCCTCGTCACTGCCGTCGCCCTCGTCGCCGTCGCCGTCCTCGCTGCCGCCCATGCCACAGGCCCCGCCGCCCGTGACCGATGCGGTTCCGGCACAGGGCACGCCCGACGGCCGCCTCTCCGTCTCCGTCACCACCAGCACGGAACGCGACCGCCCCGGCGGCGGCCGCAGGGTGAGCTGCACGGTCGCGCTCGCCGTGGCCGGCGCGCTGGCCACGGTGACGGTCGGCGCGGGCGTCCTCTTCGATCTCTTGCCGGGAGGTGGCCACAATCCCGACGCCATGGCGGAGCCGCCCGCGTCGTCGTCCAGCGCCTCCGCGGACGGCGGAGCGCCCCGGAAGAAGGACGTACCGGAGACGTTCATCGGGACCTGGGAGGGGACGATCACCGCGTCCGGCCTCCCCGCCGGCACCATGAAGGTCACCATCGGACCCGGCCGCACCGGCGAGCAGATCGGCAAGGCCGAACAGACCGACATCCTCGGCAACTTCATCTGCGAGGACCTGCTCACCGCCACCCGCGCCGACGCGAAGACCCTGGTCGTCGACGCGAAACGCGGCCCGCGCAGTCAGGGCATGTGCACCGAGAGCACGAAGGGCCTCCGGCTCGAACTGAGCGGCGGCGCCCTGCGGTACGTCTCCGCCGACGCCCGAGCCGGAAAGCCGACCGGCGATCTGGCGAAGCAGCGCTGAAGCGGGGCGGCGCCGAGCCCGGGGCATGTCCGGTGGAGGGTGTGCCGGAAGCCGAGCGAAATCGCTGGCGTAGGCTGTTTCGGACCGTCCAGACCCCGCCGAAAGGTGACTCCCGGTGACCGAGAAGGCCGACCTTCAGTCCGTCCTGGACCGTGCCGCCGAGGGCGGGCGGATCACCGCCGAAGAGGCGCTCGACCTCTACCGGTCGGCGCCGCTGCACGCGCTGGGCGCCGCGGCCGACGCCGTGCGCCGCCGCCGTTACGCCGGTACGGAGCACATCGCGACGTACATCATCGAGCGCAACATCAACTACACCAACGTGTGCGTCACGGCCTGCAAGTTCTGCGCCTTCTACGCCGCGCCGAAGGACACCGCGAAGGGCTGGACCCGCGACCTCGACGACATCCTGCGCCGCTGCGCCGAGACGGTCGAGCTGGGCGGCACCCAGATCATGTTCCAGGGCGGCCACCACCCGGACTACGGCGTCGAGTACTACGAGAAGCACTTCGCCGCCATCAAGAAGGAGTTCCCGCAGCTGGTCATCCACTCCCTCGGCGCCTCCGAGGTCGAGCACATGGCCCGCATCTCCGGCGTCTCCGTCGAGGACGCGATCTCCCGCATCCACGCCGCCGGTCTCGACTCCTTCGCCGGCGCCGGTGCCGAGTTGCTGCCCGAGCGGCCGCGCAAGGCGATCGCGCCGCTGAAGGAGTCCGGCGAGCGCTGGCTGGAGATCATGGAGACCGCGCACCGGCTGGGCGTGGAGTCGACGTCCACGATGCTGATGGGCACGGGCGAGACCAACGCAGAGCGCATCGAGCACATGCGGATGATCCGCGACGTGCAGGACCGGACGGGTGGTTTCCGGGCCTTCATCCCGTACACGTACCAGCCCGAGAACAACCACCTCAAGGGCCGTACCCAGGCCACGATCTTCGAGTACCTGCGGATGATCGCGATCGCCCGGCTCTTCTTCGACAACGTCGCCCACATCCAGGGCTCGTGGCTGACCACGGGCAAGGAGGTCGGCCAGCTGTCGCTGCACTACGGCGCGGACGACCTCGGCTCGATCATGCTGGAGGAGAACGTCGTCTCCTCGGCCGGTGCCAAGCACCGCTCCAACCGCCAGGAGATCATCGACCTGATCCGCAGGGCGGGCCGCGTCCCGGCGCAGCGGGCGACGACGTACGAGCACATCGTCGTCCACGACGACCCGGCGAACGACCCGGTGGACGAGCGGGTCGCCTCGCACATCTCCTCGACGGCGATCGAGGGCGGTACGGCGCATCCGGAACTGAAGCTGCTGAGCGCCAACTGAGCCCCTCATGCTGACCGTTCACGCCGCGCCCCTGGTCCTTCCGGTGGGCGCGGCGGCCCTCGTGGACGGCGCGGTGGCCGTCGACGGCGACCGGATCGTGGCCGTCGGCCCGTACGAGGACGTGCTGGCCGCCCGGCCCGGGGCGCGGGTGCGGCGCTGGCCCGGCGTGATCACGCCGGGGCTCCGGCAGTGGAACGGCCGGTGGCTGCTCACGCGGGTCTACCACCCGGACCCGCGCGAGGCGGACGAGTTGGGCACCGAGCCGATCACGGGCGAGGCCTTCGACGCGCTGGAGCTCGACGCCCCCCGCATGGCGGGCAGTGTGCGGCGCGGGCTGCAGCGGATGCTGGCGCACGGCACGACGGCGGTCGCCGGGAGCTTTCCGGACACCGTGCGGTCTGCGGTGGACCGCTCCGGACTCACCGTCGTCGCCGCCGTGGGCGCTCCCGGATTCCTGTTCTCCGGGGCGAACCTCGATCCGCTCGTCGCGGGCCTCGACCTGGCCGGCTCGGTGCATGCCCCGCTGACCGTCGGCGGACGCGCCGACCTGGCCGCCTTCGACGTGGCCGACGAGGCGGCTCTGCTGGAGCGCGGCGCCGGTACGTGCGTCGCGACCGTCCTCGGCGGACGGCTGGTCCACCGCCGCCGCTGAGTCCCTCCGCGCGTCCCGCGTGCCCTGCCCGCGCTCCGGCCGGGGCCGAGCGGCACAATGGGGGCGTGACCCGAGCCTCCCTGGACAAGCAGCCGCACGAAGTCGCCTCCATGTTCGATGGTGTGGCGGCGAACTACGACCTCACCAACGACGTGCTCTCGCTCGGCCAGGACCGGCGCTGGCGCAAGGAGGTCGCCAAGGCGGTCGACGCGCGCCCCGCCCAGAAGATCCTCGACCTCGCCGCCGGCACCGGCACGTCCTCACTGCCGTTCACCCGCACCGGCGCGTACGTCGTGCCCTGCGACTTCTCGCTCGGGATGCTGCGCGAGGGCAAGAAGCGGCACCCGTGGCTGCCGCTGACCGCGGGCGACGCGACGAAACTGCCGTTCCGGGACGACGTCTTCGACGCCGTCACCATCTCCTTCGGCCTGCGCAACGTGCACGACACGGACCAGGCGCTGCGCGAGCTGTACCGGGTGACCAAGCCGGGCGGACGTGTCGTGATCTGCGAGTTCTCGCACCCGACCTGGGCGCCGTTCCGGACCGTGTACGAGGAGTACCTGATGCGGGCGCTGCCGTCCGTGGCCCGCGCGGTGTCGTCCAACCCGGACGCCTACGTCTATCTCGCCGAGTCGATCCAGACGTGGCCCGAGCAGGCCGAGCTCGCCGGGCTGCTGCAGAAGGCCGGCTGGTCGAAGGTGGCGTGGCGGAATCTGAGCGGCGGGATCGTGGCACTGCACCGCGGCACGAAGCCCCAGTAGGACCCGGTCCGGCGCACGCCCATGGACTACCAGGCACTGCTGGAGCAGGTCGCGGCGGACGTGGCCCCGCTGGTCGGCAGCGGGACCCCCGCCGAGTACATCCCGGCCCTCGCCTCCGTCGACCCGAACCGCTTCGGTATCGCCCTCGCCGACCTCGACGGCAAGGTGTACGGAACCGGCGACTGGGAGCACCCCTTCTCCACCCAGTCCGTCACCAAGCTCTTCGCCCTCGCGCTCGCGCTCTCCCTCGGCGGCCACGACCTGTGGGAGCGGGTGGGGCGCGAGCCGTCCGGCAACCCGTTCAACTCGCTCGTCCAACTGGAGTACGAGCACGGCATCCCGCGCAATCCGTTCATCAACGCGGGCGCGCTCGTCGTCACCGACCGGCTGCTGACCCTGACAGGCGATGCGAGCAGTGAACTCCTGGAGTTCCTGCGGGCGGAGAGCGGCAACCCGGACGTCGCCTTCGATCCTGCGGTCGCCGATTCGGAGGCGGAGCACGGCGACCGCAATGCGGCGCTGGCCCACTTCATGGCCTCGTACGGGACCATCGCCAACCCTGTCCCGACGCTCCTCGAGGACTACTTCTGGCAGTGCTCGATCGAGATGAGCTGCGCCGATCTGGCGCTCGCGGCGCGTTTTCTGGCCAGTCACGGGCTGCGGGCCGACGGGACGCGGCTGCTGAGCCGCAGTGAGGCGAAGCAGATCAACGCCGTGCTGCTGACGTGCGGGACGTACGACGCGGCAGGTGAGTTCGCCTACCGGGTCGGCCTGCCCGGCAAGAGCGGCGTCGGCGGCGGGATCGTCGCGGTCGTGCCGGGCCGGTGCACGCTGTGCGTCTGGAGCCCGGGGCTCGACCGCCACGGCAACTCGGTGGCGGGGGTTGCGGCGCTGGACCGCTTCACGACGCTGACGGGGCTGTCGGTGTTCTAGTACTGCAACCGCATCTGGGGTGTGTGGCCTCGGCGTTTGTGGTGGGAGCGGCGGGCTCGGGCCTGGCCGCGTCTGCGGAAGGCGTGCGGGTGCGGGTGGGCGGGGGCGGGGGCCGCTGCGCGGGGCCCACGCGGCGGAGGCGCACATCGGCACACGCCGGCGGGGCTCCACGCTGAGCCCGTCGGAGGCACCCCAGGCGGACCTCCGGGGGAGATCGAGGACGGACAGGCGGCGCCACCGCGCGGCACCGGTCGTGTCGCAGGGGAGCCGAGGGCTTGCCCTCCGTTCGGCGAGGGGCGGGTAGGGAAAGTGCCCCCCGTCCGGCGGGGCGGCGCTGCCGCTGGACGGCCTCTGGTTCCCGTTCGCGGTCGTGCGGGTGCCGACCGGTGCGGCCGTGGCGCTGCCGGGCTGGGTGAAGGACGTCGTGGCCGAGCGGCGGCCGGTGCCGCTGCCCTGATCCGCAGGACGGGCCCTACAGCGTGAGGCCGAAGCAGTACCCCGTCCGCTGCGACACCGGTGTCGTGAACGTCTCGGCCAGCTCCATGCCGAGCCGCCGCGTCACCGCGATCGACCGCTCGTTGCGCGAGTCCACCATCGCGACGACGCGCGTGACCCCCGCCGCCCTGACCCGCTCCAGCGCGGCGCGGGCGGCCGCGGTCGCGTAACCCCGGCCCCAGGCCCGGCGGGCCAGCCGCCAGCCGATCTCGATCTCGCCCGTCGGACCCCACGCGTGCGGCCACGGCTGCGCTCCCGTGAAGCCGATGACCTCGCCCTCGGCATCCAGCAGCGTCCACAGGCAGAAGCCGCGCTCCGCGTCGTGTCTGCGCTGCCGGGCCGTCAGCTCCTCGTACACGGACAGCTCTGCCGGCGTGCCCCCGTGGAACTCCATGACCTCCGGGTCGGCGAAGACCCGGTGCCAGGCCAGGGCGTCCTCGTCGGTGGGCACACGCAACTGCACGACCGGCGCGGCGGGAAGCGTTTCGCTCATGGGACAACCCTTCGGTTCGTGGATCACTACGCCCCCATAGACTGCACAGGTCCAGTGCCTTTAAGCACGCGAAATCGAGTCTTCGGGAGTCCACGCCGTGACCGAGCCTCTCTCCGAGCACACCGCAGATGTGATCGTCGTCGGCGCGGGCCCGGCCGGTTCCACGACCGCGTACTACCTGGCCAAGGCCGGGCTCGACGTACTCCTCCTGGAGAAGACCGCGTTCCCGCGCGAGAAGGTCTGTGGCGACGGCCTCACCCCGCGCGCCACCAAGCAGCTCGTCGCCATGGGCATCGACATCTCCGAAGAGGCCGGCTGGCTGCGCAACAAGGGCCTGCGCATCATCGGCGGCGGCGTACGGCTGCAGCTGGACTGGCCGGAGCTCGCCAGCTATCCGGACTACGGCCTCGTCCGCAAGCGGGACGACTTCGACGAGCAGTTGGCCCGGCAGGCGCAGAAGGCGGGCGCGCGGCTGTACGAGCGCTGCAATGTGCAGGCGCCCGTCGTCGACGACCGCACCGGCCGGATCACCGGTGTCACCGCCAAGCTCGGCGAGGAGAAGACGCCGGTCACCTTCTCCGCCCCGCTGGTCGTGGCCGCCGACGGCAACTCGACCCGGCTGTCGCTGGCGATGGGGCTGCACCGCCGCGAGGACCGCCCGATGGGCGTCGCGGTCCGTACGTACTTCACCAGCCCGCGGCACGACGACGACTACCTGGAGTCGTGGCTGGAGCTGTGGGACCGCCGTGGCCCCGGCGAGGACCGGCTGCTGCCCGGCTACGGCTGGATCTTCGGCATGGGCGACGGCACGTCCAACGTCGGGCTCGGTGTCCTCAACACCACCGCGTCCTTCAAGGAGCTGGACTGGCGCGAGGTCCTCAAGGCCTGGTGCGCGTCGATGCCCGAGGACTGGGGTTACGTGCCCGAGAACATGACGGGCCCGATCCGCGGCGCCGCCCTGCCGATGGCCTTCAACCGCCAGCCCCACTACACGCGCGGTCTGCTGCTCGTCGGCGACGCGGGCGGGCTGGTCAACCCGTTCAACGGCGAGGGCATCGCGTACGCCATGGAGTCCGGCCAGCTCGCCGCCGACGTCATCGTGCAGGCCCATGCCCGCGCGACCCCGGCGCAGCGCGAACTCGCCCTGCGGAACTACCCGAAGATCCTCAAGGACACCTACGGCGGCTACTACACGCTCGGCCGCGCCTTCGTGAAGCTCATCGGCAACCCGAAGGTCATGAAGATCGCGACCCAGCGCGGACTGACGCACCCGGTCCTGATGAAGTTCACGCTGAAGATGCTCGCGAACCTGACGGATCCGACGGGCGGCGACGCGATGGACCGCATCATCAACGGCCTGAGCAAGGTGGCCCCGAAGGCCTGAGCGTCCGCCCGCGCTCCCAGTCCCGGCGGACCGGCCCGTCCGACCGTACGGACGCCAGTAGGCTGCGGCCGTGATCCGCCACGACTCCGGTCCCGGCCGCCGCTTGCGCGGGCTCTCTGCCGTCGTCCGCGGGGTTGTCCTCGCGGCCGTCGTGGCCGTCGCGGCGACCGGCTGGTACGTCACCCGTCCCGTCGCGCCGGCCCTGCACCTTCGCCGTCTCCAAGCTGACCGACGGGAGTGGTGAACCCCAGCCGGACGGCAACGGGGTGGTGTGGTCCGACGAGGAACTGGCCTTGCGTGCCTACCAGGACGCCATCGCCGCAGGGCGGTGCGAGGCGCCACGGCCTCGGTGGCAGCGGTGGCTCGGCTGAACCCTGGGCGAGACCCCCTCCTGCACCGACTACCAGGGGGTCCGCTTCATCACCCTGAACGCCGGCACCGGTGACGCGCGGGACCTGATGACCCCCACCGGACCTGCCCGCCTGCTCGGAGAACTGCCCGGACTCCGAGCGGCTCTGGCTCGACGAGGTGCTGAAGAACAACCCGAACAAGTGGGCCGTGGCCGTCTTCCACCAGCCGGCCTTCTCCGGAGCTGCGGACCGCGACGAGAAGCTCGTGCGGGACGCCTTGCTGCCGGTGTTCCAGCAGGGCGGCATCGGCCTGGGTGCTGATGGGCCACGACCACGTCTGCTCGCGAGGGTCCGTCGACGCGGACGCGACCGCCACTCCCGGAATGACCACCGGGCCGGTCTACACCGTGGCGGTCTCCGGGCCGACGTACTACGAGGAGGCGCCCGCGGACGACAACGTGGGGACCCGCAACGGCGCCAGCCAGGTCGTGCGCGCCGGTCACACCTCGACCTTCCAGGGGATCACCGTCTCGAAGGACCGGATCCGCTACGAGGCGGTGGTGGCGGCCACGTGGGACGACAGGTCGACCACGGACAAGGCGGTGGGCGAGACCCTGGACTCGTTCACCATCGCCACGTACGACGACGGCAGGAAGTACGTGACCGAGGACGGCGTCCCGGTCCCCGCTCCTGAGGGCGCGGCCTCCCGCCGCTGAGCGGAGCACAGCACCTCTACAGCGCGTGTACGCACTGTAGAGGTGCTGTGGCCGTCCGTGCCTGTTCCCTTCCGGCCCGACCGTCCCTTCCCTAACCTTCCTGACGTATTCCTGACAAGGCGTCGGGGGAGGGGGCTCCAGCCATGCACGGGAGCACGCACAGGGGGACGGACGGGAGCACGCACACAGACATGCACGCAGACTCGCGGGGGTCACACAGCCGCAGGACGTTCCTCGCCGGGACGGCGGGAGCGGTGGGGGCCGTCGCCCTTGCCCCAGGTGCCCGGGCGGCCACCGGGCGGGCCGCTGCCCCCGGCCGCCGCGTCGCCGTCCTCGGCGGAGGTGTCTCCGGCCTGAGCGCCGCCCAGGAACTCGCCGAGCGCGGTTACGCCGTGACCGTCTACGAGTACTACGACGTCCTCGGCGGCAAGGCCCGCTCGATGGACGTCCCCGGCACCGGAAGCGGCGGCCGCAGGCCGCTCCCGGGCGAGCACGGCTTCCGGTTCATCCCCGGCTTCTACCGGAACCTGCCGGACACCCTGCGCCGTATCCCGTACGCCGGGAACGCGAACGGCGTCCACGACAATCTGCGCTCCGGCACCGAGACCCTGTTCGCCCGCTCCGGCGGCCGCGCCGATCTGCACTTCCCGCTGCGGCGCGTCACCACGCCGCCGAGGCCCCAGGACCTCACCCCGGACTGGATCCGCGATCAGTTGCTGTCCGTACTCCAGCTGGCCACGAACATGCCCGCGTACGAGCTCGGTTACTTCGTCAACCGACTGCTCGTCTTCCTCACCAGCTGCGAGGCCCGGCGCGAGCGGCAGTGGGAGAGCGTCCCCTGGTGGGACTTCATCCGTGCCGAGGACTTCAGCGAGGAGTACCAGAGGGTCTTCGGCATCGGCCAGAGCCGCAATCTCACCGCCACCAGGGCGGAGGAGTCGTCGACCCGCACCGTCGCCGGCGTCTACATGGAGAACTTCCTCGTCTTCGGGCTGCTGGGTCTCGGCCACGACGGAGACATCGACCGGGTGCTCAACGGCCCGACGAACGAGGCATGGCTCGACCCGTGGACCGCCCATCTGCGTTCCCTGGGCGTCGAGTTCATAATGTCCACCCAGGTACGGGAGGTTCTGTACGGGTACGGCCGGGTCACCGGCATACGCGTCAGCGCTCCGGACGGCAGCGGCAGCCGGGTCGTCACCGCCGACCACTACGTCTCCGCACTGCCGGTCGAGCACGCCCGGCCCACCTGGGGGCCCGCGCTGCGGGCCGCCGATCCGCAGCTGGCGCGGTGCGATGCGCTGCGGACCGACTGGATGGTGGGGGTGCAGTTCTACATGCGCACCCCCAGCCCGATGGTCCACGGGCATGTGAACTGTCTGGACTCGCCGTGGTCGGTCACCGCCGTCGGGCAGGCGCAGTTCTGGGACGGGCACGACTTCCCCGCCGAGTACGGGGACGGGCGCGCCGTCGACTGTGTCTCGGTCATCGCCTCCGAGTGGGACAAGCCCGGCATTCTCTACGGCAAGACCGCAAAACAGTGCACGAAGGAGGAGTTCGTCGCCGAGGTCTGGGCCCAGCTGACGGAGGCCGTCGGCACCGCGGGCGATCCCGTCCTGAAAGACGAGGACCGCCTGGGCTGGTTCATCGACCCCGCCGTCACCGGGCTCGGCGGACCGAACCCCGCCAACCGCGAGCAGCTCCTCATCCATCCGGTCGGTTCGCTGCACGACAGGCCGTCCGCAAGGACCCGGGTGCCGAACTTCTTCCTGGCCGGGGACTACGTCCGCACCGGGATGAACCTGGCCTCGATGGAAGGGGCCAACGAGGCGGCCCGGCACGCCGTCAACGCCCTGCTCGACATCGACGGCTCGACCGCCGAGCGGTGTGCCACCTGGGGCCACTATCAGCCCCCGGAACTCGAACCCCTCAAGCGGGTCGACGAGATCCGCTTCCGCCTCGGGCTGCCGAATACCCTCGATCTAGGGTGATTTCGGGCATGCGGCTACAGAGCGGATGCGTAAAGGCCACCGCCCCCGGGCGGGGAGGCGGTGGCCTCTGTGCGGTTCTGTGTCAGAGGACCCGGACCGCACCGCTCGCCGGGTAGCCCGACAGGTCCTGGATCACGACGCCCTTGCTGGGGTTGGCGGCGTCGAGGTACTGGCCGCCGCCGATGTAGACGCCGACGTGGTACGCCGAGCCGGCGCCGCCCCAGTAGAGGATGTCGCCGACCTGGAGGTTGTTCAGGGACACCTGGGTGCCGGCGACCGACTGGTCCTGCGAGACGCGGGGGAGGTCCACGCCGACCTGCCGGTACGCGGCCTGGACGAGGCTGGAGCAGTCCCAGGCGTTGGGGCCGGTGGCGCCCATGACGTACGCGTCGCCGAGCTGGGCCTTGAGGAAGGAGATGACGGTCCCGACGGAGCCGGACGGGGTCGAGGTGCTCCGGGAGGACGCGGAGAGGGTCGTGCGCTCGGAGGAGCGGGAGGCGCGCTCCTCGGCCGCGGCGCGGGCGGCCTCTTCGGCCTTCTTCTCGGCCTCGGCCTTGCGGACGGCCTCGGCCTTGGCCTTCTTCGCGGCCGTGGCGGCCTTCGTCGCGGCCGCGTTCTCCTGCGTCTGCAGCTGGGCGTCGAGGGCGGACTGCTGGGTCGCCTCGGCGGACAGGGCGACGGCGGCCGCGATCGCGGGGGACTCGAGTGTGAGTGCGGGCATCTCGATGGTCTCGGTCACCGGCTCGGCGTTCGCCGGCCCGGCGCTACCGGCCACCGCGATGGTGCTGAGGACGCCACCGGCAACTCCGGCCCGGAGCGCGAGCGTCGAGGCGCTGCGAGGACGGGGCTTCCGGTGGCTTCGTATGTGAGCGGTGTGGGACATGAGGACAACCGCTATCAAGGACCACTGGTTCCCTTCAAGAAACGTGTGTTGCGCCACAGTTACGTCCGGAATCCCGTAATCCGCTTTCCTGGGAACCTTATTGACGCCGTAACGGGCAAAACGGTCATCGGTGATCAGGGCTGTGATCTAGGCCTTTCAGTAAAAGGTCCGGATTGCCCGTCGCTTACCACCCCTTCACACCGATGGCCAAGCCCCGAATTCCGGGGTGCGCTCGGGAGTGGCACAGGTCACAGAAAGGTCACCGTCGGCCGCGCTCCGGAACCGCTCTTCCGGTGGCGACTCCGGGGTCGTGAGGAGCGGCCCGGCCGGGTGGCGGGGTAGTGGCCCGCGCTCGCGAGGAAGGGCGGCCCGTGCTCGTGAAGGGATGCACGTGTCCACCTCCGTCCCGGAGGCCCCTCGGCCGAGTGACAGCACCCTCTATCACCCCCTTCTGTGCCTCGCGAATTTGCGTGCGGATGCCTGCCCTGATAGGGACGCCACCGCTCTGACCAGCGGTAACGCGGCGAAGAATGACTTCTTGTAGTCGCTCGTGCGCTTCGCGTGCAAGATCACCGATCATCCGACTTCATGATCCTTCGTCAGGTGGTGGAGATCACAAAGACGTTGTCCCACCCCGTGTCGCAGATCACAGACCGGCAGGCATAGGATGCGGAGCAGTCGGGCTTGTGAACTGCCTCACATGTGCACGATCTTCGCGAGGCGGCGAGACGGATGCCCGGTGCGGTCCAACGGTCAAGGACGACTGGAAGGAGCGAGGAGCGTGAATGCCTACGCGCCCATTCTCGTGCTCGGCGCCCTAGGGGCAGGCTTTGCGATCTTCTCCGTGGTCATGGCCACGCTTATCGGCCCGAAGCGCTACAACCGGGCGAAGCTCGAGGCGTACGAATGCGGCATCGAGCCGACGCCGCATCCGGCCGGAGGCGGCCGCTTCCCCATCAAGTACTACCTGACGGCGATGCTCTTCATCATTTTCGATATCGAGATCGTCTTCCTCTATCCCTGGGCCGTCACCTTCGACGCCCTGGGGATCTTCGGGCTCGTGGAGATGCTGCTCTTCGTGCTCACCGTCTTCGTCGCCTACGCGTACGTATGGCGGCGCGGCGGCCTGGAATGGGACTGAGGGGCTGAGGAGCACACCAATGGGACTCGAAGAGAAACTCCCGAGCGGCTTTCTGCTGACCACCGTCGAACAGGCCGCGGGCTGGGTGCGCAAGGCGTCCGTCTTCCCCGCCACCTTCGGCCTGGCCTGCTGCGCCATCGAGATGATGACGACCGGTGCAGGGCGGTACGACCTGGCCCGCTTCGGCATGGAGGTCTTCCGCGGCTCGCCGCGGCAGGCCGATCTGATGATCGTCGCCGGGCGGGTGAGCCAGAAGATGGCGCCCGTCCTGCGCCAGGTCTACGACCAGATGCCCAATCCCAAGTGGGTGATTTCCATGGGGGTTTGCGCATCCTCGGGCGGAATGTTCAACAATTACGCGATTGTGCAGGGTGTCGACCACATTGTTCCTGTTGACATCTATTTGCCGGGCTGCCCCCCGCGTCCGGAGATGCTGATGGACGCGATCCTCAAGCTCCACCAGAAGATCCAGACCTCCAAGCTCGGCGTGAACGCGGAGGAAGCGGCCCGTGAGGCGGAGGAAGCGGCCCTCAAGGCGCTCCCGACGATCGAGATGAAGGGGCTGCTGCGATGAGCGACGCACGCGACGACCAGCCGAACCCCGAGAAGGAGCTCAGCGCGCAGAACCTGCCGGGGCAGCGCGGTGAGCACGGCGAGGAGATCCGCGTCCAGCGCGGCATGTTCGGCGCCGACAAGGGTGGTGGCGACACCTCCGGCTACGGCGGGCTCGTCCGCTCCGTACGCCTGCCCGGCGCGGCCACCCGGCCGTACGGCGGCTGGTTCGACGAGGTCGCCGACGAGCTCGAGGGCGCCCTGGAGGAGCAGGACCTCGTTCCGGAGAACGCGATCGAGAAGACCGTCGTCGACCGCGACGAGCTCACCTTCCACATCGCGCGCGAACACCTCGTCCGCGTCGCCAGGACCCTGCGCGACGACCCGGCGCTGCGCTTCGAGCTCTGTACGGGGGTGAGCGGCGTCCACTACCCCGGCGACAAGGGCCGCGAACTGCACGCCGTCTACCACCTGCGCTCGATCACCCACGGCCGGCTGATCCGCCTGGAGGCCAGCGCCCCGGACACGGACCCGCACATCCCGTCGCTGGTCGAGGTCTATCCGACCAACGACTGGCACGAGCGCGAGACCTACGACTTCTTCGGCCTGATCTTCGACGGCCACCCCGCCCTCACCCGGATCATGATGCCGGACGACTGGCAGGGCTTCCCTCAGCGCAAGGACTATCCCCTCGGCGGCATCCCCGTCGAGTACAAGGGCGCCCAGATCCCGGCTCCGGACCAGCGGAGGTCGTACTCGTGACCACCCCATCTGCCCACCCGTCTCCCGGCCACCACCCGTCATCGGGTCCCTCCGGGACGCCCCTTTCGACGGCACGTGAGACGACCGAGGGGACTGTATATACGGTCACCGGCGGCGACTGGGACGAGGTCGCCCGGTCCGCGGCCAAGGCCGACGACGAGCGCATCGTCGTCAACATGGGTCCGCAGCACCCGTCCACCCATGGAGTGCTCCGCCTCATCCTGGAGATCGACGGCGAGACCGTCACCGAGGCCCGCTGCGGCATCGGCTATCTGCACACCGGCATCGAGAAGAACCTCGAGTACCGGACCTGGACGCAGGGCACGACCTTCGTCACGCGCATGGACTACCTCACGCCGTTCTTCAACGAGACGGCGTACTGCCTCGCGGTCGAGAAGCTGCTCGGCATCGAGGACCAGATCCCGGACCGGGCGACGGTCCTCCGCGTCCTGCTGATGGAGCTGAACAGGCTCTCCTCGCACCTGGTGTGCATCGCCACCGGCGGCATGGAGCTCGGCGCCACCACGATCATGATCTACGGATTCCGTGATCGTGAACTCATTCTCGACATCTACGAACTCATCACCGGCCTGCGGATGAACCACGCGTACATCCGCCCCGGCGGCCTCGCCCAGGACCTGCCCCCGGGCGCCGTGGACCAGATCCGTGAGTTCGTGAAGAAGATGAAGAAGAACCTGCCCGAGTACGACAAGCTCGCCACCGGGAACCCGATCTTCAAGGCCCGGATGCAGGACGTCGGCTATCTCGACCTGGCCGGCTGCATGGCCCTCGGCGCCACGGGACCGGTCCTGCGTTCCACCGGCCTCCCGCACGACCTGCGCAAGACCGACCCGTACTGCGGCTACGAGACGTACGACTTCGACGTCCCGACCGCCGACACCTGCGACGCCTACGGCCGCTTCCTCATCCGCCTCGAGGAGATGCGCCAGTCGCTGCGGATCGTCGAGCAGTGCCTGGACCGGCTGGCACCCGGCCCGGTCATGGTCGCCGACAAGAAGATCGCCTGGCCCGCGCAGCTCGCGCTCGGACCCGACGGACTCGGCAACTCCCTCGACCACATCAAGAAGATCATGGGCACCTCCATGGAGGCCCTGATCCACCACTTCAAGCTGGTGACCGAGGGCTTCCGGGTCCCGGCCGGCCAGACGTACGCGGCCGTCGAGTCGCCCAAGGGCGAGCTCGGCGTCCATGTCGTCTCCGACGGCGGCACCCGCCCCTACCGGGTCCACTTCCGCGACCCGTCCTTCACCAATCTGCAGTCCATGGCGGCGATGTGCGAGGGCGGCCAGGTCGCCGACGTCATCGTCGCCGTCGCGTCCATCGACCCCGTGATGGGAGGCGTCGACCGGTGACAGACGTATCGCTCGGGATGCCACAGCTCCCCGCCCCCGAATACCCGGTGGAGGTGCGCGAGCGGCTGGTGGCGGATGCCGAGGAGATCATCGGCCGCTACCCGGACAGCCGGTCCGCACTGCTGCCCCTGCTGCACCTCGTGCAGTCCGAGGAGGGACATGTCTCCCGGACCGGGATGCGGTTCTGCGCGGACATGCTGGGGCTGACGACGGCTGAGGTGACGGCCGTCGCCACCTTCTACACCATGTACCGGCGCAAGCCCTCCGGCGACTACCAGGTGGGGGTCTGCACCAACACTCTCTGCGCGGTGATGGGCGGCGACGCCATCTTCGCCGAGCTCAAGGAGCACCTCGGGGTCGGCAACGGCGAGACCACCGACGACGGCAAGGTCACCCTCGAGCACATCGAGTGCAACGCGGCCTGCGACTTCGCGCCCGTCGTGATGGTCAACTGGGAGTTCTTCGACAACCAGACGCCCGAGTCGGCGCGGCAGCTCGTCGACGACCTGCGGACCGGTCGGACCGTCGAACCCACCCGCGGCGCCCCCCTGTGCTCGTTCAAGGAGACCGCCCGCATGCTGGCCGGCTTCCCCGACCGGCGCCCCGGCGCCGTCGAGGCGAGCGGCGGCGCGGGCCCGGCCTCCCTGATCGGCCTCCGGCTCGCCAAGGGCGAGCCGCCCCGCCCACGCGTCGTCCACCCGCGCGGCGCGGTGGCCCACGACGAACCGCGCGACGCCGCATCCGAGGAGGGGGAGTGATGACGGTGTCCACCAGCTATGAGGGCCCCTCCCAGCCGGAGGCCGGCGGCGAGACCAGCCCGGAGAAGCTGCTCGCTCCCGTCCTGTCGGCCTTCTGGGACGAGCCCGAGTCCTGGACGCTGGAGACGTACCGGCGCCACGAGGGCTACCAGGGCCTGCGCAAGGCCCTGGCGATGGCCCCGGACGACCTGATCGCGTACGTCAAGGACTCCGGGCTGCGCGGCCGCGGCGGCGCCGGCTTCCCCACCGGAATGAAGTGGCAGTTCATTCCCCAGGGAGACGGCAAGCCGCACTACCTCGTGGTCAACGCCGACGAGTCGGAGCCCGGGACCTGCAAGGACATCCCGCTCCTCTTCGCCAACCCGCACTCCCTCATCGAGGGGATCGTGATCGCCTGCTACGCGATCCGGTCCCACCACGCCTTCATCTATGTGCGTGGCGAGGTCGTGCCCGTGCTGCGCAGGCTGCACGAGGCCGTGCGTGAGGCGTACGAGGCCGGCTATCTCGGCACGGACATCCTCGGCAGCGGACTCGACCTCGACGTCACCGTGCACGCGGGCGCGGGCGCGTACATCTGCGGTGAGGAGACCGCACTGCTGGACTCGCTGGAAGGACGGCGCGGCCAGCCCCGGCTGCGTCCCCCCTTCCCCGCGGTCGCCGGTCTGTACGCGTGCCCCACTGTGGTGAACAACGTCGAGTCCATCGCGTCCGTTCCCGCGATCCTCAACAGGGGCAAGGACTGGTTCCGTTCGATGGGCAGCGAGAAGTCCCCGGGCTTCACGCTCTACTCCCTCAGCGGCCATGTCGCGAACCCCGGCCAGTACGAGGCGCCGCTCGGCATCACCCTGCGCCAGCTGCTCGACATGAGCGGCGGCATGCGCCCCGGCCACCGGCTCAAGTTCTGGACCCCGGGCGGCTCCTCCACCCCGATGTTCACCGACGAACACCTCGACGTCCCGCTGGACTACGAGGGCGTGGGCGCCGCCGGTTCGATGCTCGGCACCAAGGCGCTGCAGTGCTTCGACGAGACGACCTGTGTCGTGCGGGCCGTCACACGCTGGACCGAGTTCTACGCCCACGAGTCCTGCGGCAAGTGCACGCCCTGCCGCGAAGGCACCTACTGGCTCGTCCAGTTGCTGCGCAACATCGAGGCAGGCAACGGCGCCATGGAGGACCTCGACAAGCTGAACGACATCGCCGACAACATCAACGGCAAGTCGTTCTGCGCGCTCGGCGACGGCGCCGCCTCGCCGATCTTCTCGTCGCTCACGTACTTCCGCGACGAGTACGAGCAGCACATCCGTGGCAAGGGCTGCCCCTTCGACCCGGCCGCGTCCACCGCGTGGGCGAACCGGCACGACGACAACATGGAGGTGAACGCATGACTGTGACGACGGGCGCTCCCTCCGGGAGCGGCGAGGCCGCGGTCCCGCCCGAGGACCTGGTCTCCCTGACCATCGACGGCATCGAGATCTCCGTGCCCAAGGGCACCCTGGTCATTCGCGCCGCCGAACTGCTCGGCATCGAGATCCCCCGGTTCTGCGACCATCCCCTCCTCAACCCCGTCGGCGCCTGCCGCCAGTGCATCGTCGAGGTCGAGGGCCAGCGCAAGCCGATGGCGTCGTGCACCATCACCTGCACCGACGGCATGGTCGTCAGGTCGCAGCTCACCTCGCCCGTCGCCGAGAAGGCGCAGCAGGGCGTGATGGAGCTGCTGCTCATCAACCACCCCCTCGACTGCCCGGTCTGCGACAAGGGCGGCGAGTGCCCCCTGCAGAACCAGGCCGTCTCGCACGGCCAGGCCGACTCCCGCTTCGAGGGCAGGAAGCGGACGTACGAGAAGCCGATCAACATCTCCAGCCAGATCCTGCTCGACCGCGAGCGGTGCGTGCTGTGCGCGCGCTGCACCCGCTTCTCCAACCAGATCGCCGGCGACCCGATGATCGAGCTGCTGGAGCGGGGCGCGCTGGAGCAGGTCGGCACGGGTGAGGGCGACCCCTTCGCGTCGTACTTCTCGGGGAACACCATCCAGATCTGCCCGGTGGGCGCGCTGACCTCGGCGGCGTACCGGTTCCGCGCCCGTCCCTTCGACCTCGTCTCGTCGCCGTCCGTCTGCGAGCACTGCGCGGGGGGCTGCGCGACCCGCACCGACCATCGGCGCGGCAAGGTCATGAGGCGGCTCGCCGCCAACGACCCCGAGGTCAACGAGGAGTGGATCTGCGACAAGGGGCGGTTCGCCTTCCGCTACGGCCAGCAGCGCGACCGGCTCACCACCCCGCTCGTCCGCAACAAGGAAAGCGGTGAGCTGGAGCCGGCGAGCTGGCCGGAGGCCCTGGAAGCCGCGGCCACCGGGCTCGCGGCGGCTCGCGGCCGGGCGGCGGTGCTGACCGGCGGGCGGCTCACGGTCGAGGACGCGTACGCGTACGCCAAGTTCGCCCGGGTCGCCCTCGACACCAACGACGTCGACTTCCGGGCGCGCGTGCACTCCTCCGAGGAGGCCGATTTCCTGGCCTCGGCGGTCGCGGGACGCGGAAGGGACCTGGACGGTGCGGGCGTCACGTACACCTCGCTGGAGGCCGCACCGGCGGTCCTGCTCGCGGGCTTCGAGTCCGAGGAAGAGGCACCCGGCGTCTTCCTGCGGCTGCGCAAGGCCGCACTCAAGCACGGCCTGCGGACCTTCGCCCTCGCCACGCACGCCACGCGCGGTCTGAGGAAGGCCGCGGGCGTCCTGCTGCCCGCCGCACCCGGCACCGAGACCGAGTGGCTGAACGCCCTGGCCTCCGGCACCGGACTCGACGGGGACGGCGCCACGGCCGCACAGGCGCTGCGCGCCGAGGGGGCCGTGATCGTCGTCGGCGAGCGGCTCGCCGCAGTGCCGGGCGCCCTGACGGCGGCGGTACGGGCGGCGACCGCGACCGGCGCCAGGCTGGTGTGGATCCCGCGCCGGGCCGGCGAGCGCGGCGCGGTCGAGGCGGGCGCCGTCCCGTCGCTGCTGCCCGGCGGCCGCCCCGCCACCGATCCGCGGGCCCGCGAGGAGACCGCGGCGGCCTGGGGCGTACGGGAGCTCCCGCACCGCTACGGCCGCGACACCGGCCAGATCGTCGAGGCCGCGGCCACCGGCGAGCTGGGTGCCCTGGTCGTCGCGGGCGTCGAGGTCGCCGATCTGCCCGACCCCGCACGCGCACGCGAGGCGCTCGACGCGGTCGGCTTCCTGGTCTCCCTGGAGCTGCGGCCGACCGAGGTCACCGAGCGTGCCGACGTGGTCTTCCCGGTCGCGGCCGTCGCCGAGAAGCCCGGCACCTTCCTCAACTGGGAAGGCAGGGCACGGCTCTTCGAGGCCGCGCTGAAGCCCGACCAGATGACCCGCCCGTCGGCACCTGCCGATGCGCGGGTGCTGCACATGCTCGCCGACGCCCTGGACGTCCACCTCGCGCTGCCGGATCTGCGGTCCGTGCGGCGGGAGATGGACCGGTTGGGGGCGTGGAGCGGTCCCCTGGCCTTCGGCATGGGGGACCCCAGGGCGAGCGAGCCCACCGAGGCCGCCCGGCCGTTGCCCCGCCCCGGCGAGGGCGAGGCGGTCCTGGCGGGCCATCGGATGCTGCTCGACCAGGGACTGCTCCAGCAGGGCGACGAGGCGCTGGCCGGAACCCGGCACGCCGCGGTCGCCCGGCTCTCCGCCGCCACCGCGGCCGAGACCGGAGTCAAGGACGGCGATGTCCTCGCCGTCACCGGATCCGCCGGTTCCGTACACCTCCCGCTGCAGGTGACCGAGATGCCCGACCGGGTGGTCTGGCTCCCGCTCAACTCGACGGGCGGCGGCGTGCTGAGCGACACGGGCGTCCGCCCCGGCGAACTGGTCCGCATCGGCCCGGCGGCCGCCGCGGCGGAGGCGCACATCGACACGGCCCCCGCGGCTCCCACGGAGGTGGAGGCATGAACACGGCACTCCTCGAACCGACCCTGCTCGCCGCCGAGGACCTTTCGCTCTTCGGGCGGGACCCCTGGTGGCTCGTCGTCGTCAAGGCGGTCTTCTGCTTCGCCTTCCTGATGCTGACCGTCCTGTTCTCCATCGTGTGGGAGCGCAAGGTCGTCGCGTGGATGCAGCTGCGCATCGGCCCCAACCGGCACGGCCCCTGGGGCCTCCTCCAGTCCCTCGCGGACGGCGTCAAGCTGATGCTCAAGGAGGACCTGATCGTCAAGCGCGCGGACAAGGTGGTCTACGTCCTCGCGCCGATCGTCGCCGCGATCCCGGCCTTCATGGCGATCGCCGTGATCCCCTTCGGCCCCGCGGGCAACGAGATCTCGATCTTCGGCCAGCGGACGACGATGCAGCTCACCGACCTGCCGATCGCGATGCTCTACATCCTCGCGGTCGCCTCGGTCGGCATCTACGGCATCGTGCTGGCGGGCTGGTCGTCCGGCTCGACGTACCCGCTGCTCGGCGGACTGCGCTCCTGCGCGCAGATGATCTCGTACGAGATCGCCATGGGCGCCGCCTTCGCCTCGGTCTTCCTCTACTCGGGATCGATGTCGACCTCGGCGATCGTGGAGGCGCAGGCGGACCGCTGGTACATCCTGCTGCTGCCGGTGTCGTTCCTGATCTACATCGTGACGATGGTCGGCGAGACGAACCGGGCCCCGTTCGACATGCCGGAGTCCGAGGGCGACCTGGTCGGCGGCTTCAACACCGAGTACTCGTCCATCAAGTTCGCGCTGTTCATGCTCGCCGAGTACGTCAACATGGTCACCGTCTCGGCGGTCTCGGTCACGCTCTTCCTCGGCGGCTGGCGGGCCCCGTACCCGATCAGCACCTTCTGGGAGGGCGCGAACCACGGCTGGTGGCCGATGCTCTGGTTCGTCCTCAAGGTGCAGCTGCTGCTGTTCTTCTTCATCTGGCTGCGCGGCACGCTGCCGCGCGTCCGCTACGACCAGCTGATGAAGCTCGGCTGGAAGGTCCTCATCCCGGTCTCGGTCGTCTGGCTGATGCTCGTGGCGACCGTGCGGGCGCTGCGGAACGAGGGCCAGGACTTCTCGCAGATCGTGCTGTACGTCGGCGGGGCGGTCCTCGCCGTACTACTGCTGTCGTTCGTGGTCGACATGCTCCGCGGCAAGCAGGAGCGGGTCGAAGAGGCGGAGAAGGCGGCCGCGCCCCGGGAGTTCGACCCGATGGCGGGCGGATTCCCGGTGCCGCCGCTGCCGGGGCAGGATCTGCCGCCGGTGCCGCGCAGGCGGCCGCGCCGCGACCGCGAGTTGATTGTCAGTGGTGGCACGAATACTGACAGTGACGGACCTCGTGACGGAAAGGAGGCTGACGGTGTCTGAGCGATCCGAGGAATCCGAGAGCACGTTCCAGAACCCGGTTGCCGGCTTCGGCGTGACCTTCAAGGCCATGTTCAAGAAGCGGCTGACCGAGCAGTACCCGGAGCAGCAGAAGACGACGGCGCCGCGCTTCCACGGCCGGCACCAGCTCAACCGGCACCCGGACGGGCTGGAGAAGTGCGTCGGCTGCGAGCTGTGCGCCTGGGCCTGTCCCGCGGACGCCATCTATGTGGAGGGCGCGGACAACACGGACGAGGAGCGCTACTCGCCGGGCGAGCGGTACGGGCGGGTGTACCAGATCAACTACGCCCGCTGCATCCTGTGCGGGCTGTGCATCGAGGCGTGCCCGACCCGTGCGCTCACGATGACCAACGAGTTCGAGCTCGCCGACAGCTCCCGAGAGAACCTGATCTACACCAAGGAGCAGCTGCTCGCGGGGCTCGAGCAGGGCATGGTCGACTCACCGCACGCGATCTACCCCGGCATGGACGAGCAGGACTACTACCGGGGCCTGGTCACCGAGGCGGCGCCCGGTACGGAGCCCCAGGTCGCCGCCTCCAAGGGCGAGCTGCATCCCTCGGCAAGCCCTTCGGGCGCGGCCCGGGACGAGGAGGCCGACGCATGAGCGCCACGCTCGCCGCGGCCACCTCGACCGGAGAGGCCGTTCAGTTCTGGATCCTGGGCAGCGTCGCCGTCATCGGTGCGCTGTGCACCGTCCTGATGAAGAAGGCCGTGCACAGCGCGCTGTGCCTCGCGGGGACCATGATCATCCTCGCGGTCTTCTACCTCGCCAACGGGGCGTACTTCCTGGGCGTCGTCCAGATCGTCGTCTACACCGGCGCGATCATGATGCTGTTCCTCTTCGTCGTCATGCTCGTCGGCGTCACGGCCGCGGACTCCCTCAAGGAGACGATCAAGGGCCAGCGCTGGTGGGCCGCGCTGTGCGGACTCGGCTTCGGCGTCCTGCTGATCGCCGGCATCGGCAACGCCGCGCTGACCCCGAGCTCGTTCGTCGGCCTCGGCCAGGCGAATGCGGGCGGCAATGTCGAGGGCATCGCCGCCCTGCTGTTCACCAAGTACGTCTTCGCCTTCGAAATCACCGGCGCCCTGCTGATCTCGGCGGCCGTCGGTGCCATGGTGCTCACCCACCGCGAGCGCACCGAGCGCGCCAGGACCCAGCGGGAGCTGGCCGAGCAGCGCGTGCGCGAGGGCAAGCACCTGCCGCCGCTGCCCGCGCCCGGTGTCTACGCCCGGCACAACGCGGTGGACATCGCGGGTCTGCTCCCGGACGGCACCCCGTCCGAGCTCACCGTCAACAAGACGCTGCGCGCCCGCGGTCAGATCCGCGATGTGTCGAGCGAGGCGCTGAACGACCTCAAGGCGCTGGAGCAGCGCTCGGAGGAGCGTCTCGGCCGGGACCGCGACGAGCCCGGCCGGAACGGACACGACCGGACCGAGCACGACCGGACCGAGCGCGACCGGGACGCGGAGCGCGACGGACAGGAGGCCAAGCGGTGAATCCCGTCAACTACCTCTACCTCGCCGCCCTGTTGTTCACCATCGGCGCCGTCGGCGTGCTGATCAGGCGGAACGCGATCGTGGTCTTCATGTGCGTCGAGCTCATGCTCAACGCCTGCAACCTCGCGTTCGTCGCCTTCTCCCGGATGCACGGCAACCTCGACGGCCAGATCATCGCGTTCTTCACGATGGTCGTCGCCGCCGCGGAGGTCGTGGTCGGGCTCGCGATCATCGTGTCGCTGTTCCGTTCCCGCCACTCGGCCTCGGTCGACGACGCCAGCCTGATGAAGCTGTGAGGGGCTGAAACGTGGAGAACCTGATTGCGCTGCTGGTCGCGGCGCCCCTGCTCGGAGCGGCGCTGCTGCTGTGCGGAGGGCGCCGGCTCGACCGTACGGGCCACTGGATCGGCACACTGCTCGCCGCCGTCTCCTTCGTCATCGGCGTCGTGCTCTTCGCCGACATGCTGGGCAGGCCCGGCGACGACCGGACCCTGTACCAGCATCTGTTCAGCTGGATCCCGGTCGAGGGCTTCCAGGCGGACGTGGCCTTCCAGCTCGACCAGCTGTCGATGACCTTCGTCCTGCTCATCACCGGCGTCGGCTCGCTCATCCACCTGTACTCGGTCGGGTACATGGAGCACGACGAGCGCCGCCGCCGCTTCTTCGGCTACCTCAACCTGTTCCTCGCGGCGATGCTCCTGCTGGTCCTCGCCGACAACTACCTGCTGCTGTACGTCGGGTGGGAGGGCGTCGGCCTCGCCTCGTACCTGCTCATCGGCTTCTGGCAGCACAAGCCCAGCGCCGCGACGGCGGCGAAGAAGGCCTTCCTGGTCAACAGGGTCGGCGACATGGGCCTCTCGATCGCCGTCATGGTGATGTTCACGACCTTCGGGACCTTCACCTTCGGCCCGGTGCTCGGGGCCACCGGTCAGGTGTCGGAGGGCACGCTGACGGTCATCGGGCTGCTGCTCCTGCTCGCCGCGTGCGGCAAGTCCGCGCAGGTGCCGCTGCAGTCCTGGCTCGGGGACGCGATGGAGGGCCCGACCCCGGTCTCGGCCCTGATCCACGCGGCCACGATGGTGACCGCCGGTGTCTATCTGATCGTCCGCTCCGGAGCGATCTTCAACGGGGCGCCGGACGCACAGCTCGTCGTCACCGTCGTCGGTGCGGTCACGCTCCTCTTCGGTGCGATCGTCGGTTGCGCGAAGGACGACATCAAGAAGGCGCTGGCCGGTTCGACGATGTCGCAGATCGGTTACATGATCCTGGCCGCGGGCCTCGGCCCCATCGGCTACGTCTTCGCGATCATGCACCTGGTGACGCACGGCTTCTTCAAGGCCGGGCTCTTCCTCGGCGCCGGTTCGGTCATGCACGGCATGAACGACGAGGTGGACATGAGGAGGTACGGCGGCCTTCGGACGTACATGCCGATCACCTTCGTCACCTTCGGCCTCGGCTATCTCGCGATCATCGGTTTCCCGGGCCTGTCCGGCTTCTTCTCCAAGGACAAGATCATCGAGGCGGCCTTCGCCAAGGGCGGCACGGAGGGCTGGATCCTCGGCGGAGTCGCCCTGCTGGGCGCCGCGATCACCGCGTTCTACATGACGCGCGTGATGCTGATGACCTTCTTCGGCGAGAAGCGCTGGCAGCCCGACGAGAAGGGTGATCTGCCGCATCCGCACGAGTCCCCGAGGACGATGACCCTGCCGATGATCGTGCTCGCCTTCGGGTCGGTCTTCGCGGGCGGGCTGTTCTCCTTCCACGAGTCGTTCGTGAACTGGCTGAAGCCGGTGACCGAGTTCGAGCACGGGCACCCGCCGATCAGCGCGGTCGCCGTGACCACGTCCACGGTCGTGGTGATGGTGATCGGCGTCGCGCTCGCCTACGTCCAGTACGGACGCCGTCCTGTCCCGGTGGTCGCCCCGCGCGGCTCGCTCCTCACCCGGGCCGCACGCCGCGATCTCCTCCAGGACGACTTCAACCACATCGTCCTGGTCCGCGGCGGCGAGCACCTCACCCGGTCGCTCGTGTACGTGGACCACACCCTGGTCGACGGTGTCGTCAACGGCACAGCGGCGTCGTTCGGCGGTCTCTCCGGCCGGCTCCGCAAGCTGCAGAACGGCTACGCCCGCACCTATGCGGTCTCGATGTTCGGAGGTACGGCGGTGCTGATTGCCGCGACCCTGCTGATGAGGGCGGTGTGACCACGATGTCGCAAGTGGCAAACGCTGGTTTTCCCCTCCTGACAGCGACGGCGGCACTCCCGGCGATCGGCGCGATCGCCACGGCCGCCGTCCCGGCCGGCCGCCGCGCCGCCGCCAAGTGGCTGGCGCTGCTCGTCTCGCTCGGCACGCTCGTACTGGCGGCGGTCGTGGCCGTAAGGTTCGACCCCGCAGGCGACCGCTATCAGCTCACCGAATCCCACGCCTGGATCGCGGACTTCGGCGTGCGGTACGAGCTGGGCGTGGACGGTATCGCGGTGGCGCTGATCGCGCTGACCGCGGTGCTGATCCCGTTCGTGATCCTGGCCGGCTGGCACGACGCCGACCCTTCCCCTGCCTCCGGCGGGGAGACCCCTACGGAGACGAAGAACTATCGGTGGCGGCCGACACAGGGCTTCTTCGCCCTGATCCTGTCGGTCGAGGCGATGGTGATCCTCTCCTTCGAGGCCACCGACGTCTTCCTCTTCTACATCCTCTTCGAAGCCATGCTCATCCCGATGTACTTCCTCATCGGCGGCTTCGGGGACCGTGCCCACGCGGGCAGCGACGAGAACGCGGCGGCCCAGCGCTCGTACGCCGCGGTGAAGTTCCTGCTCTACAACCTGGCCGGCGGACTGATCATGCTGGCTGCGGTCATCGGGCTCTACGTCGTCGCCGGGAACTTCTCGCTGACGGAGATCGCCGAGGCCCGCGCCAACGGGCAGCTCGACATGGCGACGAACACCGAGCGGCTGCTGTTCCTCGGCTTCTTCTTCGCCTTCGCCGTCAAGGCGCCGCTGTGGCCGCTGCACACCTGGCTGCCCAACGCCATGGGTGAGGCGACCGCCCCGGTCGCCGTACTGATCACGGCGGTGGTCGACAAGGTCGGCACCTTCGCGATGCTCCGCTTCTGCCTCGGGCTGTTCCCGGAGGCGTCGGAGTGGGCGACACCGGCGATCATGGTGCTGGCGCTGATCAGCATCGTGTACGGGGCGCTGCTCGCGGTGGGTCAGCGGGACATCAAGCGCCTGATCGCGTACGCGTCGATCTCGCACTTCGGCTTCATCATCATGGGCATCTTCGCGATGACCAGCCAGGGCCAGGTCGGCGCGACGCTGTACATGGTCAACCACGGGATCTCGACGGCCGCGCTGATGCTGGTGGCCGGCTTCCTGATCTCGCGGCGCGGCTCGCGGCTCATCGCCGACTACGGCGGTGTGCAGAAGGTCGCCCCGGTCCTCGCCGGCACCTTCCTCATCGGCGGTCTGGCGACCCTGTCGCTGCCGGGGCTCGCGCCCTTCGTCAGTGAGTTCCTGGTCCTGGTGGGCACGTTCGCCCGCTATCCCGTGGTCGGCATCATCGCCACCTTCGGCATCGTGCTCGCCGCGCTCTACACCCTGGTGCTCTACCAGCGGACGATGACGGGCCCGGTGAAGGAGGAGGTGCGGACCCTGCCGGATCTGCGCCTGCGTGAGCTGCTGGTGGTCACCCCGCTGATCGCGTTGCTGATCTTCCTCGGCGTCTACCCGAAGCCGCTGACGGAGATCGTCAACCCGGCCGTGGAGCACACCATGTCGGACGTACAGAAGAAGGACCCCCAGCCCGAGGTGGAGGCGGCCAAGTGAGCACGACAGCTGTCCACAGCCTGTGGACAACGGCAGCCGAGCCGCTGGACAAGATCCCGGCCCCGCACATCGAGTACGCACAGCTCGCCCCCACGCTCATCGTGGTCGGCGCGGCGGTCATCGGTGTGCTGGTCGAGGCGCTCGTCCCGCGCAAGGGCCGTTACTACGCGCAGGTGTTCCTCACCGTCGTCGCGCTGGCCGCCGCGTTCGCCGCGGTGGTCGGGCTCGCCGCCGGCGGGTACGGCACCACCAAGGCGCATATCGCGGCGATGGGCGCCATCGCGGTCGACGGTCCCGCGCTGTTCCTGCAGGGCACCATCCTGCTGGCCTCGCTGGTCGCGATCTTCACCTTCGCCGAGCGACGGCTCGACCCGGAGGCGCACGGCAAGCGCGTCGACTCGTTCGCCGCGCAGGCCGCGTCCGTACCGGGCAGCGACAGCGAAAAGGCCGCGGTCAAGGCCGGGTTCACCACCACCGAGGTGTTCCCGCTGGCGCTCTTCGCCATCTCGGGGATGCTCGTCTTCCCCGCGGCGAACGACCTGCTGACGCTCTTCATCGCCCTCGAGGTGTTCTCGCTGCCGCTCTACCTCCTCTGCGCCCTGGCCCGCCGCAAGCGGCTCATGTCGCAGGAGGCCGCGGTGAAGTACTTCCTGCTCGGGGCGTTCTCGTCGGCGTTCCTGCTTTTCGGGATCGCGCTGCTGTACGGGTACGCCGGCTCCGTCTCGTACGCGAGGATCGCCGACGTCGTCGACGGCAGCATCCAGACCATCGACCCCGCGCTCGCCTCCACGATGGGCAACGACGCACTGCTGCTCATCGGCGGCGCGCTGATCCTGATGGGGCTGCTCTTCAAGGTCGGCGCGGTCCCGTTCCACATGTGGACGCCCGACGTCTACCAGGGCGCGCCGACCCCGGTCACCGGCTTCATGGCGGCGGCCACGAAGGTCGCGGCGTTCGGCGCGCTCCTGCGGCTGCTGTACGTGGTGCTGCCGGGGCTGCGCTGGGACTGGCAGCCGGTCATGTGGGCGGTCGCGATCGTCACCATGCTGGGCGGCGCGATCGTCGCGATCACCCAGACCGACATCAAGCGGCTGCTGGCGTACTCGTCGATCGCGCACGCCGGGTTCATCCTCGCCGGCGTCATTGCGGTCACGCCCGACGGCGTCTCCTCCGTGCTCTTCTACCTGGGCGCGTACTCGTTCGTGACGATCGGCGCGTTCGCGGTCGTCACGCTGGTACGGGACGCGGGCGGCGAGGCCACGCACCTGTCCAAGTGGGCGGGGCTCGGGCGGCGTTCGCCGCTGGTGGCGGCGGTCTTCGCGGTGTTCCTGCTCGCCTTCGCCGGCATTCCGCTGACGTCGGGCTTCTCCGGGAAGTTCGCCGTCTTCAAGGCGGCGGCGGAGAGCGGCGCGGGCGCGCTGGTCGTGGTCGGTGTGATCTCGTCCGCGATCGCCGCGTTCTTCTACATCCGGGTCATCGTGCTGATGTTCTTCAGCGAGCCGAAGCCCGAGGGCCCGACGGTCGCCGTGCCGTCGCTGCTCACGTCGACGACGATCGCGGTGGGTGTCGCGGTCACGCTGGTGCTCGGTGTGGCGCCGCAGTACTTCCTGGATCTGGCGGGGCAGGCGAGCGTGTTCGTCCGGTAGCCGGCGGACGCGATCATGCCGAAGGCCCGGTGTCTCCTCGGGGGAGACACCGGGCCTTCGGCATGTCCGAGCGCGCGGGCCGGGCCGCAGTAAAAGGACTACGCTCGACCAAGGGGAGGGCTGGAGGGTCAAGGGAGAACCATCATGATCGACCAGTACCAGTACCCCGAGTACACCACCCCCTCGCAGGCCGAGGGCGAGGACCCCGAATCGACCGAGGAACAGCACCCCGACGTCTCCAGGACGACCCCGTCCCAGGCAGAGGGCGAGCGGACGGCGGACGACGAGGACTGACCGACGACAGGCCCCTGGCGCCCGGGCGACCGCACGGTGCGCATCCCGGCGTGTGCCGTGCGGTGACCTCTCGGTCCGTGACCTGCGGCCCGGCCCCGGCTCAGGAACCGCCGGCGCGGACCGAGCCGGTGCTCGAGCCGCTGGTGTCGCCCAGGAAGCAGGTGACCTCGCGGTCGCCGAGGGTCCAGCCGGCGGACTGCGGGTGGTAGTAGTACACCTCCAGCGTCTCCGGGAGCTTCGCGGCCTCGCCCACGTAATCGGTGAGCGGCGTGCCGGCGCACTTCTCCTCGGCGATCGAGATGACCTTCTCCGTACCCGGGTACGGCCCGTCCTCCAGCTGGAAGACGGCGTACGCCTCGCCCTCGTGAGGCTGGTCGCAGGGCACGATGCGCACCGAGAAGGCGGCCTGGCCGCCGTCCGCGTCGCCGTACTCCGCCAGATCGTCCTCCGTGGTGAAGCAGTCTCCCTCGCGGATGTCCTGCACGTCGCTGGAGCCCGGGCTGGTGACCTGGCCACTGGTGTCGCGCCGCGGCTCGGGACCGTCGTCGAACGCTCCGGAGACTCCGAGGATCACCACGAGTGCGTAGAACGCGATGGTCGCGGCGTGGATGGCGACAGCGGCGACGGCGAAGCCCTTGCCCTTCTCGCCGCGCTTGCGGATCTGGGAGAGGGCGATGATGCCGAGGATCAGCGGGACCAGCGGCAGCGCGCAGACGATCGACATGACGAACGCCACGACGGCCAGCGTGTTGGTCTTCTGCGGCGGCGCGGGGTACCAGCCCTGCGGGCCGCCGTACGGACCGGGTTGCCCAGGTTGCCCGGGCTGCCCGTACGGTCCAGGTTGCCCCGGCTGTCCGTACGGTCCCGGCTGCCCCGGCTGTCCGTACGGCCCCGGCTGTGGGTACGGCTCTGGGGACGATGGTGGTTGCGGCGGTATGGACATGCGCGTGGTGCTCCTTGCACAGACGGTGATATCGCAACCTATAGCCAGGCTCTGACACCACGGACGCGGGGTGGGAGTGGGGACAGTCGCCGAACTCCCCGCCGGCCGCTGTCACGACGGCTCCGCCGGTGAGGCGCATCCCGGCCCCGGCCCCGGCGGCGCGCGGCGGGACAACCCGCGATCAAGGTCCGGCGTCCTTCAGAACGCCAGACCTTGATCGCGTCAACGGGGGACACATGAACACGCCGGCAGTGCAGGACACACAGCGCAGGCCTTCGGGCGCCGACACCTGGCCGGCAGTGCTCCTGCTCCCGGCCGTCCTGCTGCTGAGGTTCCTCGGCGAGCACCCCTGGGCCTACTGGACTGCGGCGGTCATCGGCGTACCGGGGCTGATCGGGGCCGGTGTCGGGATCACCGGCGCGGTCCGGCATCTGCTGGGCGGACGCCGGCCGTGGGTGGCGGCCTGGGTCCTGCTCACGCTGGTGTCAGCGGTCCTGGTCCTGGTGCTCAGGCTGGCCGAGCACGGGTGACGCGCCGGGCGGCGCAGGCCCGTATGCCGGCGTCGGGGCGCTCGTGGCGCCGACGGAGCGGCCCCCGCGCCCTCGCGGTCGTGGCGGGCGTGTCCTCCCGTGCGGGGCGGCGCCGCCGCCCCGCATGCCGGAGGCCGCTAGTCGGCCGCGGGCACGATCCGGCCCGTGACCTCGCCCAGACCGACCCGCACGCCGTCGGGACCGGGCGCCCACGCGGTCATGGTGACCTCGTCGCCGTCCTCCAGGAACGTCCGCTTCCCGTACGGCAGGTCCAGCGGGTCCCGCCCGTTCCACGTGAGCTCCAGGAGGGAGCCGCGCTGGTGGACGTCCGGGCCGCTGACCGTGCCCGAGCCGTACAGGTCGCCGGTGCGGAGCGAGGCGCCGTTGACGGTCATGTGCGTGAGCTGCTGGGCGGCCGTCCAGTACATCGTGGCGAACGGCGGCTCGCTGACGACCTGTCCGTTGACGGCGACGGAGATGCGGAGGTCGAAACCGCCCGGCTCCTCCTCGGCGGAGTCGTTCAGATAGGGAAGTACGGGAACGTCACGCGCGGGCGGGGCGACACGGGCGGCGTCGAGAGCCTCCAGCGGGGTGACCCAGGCGGAGACGGAGGTGGCGAAGGACTTGCCGAGGAACGGGCCGAGGGGGACGTACTCCCAGGCCTGGATGTCCCGCGCGGACCAGTCGTTGAGCAGCTGCAGCCCGAACACGTGCTCGCGGAAGGCGGACAGCGGGACCGGACGGCCCAGCTCGGAGGGGGTGCCGACGACGAAGCCGACCTCCGCCTCGATGTCCAGCTTGACGGACGGGCCGAAGACGGGCGCCGGGTCTGCGGGGGCCTTGCGCTGGCCGGCGGGCCGGATCACGTCGGTGCCGGAGACGACGACCGTGCCGGAGCGGCCGTGGTACCCGATCGGAATGTGCTTCCAGTTGGGCGTGAGCGGCTCGCCGTCGGGGCGGAAGATGTGTCCGACGTTCGTGGCGTGGTGCTCGCTGGAGTAGAAGTCGACGTAGTCGGCGACCTCGTACGGCAGGTGCAGCGTCACCCGGGACAGGTGGTGCAGCAAGGGCTCGATGTCCTGCCGGTGCGCGGGCACGGCGACCCACGCGGTGAGCGCGCGCCGTACGTCACGCCAGGCCGTCCGGCCCGCCGCGAGCAGCGGGTTCAGGCTGGGTTGCGCGAGCAGCGCGGCATAGGGGGAGCCGAGGGTGTGCGCCGCCGCCCCCGCGTCGAGCACATGGTCACCGATCCTGACCCCGAGCCGCCGCCGGTCGGGTTCGTCCGCGGTGGTGAAGACGCCGTAGGGGAGGTTGTGCGGGCCGAAGGGGTCGCCCTCGGCCAGATCGAGCGGACTCTGCTCGGGCATCGGTGCTTGCCTCGCTTTCCACGTGTGTGGGGGACACGTTACGTGGGTGGCGCGCGTGGCGTCAGTGACCGGGGTTCCGCCCAGGACCGCGCCGCAGGCGACGCCGCGGGACGCGGGGCTATCCCGCCGTACGCGCAATCCGCTTCTCCCAGGTGCGGTGGAAGACGACCTCGTCGCCGTGCCGGCACACCACTTCGTTCGAGGTCAGGAAGTGCGCCGCGTCGCAGGTGACTTCGGAGCGGGTCTCGATGCGGACGTCCCAGGTGAGTTCGGGCCGGTGCAGCCGGATCCTCCAGTCGGAGCGGGTGCGGGCGGACAGCGGGTCCCGTTCCCTGATCGTGTACGTCTCCAGTCCGTCCTCGGTGAACTCGAGGCCGTCGGGGTGAACACGGGTGCCGCCGAAGCCGGCCGTGGTCTCGAGGCGCCATTCGCCCTTGGCCACGTCACGGACGATCAGCCGCGGGGGGCGGGGCTCGTCCAGGGTCACGGGGGTGACGACGCCGAGGGGTTCGGACTGCTCGGGGTCCTCGAAGGCGATCGCGTCGGTCGTGGGGGCGCGGACGGGGAGTTCCAGGGAGCTGCCCGCGGGGTCGAGCGTGAAGCCTGCACTGCCGGCCCGGGGCCAGATCCACGGCCAGTACGCGGAGGAGACCGACAGCCGGATGCGGTGACCGGGCGCGAACGTGTGGCCGATGCTGCTCAGTTCGAACGTGACGTTCTCGGTGGCACCGGGCGGCCGGGCCCCGGCCGTCTCGCGGGCGTCCGCCGGCTCTCGGGCGCCGACCGTCCCACGGCCGTGCCGGGCCGAGAGGTTGAGCGCGCCTCGGGTGACGAGGGTGGAGGAGCCGTCGGGCGCCACGTCGCAGAGGCGCGCGACGGCCTGGCCGTGGGGCACGTCCATCCGGAGCCGCAACGTCACCCGGGGGCGTCCGAGGATCTCCACCCGGTCGGGGACCGCGAACTCGAAGCTCGCCGACCCGGCGTCCTCGTCACGCTGGTCCGGCGGCAGGTCCGCGTCGCCGCCGGAGGGCAGGTGGCGGCCCGCGTCGAGCCCTGTGTGCTGGGGGGAGTCGACGAGGAGCGGCGCACCCTGGAAGGCGTGCGCCACGGGGGTGATCCGCGGCGACGGCCAGGCGTCGTCGCCGACCCAGCGGCCCGGCAGTTCGCCGTACGTGGTCGCGGGCGGGTGCGACTCGCTGATCCAGGAGCGGAGCAGCGGCTCGGACATCACACCTGTGTCCGTGTCGCGGAGCCAGTGGTCCCACCAGCGCAGTGTCTCCTGGAGGAAGCCGATCGCCGGGCCCGGCGGGAGGCCTCGGTCCGGGTACTGGTGCGACCACGGCCCGATCAGCCCTCGCACCCGGTCCTGGTCGAGGTACTCGACCAGCCGCAGCACGGTGTCGCGGTACGGGTCGTGCCAGCCGCCCACCGCCAGCACCGCCGCCCGGATCGCCCCGTGGTCCTCGCGCACGCTGCCGTCCCGCCAGTACGCGTCGCGCGTCTGGTGTTCCAGCCAGGTGTGGATGAAGGGCTCCACCGCATCGAGCCGGTCCAGCCACCGCTCGCGCCACTCGTGGCCCGCGAACAGCGGGTCCGGCGGCCGGGCGGCGAAGGCCAGCATGGCCGCCGACCGGGCGTGCATGCCCTCGGCGAGGACGGAACCGCCGAGGTAGTGCCCCTCGTTGTCGTAGCGGTCGTCGGTCGAGCAGACCGTGACGACCGCTTTCAGCGGCTCGGGAGCGAGCGCCGCGATCCGGAGCGCGCCCGTACCACCCCAGGAGATCCCGAACATCCCGATGCGCCCGCTGCACCAGGGCTGCCCGGCGAGCCACTCCACGACGTCCACCCCGTCGGCGAGCTCCGTGGGGGAGTACGCGTCGCCCGGGACGCCCTCGCTGTTGCCGTGGCCGCGGACGTCCACCCGCACGGAGGCGTAGCCGTGGCCCGCGTACCAGGGGTGGCGCTGCCAGTCGCGCGGCGCGGTCCAGTCGGTCAGCGGTGCGGGACGTATTCGAGGAGCGCCGGCACGGGCTCGTCGGTCAGCGGCCGCCAGACCCGCGCGTACAGCCGTGTGCGTCCCCCGGAGCCTGCGGACTGGGTGGGGGTCCCCCCGGCGGAGCCAGGGGGAGTGCCCCCGGCCACCGGGATGCGGATGTCCTCGTGGCGGGTCTCGTACGGGAAGGACGTGCGGATGCGCATGGGAACCTCAGGGGAGGACGGGGCGGCGGGCCTGCGTCCGAGCAGGTGACCCGTGGCCGCGGAAGGCGGGGCCGTCTTCGGGCGGAGGCCGTTCGCCGTTCTCGTCGAGTTCGGTCGCGGTTCCGGACAACAGTGATGCTTCCGGTCGTATGAGTTGATCACGAACATACCGGGGGCGGCGGGAAGGCGCCGCCGGTGATCGAAAGGGGACCCGATACGCTGACTTGAGTGATGACAGCGACACATCGACAATCCGCGTGATCGTCAGCAGACAGGAGTACCTCTCGTGACCGTCGTCGGGCCTTTCGGGCTGAGCGTGCGGGACCAGGCACTTGAGGCCGATGTCCAGAACGGATTGGCGGCTGTCGAGGCGGGCCTGCTCGATGCCACCAAGAGCGAGGTCCCCTTCATCACGGAGGCCGCACAGCACCTCGTCCGCGCGGGCGGGAAGCGCTTCCGGCCGCTGCTGGTGATGCTGGCGGCCCAGTTCGGCGATCCGTACGCGCCGGGTGTCGTGCCCTCGGCCGTGGTCGTCGAGCTGACGCACCTGGCGACGCTGTACCACGACGACGTGATGGACGAGGCCGACGTGCGCCGCGGTGTGGCGAGCGCCAACGCCCGCTGGGGCAACTCGCTTGCGGTCCTGACCGGCGACTTCCTCTTCGCCCGCGCCTCGCACATCCTGGCCGACCTCGGTCCCGAGGCCGTACGGATCCAGGCCGAGGCGTTCGAGCGGCTGGTCACGGGCCAGATCCTGGAGACCGCGGGCCCGCGTGACGGCCGCGATCCGGTCGAGCACTACCTCGACGTCATCGGCGGCAAGACCGGTTCGCTGATCGCCGTCTCCGGGCGCTTCGGCGCGATGATGTCCGGCGCGGACGAGGGCATCACCGACATCCTCACCCAGTACGGGGAGCGGCTCGGCGTCGCCTTCCAGCTCGCCGACGACGTACTCGACATCGCCTCCGACTCGCACGAGTCCGGCAAGACCCCGGGCACCGATCTGCGCGAGGGCATCCCCACGCTGCCGGTGCTCCGGCTGCGGGAGCAGGCCGCCGCGCACGGCCGGGCCGAGGATGTCGAGCTGGTCGAGCTGCTGGAGGGCGACCTCACGGACGACGCGCGGCACGCGGAGGCGCTGGCCAGGCTGCGGGTGCACCCCGCGCTGGAGCAGGCGCGGCGCGACACCGTGCGGTACGCGGAGGAGGCGCGGGCGTTGCTGGCGCCGCTGCCGAAGTGCTACGCCAGGGCCGCGCTGGAGGAGCTGTGCGACGCGGTGGTGCACCGCGCCGGCTGAGCCTCTCGGGCTTGGGTCGCATCCTTGGATTGAGTCCGGATCAGGACTCGCTCGTACTCATGCGCAGAAGCTGACGCAGGGGGCGTCGACGCCAGTACGGGGGGAATCCACCGTGAACCGACCAGGGGCATCGTGATCGGCGCGACCGCGACCGCGATCGCGGCGTCCGCCGGCGTCACGTTCGCCGTGGGTCGCCAAGGACCGCAGCGCCGTGACCGGCAAGCTCATCGCCAGGACCCCGAGCGGCGCGGGGAACATCCCCGAGCCGGATCTGAAGGCCACCCGGTCCGGCAAGAACCGGGGGCTGTTCGCGGACACCGTCGAGACCCTCCGGCTGAACTCGGTCGGCGCCGCCGCCCCGGCCGGCAGCTGTCACCAGGGCTCGATCGTCGAGGTCCCGTACGGGGCCGACTACGTCTTCGTCCAGCGCCGACCACCGCCCACCCCCTACGGGTCGGGTGAGACGGGACGCCCCCGGGTCATACCGCAGCAGTACGCGGAGTTGATTCCGGGGGCTGACGTTTTCGGCAGGGCGATTTGGTCAGATGGTGTGGACGGACGACGCCGCTATCACGGAGGTAGGGCACACCATGGCACCGAACGAGAACGCACCGATCACCGAAGAGCCGGGGGAGGACGTCCCGGCACGCCGGAGGGCGGCGCGCTATGTTGTCCCGGCCGCGGTGGCCGGCGTTGCCGCGGCGACCATCGGGCTTGTCCCGGCGCTCGCCGCGTCAGGAGACCCCGATCTGCCGAAGATCACGGCACAGGAGCTCATCGAGAAGATCGCCGCTTCGGACGCGCAGCAGCTCTCCGGCACGGTGAAGATCAGCACGGACCTGGGCCTGCCGGACCTGGGCGGTCTGGCGAACGGCCTCGTGCCGGGGGCCGGCAAGGGCGCGTCCGGCGCCTCCGCGTCGCCCGACGCCAAGCTGATGGAGCTGGCCTCCGGCACGCACCAGGTGGACGTCGCGGCCGACGGCGAGGACAAGCAGCGGGTGTCGTTCCGGTCGGGCGACGAGGAGTACAGCGTCGTCCACAACGGGGATGACGTCTGGACGTACGACAGCGCCTCGAACGAGGTCGTCCACGGCAAGGACGGCGGCGCGGGCGAGGGCAAGCACGACGGCACGGGCGAGGAGGCCACGAAGGAGCTCCCGACCACGCCCAAGGAGCTCGCCGAGGAGGCGCTGAAGGCCGCGGACGAGACGTCGACCTCCGTGACGGTCGACGGCACGGCCCGCATTGCCGGCCGGGACGCGTACCAGCTGGTCATCAAGCCGAAGCAGAGCGGCTCGACGATCGCCTCGATCAAGGTCGCGGTGGATGCCGAGAACGGCGTGCCGCTGAAGTTCACGCTGCTGCCGAGCGACGGGGGCAAGGCGGCGGTCGACGCGGGCTTCACCAGGGTCGACTTCTCGAAGCCCGCCGCCTCCACCTTCGACTTCACGCCGCCGAAGGGCGCGAAGGTCACCGAGGCGGACGAGCTGAACGCCCTCGAGAAGGACGCCCCCAAGTCCAAGGAGGGACTGGAGGAGTTCGAGGGGCTGGAGGGCTTCAACGGCCTGAACGTCATCGGCGAGGGCTGGACCTCCGTCGCCGAGCTCTCCGCCCCCGGCGGCGAGGGCTTCAAGGCGCCGAAGGCCGGCGAGGGCGATGTCCCGCCGGAGGCCGGGAAGTTCCTGGACGCCCTCGGCGACCAGGTGAAGGGCGACTTCGGCACGGGCACGGTATTCAAGACCCGCCTGGTCAACGCCCTGATGACGGACGACGGCAAGGTCTACGTCGGCGCGGTCACGCAGGACGCGCTGGTGAAGGCGGCGAACGAGGCGAAGTAACCGGCCCGCTGCGGGCTTGCGGGCTTGCGGGCCTGTGGCCTGCGGCTCGGCGGACGGTGCGGGGCGCCCCTCACAGGGGGCGCCCCGCACTGCGGTTGCCGTGAGATGCCCGGAAGTACGGCGCGATGCCTGGAGGTGATGCTCAGAAGGTGAGCTTCCAGCTGTCGATGTAGCCGGTGTCCTGGGCCGCCACGTCCTGGACCCTGAGCTGCCAGGTGCCGTTCGCGGCCTCGCTCGACGCGTTCACGGTGTACGTCGTGATGACGTTGTCCGCCGAGTCGCTGCCGCTGGAGTTCTTCAGACGGTACGCCGTGCCGTCCGGCGCCACCAGGTCGATGACCAGGTCGCCCCGCCAGGTGTGCTTGATGTCCACGCCGACCTGGAGCGCGGAGGGTGCGTTGCCGGTTCGGCCCGAGACGGTCACCGAGGACGTGACGGCGGCCCCGTTGTCCGGAACGGAGACGTCGGCCGCGTTCTCGTAGACGTCACCGCCCGGCGGGACGGTCGTACCGGCCGACAGGGCCCAGACCGCGTGGGCGATCGCGTCGCTGTTCCGGTCGAGGGCGGTGTCGCTGATGTTGGACGTGGTGTCGCAGGAGGAGTGGTAGCAGCGGTCGAAGGCCTGGCCTGCCGTGCCGCCCCACTTCTGGGCCTGCGCCGTGGACTTCGTACGGCTGGCGCCGGTGAAGAGGCCGCCGACCGGTATCCCGACGTTCTTGAACGAGGCGTGGTCGGAGCGGCCGTCGCCCTCCGTCTCGATCTCGGTCGGGACGCCGAGGCCCGCGAAGTAGTCCTTGAAGGTCTTCTCGATGGCCGGGTCGTCGTCGTAGACGAAGTATCCGGGGTTGGGCGAGCCGATCATGTCGAAGTTGAGATAGCCGGTGATCTTCGAACGGTCGCTGGCCGCAAGGTTGTTGACGTAGTACCGGGACCCGACCAGGCCCAGCTCCTCCGCGCCCCACCAGGCGAAGCGCAGATGCTTGTCCGGTTTGAGCTGGGCTCGGGAGACGGCGAGCGCGGTCTCCAGGACGCCTGCCGAGCCGGAACCGTTGTCGTTGATGCCGGGGCCGGAGCTGACCGAGTCGAGATGGGCGCCGGCCATCAGTATCCGGTTGGCGTCACCGCCGGGCCAGTCGGCTATCAGGTTGTAGCCGGTGGCGCCGGAGGACGTGAACTGCTGGACCGTGGTGGTGAATCCGGCCGCGTCCAGCTTGGCCTTCACATGGTCGACCGAGGCCTTGTACCCCGCGCGGCCGTGCGCGCGGTTTCCGCCGTTGGCGGTGGCGATCGACTGGAGGTCGGCGAGATGGGCCCGGACGTTCGCGAGAGGGATGTCGGGCGCGGCGAGCACCGCCGGGGAAGGGGTGGCGCCCGGCGCGGCGGTGTCGGTTGCGGCTGCGGTCGGGACGGCTGCGGCGAGCAGGCCGGCGAGGGCAAGTGCCGTGACTGCGACGGCGCGTCTGTGCACGGAGTGGGTCATGTGGGGGGCTCCAAGATTCCGTACGGGGATTGGACGGAACGTGCGAGACACCCTGCGGCGGCGGTGCCGCAGGGTGCTGGAGCTGTACTCGGTGCGGCGTGTGGGTGAATGTTCAGCGAGAAGGTGACCGACCGTCAAGGGCGCAAACCGGTCAGTCAGGTTCGGTAAGCGGACGCTACTGCACGCAGAACTCGTTGCCCTCCGGGTCCTGCATGACGACCCACTCGCCGCCCGGCTCCTTCACCCGTCGCAGCACCGTCGCGCCCAGCCCCTCCAGCCGGGCGACCTCCGTGTCCCGCCGCTCCGGTCCGGGGTGCAGGTCGAGATGGAGCCGGTTCTTGACCGTCTTGACCTCCGGGACCCGCTGGAACAGCAGCCGCCTGCCGAGACCGGTGCCGGTCTCCTCCTCGTACGGGTCGTCCGGATGCCGGACCGCGGCCAGATCACGCCAGAAGCGACGGCCGTGCCGTTCCACCGTCAGCTCGGGCGGTACGGCCCCCACGCCGAGCAGCCGCTCGATGAGTGCGCTGTTGTCCTCGGTCACGTATCCGAGGGCCTCCGCCCAGAAGTCGGCCTGGGCGAGCGGGTCGGTCGCGTCGATCACTAGCTTCCAGTGCAGCGTCATGAAACCAGTCGTATTGGTTACATGAGGGAGGTGGCAATGGACTCGCCGACAGCACCCGGACCGACGCTGCGCACACCGGAGGGCGGGGCGTTCCGCTTCCACCCGGGCGCGCTCTGTCCGGAGCTGCTCCCCACCGGCGGCCCGGGCGGCCTCGCGCGCTACGAAGTGCCGGGCGAGCCGGACGGGTTGGTGCGCTGGGCGGCTGAGAGCCGGCTCGCCCGCGGGACGCGGCTCACGTGGACGAGGCGGAGGCCGCCGCAGCCCGCACGCTGCGGGACGCGCTGTGGCGACTGACCGGCGCCTGCGCCCACGGCCGCCTCGCCGCCCCGGACGATCTGGCCGTGCTGAACGAGGCCGCAGCCGCCCGCCCCTCGTCGCCCGCCTCGCGTCGGACGGAAGCCACGACTGGGCTCCGGGTGCGACCGGCACCCACCTCCTGTGGACCGTCGTCCGCGATGCCCCTCGTCGCCCGCCTCGCGTCGGACGGAGGCCACGACTGGGCTCCGGGTGCGACCGGCACCCACCTCCTGTGGACCGTCGTCCGCGATGCCCCTCGTCGCCCGCCTCGCGTCGGACGGAGGCCGCGACTGGGCTCCGGGTGCGACCGGCACCCACCTCCTGTGGACCGTCGTCCGCGATGCCGTCGACCTCTTCACCGGCCCGTACGCGGACCTCGTCCGCGAATGCGCCGCACACGACTGCCCCTGCTCTTCGTCGACACCTCCCGTCCCGGGCGCCGCCGCTGGTCCGCGATGGAGCGCTGCGGCAACCGGCACAAGGTCAGGGCCCACCGCGCCCGTCAGTACCCTGACGGGCGCTGACGCCCCCGGACGTGGGCCCGGTGCCGCGGGGTGGGTACAGATGCCGGCTCGGGACCCGGTGTGTCCGTCCTCGATCGCCGAACGGGCTGGGTGGTCGGGGGTGCCTCGTACCGTGGCGTTGCGGTTTGCTCCTCCGCCGGGCCGCAGTCGGCGGACTACCGGGGCGGGGCCGTGCAGGGTCGCCCCCGCAGGAAATCGGGCGGTCGTTCGGGATGACGCCGTACCCGCCGATTACCGAGGAGGTGAGCCCGGAGGGGCCCCGCACCGCCCCCACCGGCAGCAGCCGCACCAAGTCCGTTGGGGGAACCTCCCAGGCAAAGCTCTGCGGGAGTTTGAGCACGGACACACCGGCCGCCGCCGCGGCACCGCCCACACCGGTGCCGACGCAAACCCCGCACCTGGTGGTGGCCGGGCGGGGGTGGCCGGGGAGGCGCGCACGCTCAGCCCGCTGCTGCCTCCCGTGGGGCCGGGCTCACGGCCCGGTCCACCTCCGCGGCCTGGCCCACCTCCACACACGCCGCCGCCGCCGCGGCCAGCCGTGCCGCCTTCGCCCGCGTGCGCCGAGCCGTCCGCAGCGCATCCCAGGTCAGAATCGTCAGCGCCAGCCAGACCAGCGAGAACCCGGCCCACCGCTCGGCGGGCATCGCCTCATGGAAGTACACGATGCCCAGCAGGAACTGGAACACCGGTGCCAGATACTGCAGCAGCCCCAGCGTGGACAGCGGTACCCGTATCGCCGCCGCACCGAAGCACACCAGCGGCGCCGCGGTGACCACGCCTGTGGCCGCCAGCAGGGCCGCGTGCCCCGCCCCCGCCGTGCCGAACGTGGCCGACCCCTGGGATCCCAGCCACACCAGATAGCCGAGTGCCGGCAGGAACTGCACCGCGGTCTCCGCCGCCAGCGACTCCAGACCCCCGATGTTGATCTTCTTCTTGATCAGTCCGTACACCGCGAAGGAGAACGCCAGGATCAGCGAGATCCACGGCGGACGCCCGTAGCCCATGGTCAGCACCAGCACCGCCGCGAAGCCGATGCCGACCGCCGCCCACTGCGCGGTCCGCAGCCGCTCCTTCAGCAGCAGCACGCCCATCGCGATGGTGACCAGCGGGTTGATGAAGTAGCCGAGCGACGCCTCGACCACCTGACCGGCGTTGACGGACCAGATGTAGACGCCCCAGTTCACCGTGATCACCGCCGCGGCGACGGTGATCAGGCCGAGCTTGCGCGGCTGGCGCAGCAGCCCGCGTATCCAGGCCCAGCGGCGCAGCGCCAGCAGCGCGACGGCCACCACGGCCAGGGACCAGACCATGCGGTGGGCGAGGATCTCGACGGCGCCGGCCGGCTTCAGCAGGGGCCAGAAGAGCGGGACCAGACCCCACATGCCGTAGGCCCCGATCCCGTACAGCAGTCCTGCCCGCTGCTCGCTGTCCTTCACTGACCCTCCTGCCGCCCTGCGCCGCGCTGTCCTTGTCGAAGGTAGCGCCGGGCAGGGCCGACTGTCATGTCCGTATCCGTAATACGGTCATTACCGCTTCGCGAGAGCCTCGGCGACCGTGTCCGCGAGCGGCGTCGTCGGCCGGCCGATGAGCCGGGCGAGGTCGCCGTTCCTGTGGGCGAGCAGTCCGCGCTCGATCGCCTTGTCCACGTCGACGAGGATCGCCGCGAAGCCCTCCGGCAATCCGGCGGCGGTCAGGATCTGCTGGTTCGCCTCGGCGGACACGGCGTTGTACGTGATGGCCTTGCCGGTCTGCTTCGCGATCTCGGCCGCGTATTCGGCGAAGGACCAGGCCGTGTCCCCGCTGAGTTCGTACGCCCGGCCGAGGTGGCCATCGGCGGTCAGCACGGCCGCGGCGGCCGCGGCGTAGTCGGCGCGCGTGGCGGACGCGACCCGGCCGTCACCGGCGTTGCCGACGACCGCGCCGTGCTCCAGCACCGGGGCGAGGTTGTCGGTGTAGTTCTCGGTGTACCAGCCGTTGCGCAGGAAGGTGTACGGCAGGCCGGAGGCGAGGATCGCCTGCTCGGTGGCCTTGTGCTCGGCCGCGAGCTGGAAGTCGGCCCCGGGCCCGCCGAGGACTCCGGTGTACGCGAGCTGGGCGGCCCCTGCCGCCTTCGCCGCGTCGATCACGGCCTGGTGCTGCGGCGCGCGTCGGCCGACCTCGTTCCCCGAGATCAGCAGCACCCGGTCGCCCTCCGTGAAGGCGTCGGCGAGGGTCTCGGGCGCGTCGTAGTCGGCGATGCGGAGCTCGACGCCCTGCTCGGCGAGGCCGGCGGCCTTCTCCTTGGTGCGTACGACGGCGGCAATCTCGCCGGCGGGGGTACCGGCGGCGAGGAGCTGCTCGACGACGAGGCGGCCGAGGTGTCCGGTGGCTCCGGTGACGACGATGCTCATGGGTGATTTCTCCGTTTCATTCGGACTCGGCACTCACCCTACGGCTGGTGCTAACTATCGGAAAGTACCCACTTTGAAGTAAGGTACTGGCATGAGCGTAAGGATGAAGCCTGACGTCAACGAGGCGATGTGCCCCTCGCGGATCGTTCTGGAGCACGTCACCAGCCGGTGGGGCGTCCTCGTCCTCGCGGCGCTGCTGGACGGCTCGCACCGCTTCAGCGAGCTGCGCCGCGCGATCGGCGGGGTCAGCGAGAAGATGCTGGCGCAGACGCTCCAGACCCTGGAGCGGGACGGCTTCGTGCACCGCGACGCCAAGCCCGTCATCCCGCCGCGTGTGGACTACTCCCTGACCCCGCTCGGCAGGGAGGCCGCCGAGCAGGTGGGGGCGCTGGCCCGCTGGAGCGAGCGGCACGTGGCGGACGTGGAGCGGGCGCGGACGGCGTACGACGAAGCCCGGGCCTCCTAGAAAGGAGCCCGGGCTTCGGGAGGAAGACCTCGGCGGACCGTACGGGTCAGCCGACGACGGTCCACGTGTCGCCGCCGGACAGCAGTGCGGCCAGGTCGCCCTTGCCGTTCTGCTCGATCGCGGCGTCCAGCTGGTCGGCCATCTGGGTGTCGTAGACCGGCCGCTCGACGCTGCGGAACACCCCGATGGGGGTGTTGTGCAGCGTGTCGGGGTCGGCCAGGCGCGACAGCGAGAAGGCGGTGGTCGGGCTGGAGCTGTGCGCGTCGTGGACGAGGATCCGCGACTCGTTCTCCGGAGTGACCGCGACGACCTTCAGATCCCCGGTCGCCTCGTCCCGGACGACGCCCTTGCCGGCGTCCTTGCCGAAGAGGATCGGCCGGCCGTGCTCCAGCCGGATGACGGCCTCCTCGGCCTGCTCCTTGTCCTTGAGGGCGTCGAAGGCGCCGTCGTTGAAGATGTTGCAGTTCTGGTAGATCTCCACCAGCGCCGTGCCCGGGTGGTCCGCGGCGGCGCGCAGCACCTCGGTCAGGTGCTTGCGGTCGGAGTCGACGGTACGGGCGACGAAGGACGCCTCGGCGCCGATCGCCAGCGACACCGGGTTGAAGGGCGCGTCGAGCGAGCCCATCGGCGTCGACTTGGTGATCTTGCCGACCTCGGAGGTCGGGCTGTACTGGCCCTTGGTGAGGCCGTAGATCCTGTTGTTGAAGAGCAGGATCTTGAGGTTGACGTTGCGGCGCAGGGCGTGGATCAGGTGGTTGCCGCCGATGGAGAGGGCGTCGCCGTCGCCGGTGACGACCCAGACGCTCAGATCGCGGCGCGAGGAGGCGAGTCCGGTCGCGATGGCGGGCGCGCGGCCGTGGATGGAGTGCATCCCGTAGGTGTTCATGTAGTACGGGAAGCGCGAGGAGCAGCCGATGCCGGAGACGAAGACGATGTTCTCCTTCGCCAGGCCGAGCTCGGGCATGAACCCCTGCACGGCGGCGAGGACCGCGTAGTCGCCGCAGCCGGGGCACCACCGGACCTCCTGGTCCGACTTGAAGTCCTTCATGGACTGCTTGGCCTCGGCCTTCGGAACCAGGGACAGCAGCGAGGACGCTGTCTCAGTCATTGATGGCCTCCTTGAGAGCCGTGGCGAGCTGCTCGGCCTTGAACGGCATACCGTTGACCTGGTTGTACGACTGCGCGTCGACCAGGAATCTCGCCCGGATCAGTCCGGCGAGCTGGCCGAGGTTCATCTCCGGCACCACTACCTTCTCGTAACGCTTCAGGGTCTCGCCCAGATTCCTCGGGAACGGGTTGAGGTGGCGCAGATGGGCCTGCGCGATGGGGAGTCCGGCGATCCGCAGCCGGCGCACCGCGGCCGTGATCGGGCCGTACGTCGAGCCCCAGCCCAGCACGAGCGTGCGGGCGCCGTCCGGGTCGTCGACCTCGATGTCGGGCACTTCGACGCCGTCGACCTTGGCCTGGCGCACGCGGACCATGAAGTCGTGGTTGGCCGGGTCGTAGGAGATGTTGCCCGTGCCGTCCTGCTTCTCGATGCCGCCGATCCGGTGCTCCAGACCGGGGGTGCCGGGCAGTGCCCAGGGGCGGGCCAGCGTCTGCGGGTCCCGCTTGTACGGCCAGAAGACCTCGGTGCCGTCCTCGGTGGTGTGGTTGGGGCCGGTGGCGAACTGCACGCGCAGGTCGGGCAGTTCGTCCACGTCCGGGATCCGCCACGGCTCGCTGCCGTTGGCCAGGTAGCCGTCGGAGAGCAGGAACACCGGGGTGCGGTACGTCAGCGCGATCCGGGCCGCCTCCAGCGCCGCGTCGAAGCAGTCCGCGGGCGTCTTCGGAGCCACGATCGGGACCGGGGCCTCGCCATTGCGCCCGTACATCGCCTGCAGCAGGTCCGCCTGCTCGGTCTTGGTGGGCAGGCCGGTCGAAGGGCCGCCGCGCTGGATGTCCACGATCAGCAGCGGAAGCTCCAGCGACACCGCGAGGCCGATCGTCTCGGACTTCAGCGCCACACCCGGGCCGGAGGTCGTCGTCACCGCCAGGGAGCCGCCGAAGGCCGCTCCGAGCGCCGCGCCGATACCCGCGATCTCGTCCTCGGCCTGGAAGGTCCGCACGCCGAAGTTCTTGTGCTTGGACAGCTCGTGCAGGATGTCCGAGGCCGGGGTGATGGGGTAGGAGCCCAGGTAGAGCGGCAGATCCGCCTGCTGGGACGCGGCGATCAGGCCGTACGCCAGCGCCAGGTTCCCGGAGATGTTGCGGTACGTGCCCGCCGGGAAGGCCTTGACGGCTGGGGCGACCTCGTAGGAGACGGCGAAGTCCTCGGTGGTCTCCCCGAAATTCCAGCCGGCCCGGAAGGCCGCCACGTTCGCCTCGGCGATCTCCGGCTTCTTCGCGAACTTGGCACGCAGGAACTTCTCGGTGCCCTCGGTCGGCCGGTGGTACATCCAGCTCAGCAGGCCCAGCGCAAACATGTTCTTCGAGCGCTCGGCCTCCTTGCGGGAGAGCCCGAACTCCTTCAGCGCCTCGATGGTCAGCGTCGTCAGCGGGATCGGGTGGACGTTGTAGCCGTCCAGCGAGCCGTCCTCGAGCGGGGAGGCGTCGTAGCCGACCTTGGCCATGGCGCGTTTGGCGAACTCATCCGTGTTGACGATGATTTCGCCACCGCGCGGCACATCGCCGATGTTCGCCTTCAGCGCGGCAGGGTTCATCGCCACCAGGACGTTCGGCGCGTCACCAGGGGTGAGGATGTCGTGGTCGGCGAAGTGGAGCTGGAACGACGAGACACCCGGCAGCGTGCCTGCGGGCGCGCGGATCTCGGCCGGAAAGTTCGGGAGCGTGGACAGGTCGTTGCCGAACGACGCCGTCTCCGACGTGAAACGGTCACCTGTCAGCTGCATACCGTCACCGGAGTCACCCGCGAACCGGATGATCACCCGGTCCAGATGACGGACCTCCTTCTCGGCGGTGGGCCTGCGCTGTCCCCCGACGACGGTCTCACCGGTCTCGTCTGCCTCGTCTGCGTGCTCGGCTGGGCTACTGACCTGGCTGGTCACTGAACTGGACCTCCTTCGAGGCGGCTGGGCTGCGGCCGGCTCACCGGTCGCTCCAAGGCCAACCCTACGTCGGTAAGGGTCGCCTTCCCTGGATCGCTCACATGCTGGACGTCAATCCGAGACGTATCGATGCCCTGGTTTGCCATGTTCTGTTCGCCCCCCGGGTCCTTTCTGTAAGACGCTCCCGACTGGTCCTTTGGTTCTAGGTCTCGGCCTTCTCATCTGACAGAGTGTCAGGCCATCAGGAGTTGAGATAGGTCAGTACGGCCAGAACACGCCGGTGATCCCCGTCGCTGGGGGACAGCCCGAGCTTCAGGAAGATGTTGCTCACGTGCTTCTCCACCGCTCCGTCGCTCACGACCAGCTGCTTCGCGATCGCCGAGTTCGTCCGGCCTTCCGCCATCAGACCGAGGACCTCCCGCTCGCGCGGCGTCAGCCCGGCGAGGACGTCCTGCTTACGGCTGCGGCCCAGCAGCTGCGCCACCACCTCCGGGTCCAGGGCGGTGCCGCCCCGGGCCACCCTGACGACGGCGTCCACGAACTCGCGGACCTCGGCGACCCGGTCCTTCAGCAGATAGCCCACGCCCCGGCTGTTCCCGGCGAGGAGCTCCGTGGCGTACTGCTCCTCGACGTACTGCGACAGGACCAGCACCCCTGTACCGGGGTGATCGCGGCGCAGCCTGACGGCCGCGCGCACCCCCTCGTCGGTGTGTGTCGGCGGCATCCTCACATCGGCGACCACGACATCCGGCGGTGTGTCCTGCGCCGCCAGATCCTCGACCGTCCTGATCAGCGCGTCGGCATCCCCCACGCCCGCGACCACATCGTGCCCGCGGTCGGTCAGCAGCCGGGTCAGGCCCTCCCGAAGCAGAACGGAATCCTCGGCGATGACCACCCGCACCCTGTCCTCCACGACCAGCAGCCCCCATATGTCGCTCTGTCTCCCGCCCCTGCACCTCCAGCATCCCAGCATCGGCACCCGGACGCGCTCACCCACGCGTAATCCACGCCTGGCGCGGCGTGCCACGGTCTGCTCGGCGGCGTCACGGTGCGTGTCGGGTGACCGCAATCGCCGGCTCGCCCGGCCGTACGCCGGCGGGGCGCGGGAGCGGCCCTCCCGCGCCGCACGCGCGAACCTGTGTCTGCCGGTCAGGCGGTCAGGCGGCCCGCCAGGGCAGCTCCGCCGTGACGACCGTCGGCCCGCCGGGCGCCGAGTCGACGAGGAGGATCCCGTCGACCGCGTCGAGTCGCTCGGCCAGCCCCGCCAGGCCGCTGCCGGCCGATATCTCCGCGCCGCCCCGTCCGTCGTCCCTGACCTGCAGCATCAGCCGGTCCTGCGCCTGCCACACATCGACGGACGCGTGTCGTGCCTGCGCGTGCTTGCTGATGTTCTGCAGCAGCTCGGAGACCGTGAAGTAGGCGATGCCCTCGATCGCCGGGACCGGGCGGGCCGACAGGTCCACCTCCACCCGGACCGGAACCGTGCATCGGGAGGCCACGGCGGACAGCGCGGCGTCGAGTCCTCGGTCGGTGAGGACCGCGGGATGGATGCCCCGCGCCAGGTCGCGCAGCTCCTGCAGCGCCGTCTTCACCTCTCCGTGTGCCTCCTCCACCATCCGGGCGGCAGCCTCGGGGTCCTCCTGCAGCTTCTCCCTGGCCAGGCCCAGATCCATGGCGAGGGCGACCAGCCGGGCCTGCGCCCCGTCGTGCAGGTCGCGCTCGATGCGCCGCAGGTCGGCCGCCGCGGTGTCGACGACCACGCCCCGGTCCGACTCCAGCTCCACGACGCGGCCCTCCAGGCGGGACGGACCCAGCAGCCCCGTGACCAGCAGCCGGTCCACCGTGGCGAGCCCTCGCACGATCCACGGGGTCACCAGCACCAGCAGCAGCCCGATCGCGCTGGTCAGGGCCAGTTCGAAGGGCGAGTCGAGGGAGAAGTTGTGCGTTCCGTCGCCGTACATCTGGAGCCCGTCCGTCCCTGCGTACACGGGGAACACCCAGTACCAGAGCGGATACGTGGCGAAACCCCAGCCGTACACGCAGAAGGTCAGCGCGACGGAGAACGCGAACACCGCCCAGGGCATGTGCAGCAGTGCATAGAGCAGATGCCGCCAGGACACCCCGCTCTTCAGCATCGCCCCCATCCACGCCATCGCCCCGCCCCTCCGGGGCCGGACCGGCGCCGGGTCGGCGACGTCGAGACGGAGCAGGGCGCGCGCCCGGGAACGCTCCAGCGCACCGAAGCCGCGGCACATGGCCAGCGTGGCCGCCAGGATCGGAATGCCGAGGAAGGTGACCACCAGGCCGCTGCCGGCCGCCGTCAGCGAGACGGCGAGACAGAAGAACACGATGCTCAGCGGCAGGCTCAGCATGAGATACCCGAACTCGCGCCAGGCCCGGGCCTCGAACGGCGCGCGCAGCGCTTGGGGAAGCCGGTGGCGCCGGGTCGTCGCCGGTTCCGTTCCGAATGCCGTGGCCATCGTCGTCGTCCGTTCTGCTCGTCGTCGCCTCGTCGGTGCCGCCGCTGCGGTGCAGCGAGTGACTCTCTGGCTCCATGCTGCTGAGCGCGGAAGCGTCGCACCATGTGGCCGGTATCCCTCTTGGCCGGGGGTTTTCCCTACCTACGCCGGGGTGCAGGTCCCCACCTACGTCGGGGGTGCAGGTTCCCACCTACGTCGGGGGCGCGGGTCGACACCTACGTCGGGGGTGCAGGTCCCCACCTACGTCGGGGGCGCAGGTCCACCCGACACTCACTGCCGCGAGGTGAGCCCTATCGGCTGCGTGGGTGGGCATCCCCGCGTGCCGTGGTGGACCGCTGCGCGGGCACCCGGTCGCGCCAGGGCAGCTCTGCCGTGACGACCGTCGGGCCGCCCGGCGGGGAGTCCACGACGAACAGCCCGTCCACCGCTCCGAGCCGTTCCGCCAGGCCGGCCATGCCCGTACCGCCCTCGGTCGATGCCCCGCCGCGCCCGTCGTCCTGCACCTGGATCAGCAGCCGGTCGTCCCTGCGCCACACATCGACGGTCGCCTGACGTGCCTGCGCATGCTTGCTCACGTTCTGCAGCAGCTCGGAGACCGTGAAGTACGCGATGCCCTCCATGGCCTCGGCCGGGCGGGCCTTCAGATCGACGGTGACCTGCACCGGCACCGTGCAGCGCGAGGCAACGGCGGAGAGGGCGGCGTCGAGTCCTCGGTCGGTGAGGACGGCCGGATGGATACCGCGCGCCAGGTCCCGCAGCTCCTGCAGCGCCAGCTTCACCTCGCCGTGTGCCTCGTCGACCATCGCCGCGACGGTTTCGTCGGCCCGGCCCTCCTGCAGCTTCTCCTTGGCCAGACCGAGCCCCATGGCGAGGGCGACCAGCCGGGCCTGCGCCCCGTCGTGCAGGTCGCGCTCGATGCGCCGCAGGTCGGCGGCCGCCGTGTCCACGACCACGCCCCGGTCCGACTCGAGCTCGGCTATCCGGCGCTCCAGCTCGTCGGACGGTGACAGCAGCCCGCGCACCAGGGCCCGGTCGACGTTCGTCAGGCCCCGTACCACGTACGGCAGCACGGGCCAGAGCACGAACAGCCCGGTCAGGGTGACGGCGAAGCCGAGCACGCCCCACGGCAGGCGTATGAACGCGTACAGCACGGACCGCCAGGCCACCGGGTCCTTCAGCCCGGACCACACACGGCCGAGGACGCCGTCGCCGGGGCGGTGCGGGAGCGGGCTCGGCTCGTCCACCCGCACGCCGAGCAGCCCCCGCGCCCGCGCCCGCTCCCACCTGCCCAGCAGCCGCGATCCGGCCAGACCGCCGGCGAGAACGGGCAGCCCGATGACCGTGACCGAAAGCGCCGCACCGGTCGCCACCATGAAAACCGTGTAAACAAAACCGAGAAGCGCGCATGGCAGACCGGACAGGAGATACGCGATCTCCTTCCAGGTGTGCCGGTCGTACGCGAAACGGGCGGGCGGCGGCCCTTCGTTCTCGATGGCGCTTGCTTCGCTGGTCACGGTCATGCGCTCCAGCCTGCCGGGTCGCATCCGCGCACGCCATGGGGTGGGTGGGTGGGGCGAAGTAGGGATATCCCCACCCCTGAACCGCCCGATCCGGACCAAGGCGGGACACGGCTGCTTACCGTGCCCTTAGCAGGGCCTAGACTCCCGTGCGAAAGGATCGTCAAATCAGATTCGTCGAACGAATCGTCGAAACCGGGGCAGGGAGCGAGGGAAGGACGTGCCGGAACCCACCGAACCGACCGTACTCGCGGCCGACTACTTCCAGAGCTACTCGGTCGTCGGGCTGCTCGCCGTGATCGGAGTCCTCTTCGTCGCGGTGGCCTTCGGCGCGGGCCGCCTGCTGCGGCCGGTCGTACCGACCCCCGAGAAGCTGCTCACGTACGAATGCGGAGTCGACCCCGTGGGCGAGGGCTGGGCCCACACCCAGGTCCGCTACTACGTCTACGCATTCCTCTACGTGATCTTCGCCGTCGACTCGATCTTCCTGTTCCCGTGGGCGACGGTCTTCGCCGCGGCCGGATACGGGGCGACGACGCTCGTGGAGATGTTCATCTTCCTCGGCTTCCTGGCCGTGGGACTGCTCTATGCATGGAAGAAGGGCGTCCTGGCATGGACGTGACCCCGCAGACCCCTGAGCCCGTGCTGCTTCCGGAGCCGAAGCGGCTGGGCGCCCTCGCCCGGCTCGCTCCCGAGCCGATGAAGGTGGTCCTGAACTGGGGCCGCCGCTACAGCCTCTGGGTCTTCAACTTCGGGCTCGCCTGCTGCGCGATCGAGTTCATCGCCGCGTCGATGTCCCGGCACGACTTCATCCGGCTCGGTGTGATCCCCTTCGCGCCGGGTCCGCGCCAGGCCGATCTGATGGTCGTCTCGGGCACCGTGACCGACAAGATGGCACCGGCGGTGAAGAGGCTGTACGAACAGATGCCCGAGCCGAAGTACGTCATCTCCTTCGGCGCCTGCTCGAACTGCGGCGGGCCCTACTGGGACTCGTACTCCGTGACCAAGGGCGTCGACCAGATCATCCCCGTCGACGTGTACGTCCCGGGCTGCCCGCCGCGGCCCGAGGCGCTGCTCCAGGGCATTCTCAAGCTCCAGGAGAAGATCGCGCGCGAGTCGCTGGGCGAGCGCTACGGCTACGCCCCGGGCCGTGCCTCCGTGAGCGAACTCCGCAGCGGCCTGGTCACCCCGCCTCCCTCCCCGGGAGCCGCCTCGTGAGCGCCTTCGACACCGACGTCGCCGAGCGCTTCGGACCGGACGCCACCGCCGAGGCGGCGTACGACGTGCTGACCGTGGACGTGCCCGCGGCCGACTGGCTCGACGCGCTGCGCACGGCCCGCGACGAGCTCGGCTGCACCTACTTCGACTGGCTGAGCGCCGTCGACGAGCCCGGCACGGGTTTCCGTGTCTGCGCGCACGTCGTCGCGCTCGGGTCGGGCGAGTCCGGCTCGGAGGGGCGCACGGTTCGCCGTCTTCTGCTCCGCACGACCGTCCCGCACGACGCCCCGGCCCTCCCGACGGCCATCGGCGTCTACGCGGGCGCGGCCTGGCACGAGCGGGAGACGTACGAGATGTTCGGCGTCTCCTTCACCGACCACCCGCACCTTGTGCCGCTGCTCCTCCCGGAGGGCTTCGAAGGCCACCCGCTGCGCAAGGACTTCGTCCTGGCGGCCCGCGTCGCCAAGGCCTGGCCCGGCGCGAAGGAGCCGGGGGAGTCCGAGCACGGCGGCCCGAAGCGCCGCCAGATGCTCCCGCCCGGCGTCCCCGACCCGAACGAGTGGGGTCCGCTCAAGGGACAGCTCCCCCCTGCCCCGGCCCGTCCGGCCCGTACCCCCCGCGCCGCAGGCGAACGGCCCCCGCGGCGCACCCGTAGTGTGACGGAGGGCTCCGCGAGCCAGGCCCCGGAGACGCCGGAGGCCCCTGCGGCCCCGGCCCGCCGCGCCCGCAGCGTGACGGAGGGCTCCACGAGCCAGCGCCCTGCGGCCACCGAGCCGGCGGCGCCGGGGGAGCCGGGGGAGGGGACGCCGCCCACGCCGCGCCCGGCCCGGCGCGCACGCAGCGCGAGCGAAGGCTCGGCGACGCAGCGCGAGGCCGGGAGCGACGCCGCATCGCCGGCCGCGGCTCCGGCCGCACGCCCTCGCAGTGCCGACGCCCCCTGGCATCACGCCCGCCCTGCGTTCGAGGACGCCGAGGCAAAACCTGTGCCCGAGCCCGAGCCCGAGGCGCAGGCTCAGCCGAAACCCGAGCCAGGGACTCGGGCCGAGCCCGTGCCCCAGGCGCCGCAAGCGCAGCCCGCGCCCAAGGCCCTGCCCGAGCCGGAAGCGAAGCCGGAGCCGACGCCCGCGCCCAAGGCCCTGCCCGAGCCGGAAGCGAAGCCGGAGCCGACGCCCGCGCCCAAGGCCCTGCCCGAGCCGGAAGCGGAGCCGGCGCCCGCGCCCAAGGCCCTGCCCGAGCTGGAAACGAAGCCGGAGCCGGCGCCCGCGCCCAAGGCCCTGCCCGAGCCGGAAGCGAAGCCGGAGCCCGCGCCCGAGCCTGAAGCGCAGCCCGACCCGACGCCCGCGGCTGAAGCGCAGCCCGAGTCCGGCACCACGCCGACCGCACGCCCGGCGACCGGGTCCGACGAAGGACCCGGCAACGAGCCGGCCGACTCCGAAGGAGGCGACTCCGCGTGAACGAAGCTCTCGACGTCGCCCTGCGGCTGGTCGTCATCTTCGCGGTGTTCCTCGTTCTGCCCCTCGTCATCGGGCAGACCGAGCACAAGGTGATGGCCCATATGCAGGGCCGCCTCGGCCCGATGTACGCCGGCGGCTTCCACGGCTGGGCCCAGCTCGTCGCCGACGGCGTGAAGTTCGCGCAGAAGGAGGACGTGGTCCCGGCCAACGCCGACCGCCGCATCTTCCAGCTCGCGCCCGCCGTCGCGCTTCTCCCCTATCTTCTCGTCCTCGTCGCGATCCCGATCGGCCCGAGCGAGGGCGCGGTCGGGATGATCGTCGACGCGGGCATCTTCTTCGTGCTCGCCGTCATGGGCGTCGGCGTGCTCGGCTCGCTCATGGCGGGCTGGGCGTCTGCCAACAAGTTCTCCCTCCTCGGCGGCCTTCGCACCGCCGCTCAGCTCCTCGCGTACGAACTACCGATGCTGCTCGCCGCCGCGTCCGTCGCGATGGCAGCCGGCACCGTCTCGCTCCCGGGCATCCTGAACGCCTTCGAGTGGTGGTGGCTGCCCTGGCAGATCGTCGGCGCCGTCGTCTTCTTCGTCGCCGGCCTCGCCGAGCTTCAGCGTCCGCCCTTCGACATGCCGGTCGCCGACTCCGAGATCATCTTCGGCGCGTACACCGAGTACACCGGCCTCCGTTTCGCGCTCTTCATGCTTGCCGAATACGCGGGCATCGTCGTGCTCTGCGGTCTCACCACCGTCCTTTTCCTCGGGGGCTGGCACGGCCCGTTCGGGGCCGAGGGCCTCGGCTGGGTCTGGACCCTGCTCAAGACGGCGGTGCTCGCCTTCATCGTGATCTGGCTGCGCGTGACCTATCCGCGGCTGCGCGAGGACCAGCTGCAGAAGCTCGCCTGGACGACGCTCGTCCCGCTCGCCCTTGCCCAGATCGCCCTCACCGGCGTCGTGAAGGTGGTGATCCAGTAATGCCGATCCCCGGATCCGGCCTGGCCAAGGGCCTTGCCGTCACGCTCCGCACGATGACGCGGAAGTCCCACACCGCGCAGTACCCGGACGTCCAGCCCGAGCTCCCGCCGCGCACGCGCGGTGTGATCGGCCTGTTCGAGGAGAACTGCACGGTCTGCATGCTCTGCGCCCGTGAGTGCCCGGACTGGTGCATCTACATCGACTCCCACAAGGAGACGGTCCCCGCGGCCGCTCCCGGTGGCCGTGAGCGCAGCCGCAATGTCCTCGACCGCTTCGCGATCGACTTCTCGCTCTGCATGTACTGCGGTATCTGCATCGAGGTGTGTCCTTTCGACGCGCTGTTCTGGTCGCCGGAGTTCGAGTACGCGGAGACGGACATCCGCGAACTGACCCATGAGCGGGACAAGCTCCGCGAGTGGATGTGGACGGTCCCGGAGCCGCCCGCGCTCGACCCGGCCGCGGAGGACCCCAAGGAGCTCGCCGCCGCCCGCAAGGCCGCCGAGAAGCTGGCCGCCGAGAAGCTCGCTGCCGAAGAGCAGACCGCCGACGAGCCGACCGCCGCTGCCGAGGAGACCCGGGAGGGAACGTCGTGAGCCTCGCAGCCGCAGCGAGCGGCTTCCTCTCCCCGACCGGTGTCGAGATCGCCTTCGTCCTCGTCGGCATCGCCACCCTGGCCGCCGCCGTCGTCACGGTCACGACCAGGCAGCTGGTGCACGCCGCACTCTGGCTGGTGGTGGCGCTGGGCGGCCTCGCCGTCGAGTACCTGCTCCTGACCGCCGAGTTCATCGCCTGGGTCCAGGTGCTGATCTATGTCGGCTCCGTCGTCGTCCTCCTTCTCTTCGGGCTGATGCTGACCAAGGCCCCCATCGGCCGCTCCCCGGACGCCGACTCGGGCAACCGCCCCGCGGCCCTGGCCGTGGCCGTGGCCGCCGCGGCCGCCCTGGTGTGGGTGGTCGTCGACGCCTTCCGCGCGACGTGGATCGACCTCGACGGCCCCGTACAGGGCTCCACCCGGGTGTCCGGCGAGATGCTGTTCCGGCACTGGGTGCTGCCGTTCGAGGCGCTCTCCGTCCTCCTCCTGGCCGCTCTCGTCGGCGCGATCGTCCTGTCCCGCAAGAGCGGTAAGGAAGAGCACTGATGCACCTCGCCTATCCCGCCGTGCTCTCCGTCCTGCTCTTCTGCACCGGGTTGTACGGAGTGCTCGCCCGCCGCAACGCGATCCTGGTCCTCATGTCCGTCGAGCTGATGCTCAACGCGGTCAACCTCAACCTGGTCGCCTTCGACGTCTGGCTCCGCGACACCCTGCACACCGGCCAGGCCCTGACTCTTTTCACCATCGCCATCGCCGCCGCGGAGATCGGCATCGGCCTGGCGATCGTCCTGATGGTCTACCGCAACCGCGGCACCTCGGACATCGACAAGCTCCGTGACACCGCCGAGGGCGCCAGGGGCGCCGAGGAGGCGGACGAGCCCGCCCCGGCAGAGAAGGCTGAGGCCACCGCGTGACCACGACGACCCTCGCCGTACTCGTCCCCCTCCTTCCGTTCCTCGGCGCCGCTGCCGGCCTGCTCACCGGCCGTGCCGCGCCCGGTTTCGTACGCCCCCTGGCCGTCCTGCCCACGCTGGCCGCCGCGGTGCTCGCGGCCGTCGTCGCCGTGCGCCAGGGCGGCGGGAAGCCGATCGTCGCCTCCACACAGCTCACCCCCACCGGCTCGGTCCCCATCGACCTCGCCCTGTACCTGGACGGCTTCGCGGTGCTGGTCGCCGTCCTCGTCGGGGTCGTCGCGTCCTGCGTGCAGATCTACTCCACGGCGTATCTGCGCGACGACCCGCGCTACCCCTCGTACGCGGCTCTCGTCTCCCTCTTCACCTCCGCGATGCTGCTCGTCGTCTACTCCGGCGACCTGATGGTGCTGCTGGTCGGCTGGGAGATCATGGGCATCTGCTCGTACTTCCTGGTCGGCCACTACTGGGAGACGCCCGAGGCGCGCGCGGCCTCCCTGAAGGCCTTCCTGGTCACCAAGCTCGGCGACGTCCCCTTCCTCTTCGGTCTCTTCGCGCTCGCCGTGGACGCAGGTACGTTCCGCATCACCGGAATCCTCGGCGCCGTCGCCGCGGGCGCCGTCGACCACCCCACGCTCATCGCGCTGCTGCTGCTCGCGGGCGTCGCGGGCAAGTCCGCGCAGTTCCCGCTGCACACCTGGCTCCCCGACGCCATGGCGGGCCCCACTCCGGTCTCCGCGCTGATCCACGCCGCGACGATGGTCGCCGCCGGTGTGTACTTCGTGGCCCGGCTCCTCCCCGTCTTCGCCGCGTCCGCGGCCGCTCTGGTCGTGCTCGCCGTGATGGCCGCCGTCACCATGGTCGGCTCGGCGCTCGCCGCCCTCGCCCAGGACGACATCAAGCGCGTCCTCGCCTACTCGACCATCGGCCAGCTCGGCTACATGTCAGGGGCCCTGGCCGTCGGCGACCGTGGCGCCGCCGTCTTCCACCTCCTCGCGCACGGCGCGTTCAAGGCGCTGCTCTTCCTCGCCGCCGGCGTGATCATCCACGCCGCGGGCACCAACTCGCTGTCCGCCATGTCCCGCATGAGCGGACTGGCCAGGCGGATCCCCGACGCTTACTGGACGATGACCATCGCCCTGCTCGCGCTCGCCGCCATCCCTCCCTTCGCCGGCTTCTTCTCCAAGGAGGCCGTGCTCGTGGCCGCCGAGCACACCGCGCTCGGCGAGTCCGCCTTCGCCCCGGCGAGTGCGGGCTGGACCGTTCTGGTCGCAGGACTGCTGACCGCCCTCCTCACCGCTGCCTATGCGACCCGCCTGTGGCTGCTTGCGTTCCGTGGCCACGGCGCAGAGGCCCCCGACCACGGCAGGCAGCCCCTCGCCATGACCGCGGTGCTCTGGGTGCTCGCCGTCCCGTCGCTCGGCTTCGGCCTCACCGCGGCCTACCTCGACGACTGGTTCGACGGTCGCGCCCTCAGCCCGACGCTCACCACCGCCGTCCTCGGCACGGGCGTCGCCCTCGTCGGCGGACTGATCACGTACGGCACCTGGCGGCACACCACGGCCCTTGCCGTCCGTGCCCGGGCCGGCGCGTCCGCCGTGGAACAGCCCCAGCTCGTCGCCCACCCCGAGGCCGAGCCCGGCCTGGTCGAGGCGGAGGCCCTGCACATGCCGCACCCCCTGGCCGATCCCGCCGACCCGGGCCGGCTGCTGCTCGGTCCGCTGCACCGCCCCGCGGCGGCCGGCTTCCACCTCGACGCCGTCTACCGCACCCTCTTCGTCCGCCCCGTCCAGGCCGCCGCCGAGCTGGTCCGTTTCCTGGACCGCGAGGTCGTCGACACGTACGTACGCGGCGCGGGGACCGGCACCAACTGGCTGGGATGGCTCGTACGCCGAGCCCAGACCGGCAATGTGCAGACCTACCTCAGCGCCCTGCTCGCCGGCTCCGTCGTCCTGGCGATCGCCGCCGTACTCGTTGCCGCCGGAGTGTGAGCCGTGATCGATATCAGCGAATCCGTGATGCAGTTCCTTCTCGCGTTCATCGTCGTCGGCCCGCTCATCGGCGCCGCCGCAGCTCTCCTGCCCGCCCCGCCCGGGCTGAAGGGGAAGTCCCCGGACCAGGCCGTGCTCCGCCACGGAGTGACCGTCACCGGCGTGGTCCTCGCCGCCGCGATCGTCCTCACGCTCGGCTTCGACCACGACCAGCCCTCGAAGATGCAGGCCACGACGGACATCAGCTGGATTCCGGCCCTGGACGTGCGGATCCACCTCGGCACCGACGGCATTTCCCTCCCCCTCCTGGTCCTGACCGCGCTGCTGACCTTCCTCTGCGCGCTGTACAGCTACTACAAGATGCCCGCGGGCCCGTCCCCGAAGGCCTTCGTCGCCCTGCTGCTCGTCCTCGAGTCCGGCACCCTCGCCACCTTCGCCGTCCTCGACCTGCTGCTCTTCTTCCTGGCCTTCGAGACGGTCCTCATCCCGATGTACTTCCTCATCGCCCGTTGGGGCGGCGAGGACCGCCGCCCCGCGGCCTGGAAGTTCATCCTCTACACACTGCTCGGCTCGGTCGTCATGCTGCTCGGCCTGCTCCTCGTCGGAGTCAAGGCCGGCACCTTCGACATGGTGGCACTCGCCACTGACAACGGCCGGGGTCTGAGCCTGTCCGTGCAGGTCATCGCCGTTCTCGCGATCGGGATCGGCCTCGCCGTCAAGACCCCGATGTGGCCCCTGCACAGCTGGCTCCCGGACGCCCACACCGCCGCCCCGACGGTCGGCTCGGTGCTCCTCGCCGGCGTCCTGCTGAAGATGGGTACGTACGGCTTCGTCCGGATCGTCCTGCCGATCGCGCCCGACGGCATGCAGGTCTTCGCCCCGTATCTCGCGGCCTTCGCCGTCGCCGGGATCATCTACGGATCGCTGGCCTGCCTCGCCCTCGCCAGGCCGGGCTCGAAGGGCGACCTCAAGCGCCTGATCGCGTACTCCTCCGTCGGCCACATGGGCTTCGTTCTCCTCGGCATCGCGACCATGACCCCCACCGGCGTCAACGGCGCGCTGTTCGCCAACATCGGGCACGGCCTCATCACCGGCCTCCTCTTCTTCCTGGTCGGAGCACTCAAGGACCGCACCGGGACCACGGACCTCGACGCCCTCGCCCAGCAGACCGGCGCCGCGCTGTACGGCCGCGCCCCGCGCTTCGGCGGACTGCTCGCATTCGCCGCGGTCGCCTCGCTCGGCCTGCCCGGTCTCGCCGGGTTCTGGGGGGAGATGCTCGCCCTGTTCGGTGCCTTCGACCCCGCCGACGGCCTCAACCGCCCCGCCTTCCTCACCTTCATGGCGATCGGCGGCCTCGGCACCCTGCTGACGGCCGCGTACCTCCTCGTTGTCGTCCGCCGTGTCTGCATGGGCGGTGAGAGGCCGGCCGGCGAGGTGAAGATCGCCGATGTCAAGGGGTACGAGTTCGCCGCCTGGACGCCGCTCGTCGCCCTCACCGTCCTCGCCGGCCTGTGGCCCGCGGTCCTCCTCGGCCTCACCGACCCGGCCGTGCAGAAGCTCCTCGCAGGAGGAAAGGCATGACCCCGCTGGCCACCGCCGCCACCCAGAGCCTGTCCGCGCCCGTCGTCCAGTCCGTCGACTGGCTGGCGATCGCCCCGCCCACCATCACCGCGGTGGTCGGCATGCTCATCCTGGTCGCCGACCTCTTCGTGCCGGAGCGGAGCAAGCCGCTTCTCGGCTGTACGGCCATCGCCGGTCTCGCCGTAGCGGTGCTCTCCCTCGCCCCCCTGCGCAAGGGGGACCGTTCCACCTTCTGTCTCACCACGGCCCCGGACGTCTGCAGCTACACGGCGGACCACTTCGCGCTGGTGATCCAGTTCCTGGTGCTCGGCGGCGCGCTGCTCACGGCGCTGCTCTCGGTCACGGAGACCAAGGACCGGCTGCCGGCGGGCGAGTACTGGTTCCTGCTGCTGTCCTCGGCCGCCGGGGCCGCGCTGCTGCCCGCCTCGCGAGACCTGGCCACCCTCGTCGTCGCCCTCGAAGTGGCGTCGCTGCCCGCGTTCGCCCTGGTGGGCCTGCGGCGGGGCGACCGCATGTCCAGCGAGTCCGCGCTCAAGTTCTTCCTCTCGTCGGTGACTGCCACCGCCGTGATGCTGCTGGGCGTCAGCTTCGTCTACGCGTCGACCGGCACCCTGCATCTCACCCAGATCGCGACGCGCCTGGACGACGTCCCGGGTCAGCTGGAGACCCTCGCCCAGGCGGGCGTCGCGCTCACTCTCGTCGGCTTCGCCTTCAAGACGGCCGCCGTTCCGTTCCACTTCTGGGTGCCCGACACGTATGTGGGCGCGCCGCTGCCCGTGGCCGCGTACCTCTCCGTCGTCGGCAAGGCGGTCGGATTCTCCGGGCTCATCCTGGTGACCGTCATCGCCTTCCCCGCGTACGCGGATGTGTGGGGCCCGGCCATGGCCGTACTCGCAGCTCTCACGATGACCGCGGGCAATGTGGCGGCTGTACGCCAGTCGGCCACGCGCGCACACAGCGCGGTCAGGCTGCTCGCCTGGTCGTCGGTCGCGCAGGCGGGCTACATCCTGGTGCCGATCGCGGCCGCCGCGTACTCCAGCGACGACCAGATCGGCTCCACGGTCGCGTACGCGCTGATGTACGCCATCGTCAACCTCGGTGCCTTCGCCGTCGTCGCCCTCGTCGCCCGTACGAAGCCGCTGAACCGGATCGCCGACTACCGCGGCCTCTATGCCACGCGTCCGGTGACCGCCCTGGCGATGGGCTTCTTCCTGCTCTGCCTGGCCGGCCTGCCGCCCGGCATCATCGGGCTCTTCGCGAAGGTCACCGTCTTCTCCGCAGCCGTCGACGCGGGCCTGGGATGGCTCGCGGTCGTCATGAGCGCCAACGTCGTGATCGCGCTCTACTACTACCTGCAGTGGACGGCCGTCCTCTTCCGGGCGCCCGAGGGCGTGTCCGAGACGGCAGCGGAAGGCGCGCCGGAGCGGCACAGGGCGCCCGTCCTGGTCACCGCGACGATCGCGATCACCGCCGCGGCGGGCATCGTGCTGTCCGGATGGCCCCAGCCGGTGCTGCGCTTCGCGGCGGTCAGCCTCTTCTGATCCGGTACAAGCGCTTGCTGACCTGGCGGTTCGACAAAGGGCGGCCGTGCCGGGCACGGTGTTCAGCGCATCTGGACACCAGCAGAACAACACAGGGAGAGCCGGCCGTGCTCAGCGGGTTCAAGGACTTCATTCTCCGCGGAAACGTGATCTCGATGGCGATCGGTCTCGCCATCGGGGCCGCCTTCACCGCGGTCGTCACCGGGTTCAGCAACGCCTTCATCACCCCGCTGATCGGCCTCGCCACCCGCGGTACCGGCGACTTCAGCGAGGCCGTGTTCACGGTCCAGGGCGTGGAGTTCCCCTACGGGCTGTTCGTCAGCGCCCTGCTCGCCTTCCTGATCACCGCCGCGGTCCTCTACTTCTGCGTCGTCGTCCCGATGATGAAGGTGCAGAACCGCTTCACCAAGGAGGAGCCGGTCAGCGTCAAGGCGGCCGTCCGTGACTGCCCCCGCTGCTACACCGAGATCCCCGCGATCGCCAGCCGCTGCGCCCACTGCACCAGTGAGGTCGAGCCGGTCGCCGAAGCCCTGGAGAAGGCCGGGCTGCTGCCCGCCCAGCGCTGACGGCCCGCATCACCCGAACGGCCCAGCCCTCCACCTGGAGGGGCAGGGGAACCCGCGGCTCTCGCCTGGCGTTGACCAAGACGGGAGGGTCCACTGGAGAGCGGACCACGACCAGCAGAGGGTTCCCCTGCCGCACCACTTGGAGGGCGTACCGTGCACCGCCGGCACAACGGGCTGAGGACCGCCGTTCTCCTCGGCGGACTGTCCGCCCTCATCATCGTCATCGGCAGTCTCTTCGGCCGTATGGGCCTGATCGTTGCCGTCGTCGTGGCTCTCGGGACGAATGCCTACGCGTACTGGAACAGCGACAAGCTGGCCCTGCGCGCCATGCGCGCCCGACCCGTCAGTGAGTTCGAGGCGCCGGCCCTCTACCGGATGGTCAGGGAGCTCTCCACCCAGGCCCGCCAACCGATGCCCCGGCTGTACATCTCGCCGACCCAGGCGCCCAACGCCTTCGCCACGGGCCGCAATCCGCGCAACGCGGCGGTCTGCTGCACCGAAGGCATCCTCCGGATACTCGACGAGCGGGAGCTGCGCGGCGTCATCGGCCATGAGCTGAGCCATGTCTACAACCGGGACATCCTCATCTCGTCGGTTGCCGGAGCCCTCGCCTCCGTGATCATGTTCCTGGTCAACTTCGCCTGGCTGATCCCGATCGGCCGCTCCAACGACGATGACGGCCCCGGCCTGCTGGGCATGCTCCTGATCATGATCCTCGGCCCGCTCGCGGCCTCCGTGATCCAGCTCGCCATCAGCCGCTCCCGCGAGTACGAGGCGGACGCGGCCGGCGCCCAGCTCACCGGCGACCCGCTCGCCCTCGCCAGTGCCCTGCGCAAGCTCGAGGCGGGCACGAAGCAACTGCCCCTGCCGCCCGAGCCGCGGATCGAGACCGCGAGTCATATGATGATCGCCAATCCGTTCCGCCCGGGCCAGGGCGTCTCCAAGTTGTTCTCCACGCACCCGCCGATGGCGGAGCGCATCGCCCGACTCGAGCAGATGGCAGGTCGCCGATCATGAGAACCATCCTGAACGTCATATGGCTCATCCTGTGCGGCTTCTGGATGTTCCTCGGCTACCTGCTGGCCGGTGTGCTGCTGTGCATCACGATCATCGGGATCCCCTTCGGCCTGGCCGCGTTTCGCATCGGCGTCTACGCGCTCTGGCCCTTCGGCTACACGGTGGTCGACCGGAGGGACGCGGGCGCGCCGTCCTGCGTCGGCAATGTGCTGTGGCTGATCCTCGCGGGCTGGTGGCTGGCGCTCGGTCACATCTTCACGGGCATCGCGCTGTGCATCACGATCATCGGCATTCCGCTGGGGATCGCGAACTTCAAGCTGATCCCGGTGTCGCTGCTGCCACTGGGCAAGGAGATCGTCCCGACGGACGAGCCGTTCGCTACGCGGTGATGCAGGGCCCGGATTCGCCCCGGCATGCGGTCGACGACGAGGGCGAGTCGGTGATCGCCGAGGGTGGCGGTCGAGGGTGTGCTCGCCGACGGGCCTGTTCCGACGGGGATGGTGACCGGACGACGGGCGGCCTCCGGTTTCGGCCTGCCGGGGACGGACCGGGTACGCACCTCGGCCGGGCCTCGACGCGCTCGACGACTGTCTGCGCGGCGCTGCTCAGCGGCCCCTGCCTTCGAGGGCCGTGTGCGATGACGCCCCAGGTCGGATTGTCAGTGCCGTGGTCCACCATGAACGCATGACCGGCATCGAGCAGTTGCTGGACCGCGTTGTGGCCGAGGCGCCCATGGCCCTGCCCTGGGGCCGGACTTCCCTCTCGGCACCGGCGAGCGCGGACGCCGTCGCCCGCGCCGAGTCCGCGCTCGGGTTCGCGCCGGCGCCGCTGCTCACCGCGCTCTGCACGCGGATCGCCGACGGTGGATTCGGCCCGGAATACGGACTCCTGACCCTCGATGCCGCCGTCGCGAAGTACCGCGCCGGCCGTGACGCGGGCCGCAAGGATCCCGACCGGCCCTGGCCCGAAGGCGTGCTGCCCATATCCGACTGGGGTTGCGCGATGCTCGCCTGCGTCGACTGCCACGGGGAGGACGCCCCGGTGCTGCTGTACGAGCCGAACGCGGACGAGGCGGACGACGCCTGGTACGTGGACGCGCCGAGTCTCGAGAATGTGGGTCCGGACATGGCTCGACGGCACCGGCTGGTACGTGGACGAGGTCGGGATCGGCGACGACGACATGCCTCCCTGGCCGGACTTCGCGGCCCACGCCCGAATATGAGCCGCAGCCGCAGCCGCAGCCGCAGCCGCAGCCGCAGCTAGCGGCCGGCGCGTGCCCGCGCCCGTACCGCGTACGTCGCCGCGCCCACCGCCAGCACCGCCGCGCCCGACAGCACGGAGGACAGCGGCAGGGCGAACGCCAGCGCCAGGCATCCCGCGAGCCCGCATCCGGCGAGAACTCGCCACCTGGAACTGAGCGTCCAGGCCGAGGCGTTGGCAATGGCGTAGTACACGAGCACGCCGAACGACGAGAAGCCGATCGCGCCCCGCACATCGGCCGTTGCCGCGACCAAGGCCACCACCGCGCCCACCGCCAACTCCGCGTGGTGCGGCACCTGGAAGCGGGGGTGGACCGCCGCGAGCGTGCGCGGGAGGTGGCCGTCGCGGGCCATCGCCAGCGTCGTGCGTGAGACACCGAGGATCAGCGCCAGCAGTGAACCGAGCGCGGCCACCGCCGCGCCGGCCCGCACCACCGGGGTCAGCCACTCCGCCCCGGCCGCCCGCACGGCATCTACCAGGGGAGCCGTCGCCCGACCCAGCTCGTCCGCCCCCAGCACCGAAAGGACCGCCACCGCGATACCTACGTAGACGACCAGCGCGATCCCGAGTGCCAGCGGAATCGCCCGCGGGATCGTCCGGGCAGGATCCCGGACCTCCTCGCCGAGCGTGGCGATCCGCGCGTACCCGGCGAACGCGAAGAACAGCAGTCCGGCCGCCTGCAGCACGCCACCCGCCCCGCTGCCGGAGCCGCCCGCTTCCAGCAGCGTCAGATCCGCCGAAGACGACACGAGAGAGGAGACGACCACCGCAGCCAGGACCGCGAGCACGACCGCCACGATCGCGCGGGTCAGCCACGCCGACTTCTGAACGCCCGCATAGTTCACGGCAGTCACCGCCACCACCGCGGCGACCGCGATCGCATGCGCCTGTCCCGGCCAGACATATGCGCCGACGGTCAGCGCCATCGCCGCGCACGATGCGGTCTTGCCGACGACAAAGCCCCAGCCCGCCAGATACCCCCAGAACGGGCCGAGCCTCTCCCGCCCGTACACATAGGTCCCGCCCGACGCGGGGTATTGGGCCGCGAGCCGTGCCGACGCCATCGCGTTGCAGTACGCCACCACCGCGGCCAGCCCCAGACCCGCAAGCAGCAGCGGCCCGGAGCCGGCCGCTCCGGCCGCGGGCGCCAGCGCCACGAAAACGCCCGCTCCGACCATCGAGCCCAGCCCGATGATGACGGCGTCGAACACGCCGAGCGACCGCCGCAGTTCCTGTGTCACAAGCCGCACCCTACTGACGAGCGCAACCGCGCCCCGCACGCCGGTCGTCTGTGACAGCGACGTCGAACGAAGAATGCGTACGAAGAAAGGCAGGTCACGGCCATGGGCATCATCAGCTGGATCATCCTCGGGCTGCTCGCCGGGGCGATAGCCAAGATCCTTCTTCCCGGCCGCGACCCGGGCGGTCTGATCGGCACGACGCTGATCGGTGTCGCCGGTGCCTTCATCGGCGGCTGGATATCCTCCCGCTGGCTGGACCGGCCGATCACCAAGGAGTTCTACGACGGTGCCACGTGGGTGTCGGCCATCGGCGGCGCGCTCGTCCTCCTGATCGCGTACCGGATCCTGTTCGGCCACTCGCGCTCGCGTTAGGCCGCCGTGCGGGCTCCCATCAGCCCCGGAGCCCGGTCTCGCGCAGGGTGATGTTCAGCCGGCCGGCCAGGCCCAGCGCAGGGTCGGCCGTGCCCGGGTACACCTTCGGCACGCCGTGGTACGCGAAGCGGGACGCCCCGCCGAAGACGAAGAGGTCCCCGGAGACCAGCTCGACATCCGTGGAGGGCCGCCCCCGGTTCTCCGTGTTCCCGAAGCGGAAGACGCATGTGTCACCGATGCTCAGTGACACCACCGGGGCACTCGACCGCTCGTCCTTGTCCTGGTGCATGCCCATCTTCGCGTCGCCGTCGTAGAAATTGATCAGCGCGGTGTCCGGTGTGTACGGCTCGCCCGCCGCGTCGCCCGCCGTGCCCTCGGCCCCGCCGGTCACCACGTCGTCCCCGTACGCCGCGACGAGCGCCTCACGCCCCAGCCGGATCAGCCAGTCCGGGAACTCGGCGACGCGCGCGCCGTTCACGTCATCGGCGGTGCGCGTGTAGCGGTAGGGCTGCCAGTGCCAGCCCACGCACACCGTCTGCACCGACATCACCCCGCCACGCGGCAGCCTGGTGTGCCGGATGGGCACCGGCCCGCGGGCCCACGCCCGGCAGGCGTCGACGAGTTCGCGCTGGCGCGCGATCGTCAGCCACCCGGGGACATGCACCGCCCCGGGCGCCACCTTCGCCCGCTCCTTCGGGAAGAGTCCGGCAGTCACGACACCAGCGCGCCTTCCAGACCGAGCAGCCGCTCCTTGCGCTCCAGTCCGCCGGCGTAACCGCGCAGTGCGCCGTCGGCGCCGATCACCCGATGGCACGGCCGTACGACCAGCAGCGGGTTCCGTCCGATCGCGGTCCCGACCGCCCGTACACCGGCGCCCGAGGAACCGATCCGCCCGGCGATCTGTCCGTACGTCACCGTCTCCCCGTACGGGATCTCCTCCAGCGCCCGCCAGACGCGCCGCTGGAACTCGGTGCTCCTGCCGCCCCGCTCGGCGTACTCGATCGAGAAGCGCGTCAGCTCCCTGGCGAAGTACGCCCGCAACTGCCCCGTGATCTCCTCGAACGCCCCCGCGTCCTGCCGCCAGCCCGCCTGGACGACCGCCGCGCCCTTCTGCCCCGGCACGGAGAGCGACGCCAGCGCCGTACCGCCCGGGGCGGTGGCGGACTCCTCGCCGACCAGCAGCAGCTCACCCAGCGGACTGTCGACCGTCGCGTACACCGTCATGGCCCTGCCCTCTTCCTCACCTCGTACTGTGCAACGCCTCACGTGACGAGTCTGGTCCCGCGACCCGACCCGGACTGGCGGTATTCGGACTTCGCATGCGGCGGGGGCGGCGCGGCCCTGGCCACGTCCGCCCCCGAGTGCCGGGAACCGCCCGCCGATCGATTCAGCGGTAGTTCACGAACTGCAGCGCGAAGTCGAAGTCCCTGCCCTTCAGCAGCGCGATCACGGCCTGCAGGTCGTCACGGCTCTTCGAGCTGACCCGCAGCTCGTCACCCTGCACCTGCGCCTTGACGCCCTTGGGGCCCTCATCGCGGATGATCTTCGCGACCTTCTTGGCGTTGTCCTGAGAGATGCCCTCCTCGATCGAGGCGAAGATCTTGTACTCCTTGCCGGAGAGCTGCGGCTCGCCCGCGTCCAGCGCCTTCAGCGAGATGCCACGCTTGATCAGCTTGGACTGGAAGACGTCGAGGATGGCGTTGACGCGCTCCTCGGAGTTCGCCTGCATCAGGATTTTCTCGCCGGACCACGAGATCGAGGCGCCGACGTTCTTGAAGTCGTAGCGCTGCGAGATCTCCTTGGCGGCCTGGTTGAGGGCGTTGTCGACCTCCTGCCGCTCGACCTTCGAGACGATGTCGAAACTGGAGTCGGCCATGTGCTGTGGCTCCTTGAAGTCGGGGGCGAATCGGGTGCATGGACGGGCGGCCGCACTCCCGGGCCGCTGTGGCAAGCCTAGCCATCCGCACCCCGCCGAGGCGCTGATCAATCGGGTGGCGAAGCACCCCTGGGCATCAGGTATCGTTTACGTCGTTGCCAGGGAGCACCGCCGAAAAGCGGACGCTTTGGCATCGATCCCATGGCGGTGTGCCCGAGTGGCCAATGGGAGCGGACTGTAAATCCGTCGGCTTAGCCTACCCAGGTTCGAATCCTGGCGCCGCCACGCGATGAAACGGCCCCTGATCTGCGGAAACGCCGAACAGGGGCCGTTTCGTCTTTCCCGGATGCGCGAGAGTCCGAAATACTCGCTATATCCCACTCTGTCCACCCGGTTCGCACGCTGACCAGCGCGCGCGGGGCATCTGTGGGGCACGCGGTCCGCTCATCCCCGGTTCTTCATGGCCTCCTCGATCCTTGCGTTCGCCATGGCCGTAGCGCCGTCCGGACACTTGGCGTAGACCTTCAGCACGACTGCGACGGTGTGGCCGGCACGCCGGGCCGCTTCCATCGGGTCGACTCCGGAGTTCAGCCACAGGGAGACGCATGCGTGTCGTAGGTCATAGGGGCGAGCGCCGAGCGGGGATTCCTGTTGCTCGCTGGTGAGCGCGTGGCGGCGCGCTCGGGCCCGGGCCTCTCCGTAGCCGCTCTCCTGCACGATGCCACCGCGGGCAGTCCGGAACAGGGGACCATCCGGGGCCGTGCCGTACGTGACGAGATGCCGGCGCAGCATGGCCACGAGCTGCGGCGGGATCGGTACGTTGCGCCCGTCCTTACGCGGCCTCCACTTCGATCCGCGCCGCACGTCATGGGCGTCACCTGAATCGGACCAGGAGCTACCGACGAGGGTGCGGGACCCGTCGAGATGCAGCGCTCTCCCAGCCGTCATCGGAAGCTCGCAATTCGTCTGCCGCAGCCGCACGGCTTCACCAGGGCGCAGACCAGCGTGGTACAGGCAGCCGAAGATGGCCTGGAGGTGCTTGCCGCGGTCGCCTTGTGCGGCCACGGCATCGAGCAGGAAGCGCGCCTACCGGGGGTTGACCGCACCACCGGGGTCGATCTGTTTCAACGGGGGCCGGTTCGAGCTGGACATGGCCTCCCACCTCGATATCTCGCTGCCCGTCGTGCCCGGCGCCTCGCCGCGGCGGACGCCGGGCTGAGACAGCCCCGGGGCGAAGAGCGCCTGTTCAGTCGATGACGGCGGTGGCTTCGACCTCGACCAGATGGTCGGGTACGTCCAGTGCCGCGACGCCCAGCAGCGTCGCCGGAGGGACTGGGGTGACCCCCAGCTTCGCGGCCGCCCGGGTGACCCCCTCCAGGAGCAGGGGCATCTTGTCGGGGGTCCAGTCGACGACGTGGACGGTCAGTTTCGCCACGTCGTCGAAGGAACCGCCGACCGCGGCCAGGGCGGTGCCGATGTTGAGGTAGCACTGCTCGACCTGAGCGGCGAGGTCACCTTCGCCGACCGTGACCCCATCGGCATCCCAGGCGACCTGCCCGGCGATGAAGACCAGCTTCGACCCGGTCGCGATCGACACCTGCCGGTAGGCGTCGATCTCCGGCAATCCATTGGGGTTCACCAGGGTGATGGCCATGCCGCCTGCCTCCATTGCGTGAGAGTCGCTCTCTTGTGGTTACTCGGAAACCGTAGGAGAGTGTGCGCTGACATGGAAGAACGCACTTTTCGGTGACTGGGGAACCTGATGGTGACCAAGCAGTTCAGCGGCTCGCCCGAGGATGCGGACCTGACGCGTGCGGATTCTTTGGCGCGGGAGATCTTCTCGGACGTCGCCAACAAGTGGGCGCTCCTGATCATCGAGTCCCTCGGTGAACGCACCCTGCGCTTCAGCGAGTTGCGGAACGAGATCGAGGGCGTCAGCCACAAGATGCTCACCCAGAACCTGCGCATGCTGGAGCGCAACGGTCTGATCGAGCGGACGGTGCACCCCGTCGTGCCGCCGCGGGTCGAGTACACCCTCACCGAGCCGGGCCAGGCCCTGCGGGTGACGATCGACGGACTGTGCGACTGGACCCACCGCTACCTCGGTCACATCGAGGCCTCCCGCCACCGCTTCGACGCCTGACGGTTGAGGACTCGCTTGCCGTGCGGCCGCGCAGGAATGCACTGGCAGCCCTCCAACGCGGGGGCCGGGGCGGAGTCCGCCACTGATGGAGGGGGTGTTCTGCGAGTGCGCTCCGTCGGTGGCCGACTGCCGGCGCGGATGCCTGTGCGGGCTCGCCCTGAAGGCTCACGGTGCTGCCCGAAGTCCGTCCGGCGGGCGCTTGCGGCTGGTGGGACGTGTCGTATGGATCATCGCGAGGCCGTTTACGGCTGCGTCACCTCGCCGCATGGTCGGAAGAAGCAACCCTTCCGGGTGTGCGGCGGTCCTACCGGTCGTCGTGCTCAGAGGGCAACCTCTGTCGATTCGTACGGGTGAACCGACCGGAAAGGGCGCACCCCATGGAGCTCGATCCCAACTTCTGCCTGGACGTTCCGGAGGGTTTCGACGACTCGGACGCTGAGACGGGGGTGCATCCCGTGGCCAGGAAGCTGTTCCTCGCCACAACTCCCGCGGAAGCCTTCAAGAAAGCCCATGAGTGGGTGCGGGAACAAAGAATCCGCCTGTCAGACGTGTCGTGGGATTTCTTCCACGACGAGGACGAGCCCTACTGCCTGAGCATCTATTTCATCTTCGAGTTGGATCCCGAAGAAACCTGACCACGACTGTGCAGTTTCGGCGCTGAGACCGCCGCCCAGCTCCTGATCACGGCGGGCGACAACCCTGTCCGGCTCAGATCGGAGGCATCCTTCGCGCACCTGTGCGCGGCGGCCCCGGTCGCGGCCGGCTCGGGCCGTACCCACCGGCACTGCCTCAACCGGGGCGGCGGCGTCCACGCGAAGAACGCTCTCCACACCGTTGCGCTCGGCGGCATGCGTGACGACTCCCGCACCCAGCACCACGTGGCCCGACGAACGGCCGAAGGCATGTCCAAGAGGGACGTCCTGCGCTGCGCTCCCGGACCGGACGCCGAAGAGGGCCGGCCGATGGCGAGCCCAACGTGAGGTGATCGGTGGGATTGCCTGGCAGTTCCGGACCGGATCGCAGACGACTCTGAAGTCGCCGCTCATTTCTGGGGCACCGTAACCGCAAAGGTCGGCACGTGGGGGCAGGAGTGGGGTGGAAGCGCGCCGTACGCGCATCTTTCGAGGTCAGGCGAAGGTGGCCGCGCGGTCGGTAAATCCGTCACGCTCAACTGCAGCCGGGGCTACGGCTTTCAACCGATCAATGAGCCGCCGGCCCCGCTCACTGGCTGTGGTTGGGCCTTTCAGCGGCGATCCCGTTCACCTCTCTGCGCTCCACCGCGGATGGGGAGCCGCGCCGGACGTTCAGGGTCATGGGTCGGAGTCGGCGCTCGGTGAAGCGGGATGCGTACAAGGCCCGTTGGCCGTTCCGCATCACCCCGACTTTGTACAGGTCGACGGGCTCGCCCGCACAGGTTGCAGACTCCACTTCCTGATGATCGGTGCTGAAGACCACCGTCCGGCCGCGGTCAGGGCTGTGGTCCAGGCTCTGACGGCCGGGCCCTTACCGAGCGGGGCGGGGTACGTCGCGCAGGCCACCAGCGCCATGCCGCCGACGTCCGCGCTGCAGAACCGCTCGTCACGCGGCTGCCAATCGAAGGTGGCTCAGTGCGCACCTCCATGAGTCCCTGCGCGTCGGGGGCGTTCTTGCCCTGCGCCATCGACTGGGACAGCACCCACGCCGCGGCGGCCTCCCGCGTGGCGGCGTCGTGCGTGTGCCCTGCAACGACACGCGTGAGCCTTCTGCGCATGATCCCCTCCCCTGATCCCCTCCCCGTGTCATGTCGCAGCGGAAGACGCCTCCGACGCCTTCGGGTTTGCCCGGAAAGCTTCGTAGGCCGTCGTCCGGACTGCCGCGCGGTCGGCTCCCCGGACGAGATCGTCCCCGTACGTCCCCGTACCGTCGTCGACGCGATGAGCCGAGACCGGACGGAGCACAGCCTTGTTCATGGAGATCGTCCTCAAAGAGCTGTCCCTCGACCGCGACGAGGTCGAAGATGCCCTGACGGAGGCGTTCGCTGGCGACGGCGAGATCACGGGCGCAGGTTCGGGCATGGGGCGGTCCCACCTGGATCTGGAGGTCGCAGCGGGCGTGGACCGCGGCGAGGCCGTGGAACGGGTGCGGGCGGCCCTCGCCGCACTGGGGATCGAGGGATCTGCCGAGATCATCGTCCGCGACTGATCACCGGAGTTCGCTGGTTCCGGCAACTTTCCCGGTCAGCCCGGAATCCCTCAGCCATGCCTTGTCCGCAACACCTGGCAGAGCGCGCGGGAGAACGAAGCCCAACGAGCCGGCAGATCCTTGGAACGGCCCGGACGACCAACGGCCCCTGCGAGGACTTGGCGGCTGGGCTCTTCCCTGACGGGAGCGTCAGGTGTCCGGCGCTCGTGCAGGCCGGCCGAGGCGCCGACCTGCCCGCGGCCGTCAACTGGCGAGGGATGGCTGATCACATGGGCGCCCGGGACTTGTCGGCAGCGCCGGCTCGTGGGAGGACCGGTTCGGCGTCCCCGTGGAGGGTTTGGGGCACGGGGAGCACGGGACCTCTACCTGTCGGTTGCCGCTCCACCGGCGTCGATCGAGCAGGCCGACGTCCTCACGGCGGAGCGCCGTCTCCTGTGTCCGGACATCGTCTACGCGTACCCGGAGCTGAACGGGGACACGTACCCCGAGAAACTCCCCGAGCGCCGCGACCGGTGCTTCTGATGGGGCTGATCCTGCTGGGCACCGGAGCTCAGTTGCCCGCGATGGCCTTCACCGCGACCGCCACCGGCACCGAGCCGCTGATCAGCTCCAGTGTCAGCCCGGCCGTCGCCGGGGTCTCGAGGAGCTCCGCGAGGACCGCCGCGACGTCGTCGCGCGGCACGGGACCGCGGCCGGTCCTGGCCTCCAGGCGGACCAGGCCCGTTCCGGCGTCGTTCGTCAGCATCCCCGGACGCAGGATCGTCCAGTCCAGCCCGCTCTTGGTCCGTACGTACGCGTCGGCCGCGCCCTTCGCCCGCAGGTACACGTCGAAGACGTCGTCGCCCTTGTGGTCCGGGTCCCCGCCCATCGACGAGACGACGATGTACCGGCGTGCGCCCGCGTGTTCGGCCGCGTCCGCGAAGAGCACCGCAGCCGCGCGGTCCACCGTGTCCTTGCGGGCGGCGCCGCTTCCGGGGCCCGCGCCCGCCGCGAAGACCGCGGCGTCCGCGTCCTGCAGGTGGGCGGCTACCTGGTCGACCGATGCGGACTCGAGGTCCAGCAGAACCGGCTCCGCACCGGCCTCCCGGAGGTCGTCGGCCTGTTCCGGCTTGCGGATGATGCCCGCGACCTCGTGTCCGGACGCGGAGAGCAGCCGCTCCAGGCGCAGTGCGATCTGACCGTGTCCTCCAGCGATGACAATGCGCATGCTCACGACCGTACGCCGGTCCCGTGCGCCTCGCTCGCGGCGCCCGTGCCGAGGCCACAGATCCGGTCATGGTCACGTTCGCCCTGGGGTCCCGCCCGGGGCCCCGTCACGCTCATGGACCCGTATCCGGCCGCCCCTGGCGTGGCAGTTCGAGCGCGAAGGCCGCCGCCGAATCGCAGTACTCCCGTACCGCGCTCGTCCGTGCCACCACCCGCCCGCGGTGCACGACGATCCTGCTGTACGCGAGCGACAGCACGCCCGCCAGCTCCTCGCCGCGCACGGCGAGCAGTTCGGCCGGGAATCCCGCCTCCACCCGTACGTCGGGCAGACCCATCGCCTGCCGCGCCGCCGCGCTGACGGCCTCGTACGCGTCGGGGACGCGCAGCCCGCCCTGCGAGGCCAGCAGATAGGCCGCCTCCAGCGGGTCCCCGCGGCCCACCGGGTTCGCCACGTCGCGCATCGCCCCGCTGCCCGCGGCGACCCGTACCCCGGCCGCCCGCAGCAGCCGCACCGGTGCGCTTCCGCGCAGTTCCGCGCCGGCGCAGCCGCCCTGGGGCAGGCAGACCACCGTCACGCCCGCCGCGGCCAGCTGGTCGGCCGTGCGGGACGCGATCTCGGAGGGCAGCCGGGCCAGGCCTGCGCACGGGCCGATCGACACGCCGGGCCGCAGCCCGCCCGCCATGGAGGCGAGCCGGGCGAGGCGCGCCGGATCCTCGCCGTCGGTGTGCAGATCGACGGGACAGCCATGCTCGGCGGCCACTTGGAGGACCGCCTCCGTGTACCCCGTCGGATCGGGGTCCAGGTCCGGGCAGCCGCCCACCACGGACGCGCCCATCTTCACCGCGTCGTGCAGCATCGCGAGCCCGTCGGCCCCGGCCACGCCCGTGAGCAGCCGCGGCACGGCGACCGCGGTCAACTCGGCCAGCCCGCGCAGCGAGCGGCGGGCCTGCAGCACCCCCTCCAGCGGGCCGAGACCGTGCACGTCCCCGATCCGCACGTGCGAGCGCAGCGCCGTCGCGCCGTGCCCGAGCTGCAGCAACGCGGCCTCGGTGGCGCGCCGCTGGACGTCCTCGACGGCGTACGACACCGGCCCCTCGGCCGCCGGCGCCGTAAGGGCCGTGTCGCTGTGGGCGTGCGGCTCGGCGGGTGCGGCCAGCAGCAGGAAACCGCTCAGGTCCACGCGGGCGGAGTGCGCGGTCAGGCTCCCGGCGGTGCCGACGGCCTCGATACGGCCGCCGCTGAGCCGTACGTCGACCGTGCGGCCGTCGGTGAGGCGGGCGCCGCACAGGAGCAGTGCGGTGGTGTCGGCGGTGGCGCCGTCGGGCGGCTGCGCCTGGCTGTCGGGCATCGCGCTCCTGAAGGGGCGGGGGACGGGCGGCCTGGACCTCGACCGGCCCCGGCCTGCGGACGATCAAGATCACCCGGCGTGGTCGAGCCTAGGGGCGTGTGGACTGCGCTTCGAGGAGGAGCGCAATAGTCGTACCGGTGTGACCACGAGTGGCGTACGGGACGGACGTGGCGGTGCACCGGCGCAGCGCCGAAACCCGTGCCGTACCCCCGCCGCGCCTGCGCCCCCGAAGACGGCGAACGTGCCCCGTAAACGGATTTGGGCGATCGGCGGGCGACCGTGTAATGTCTTCATCGCTCGCCCCAATAGCTCAGTCGGCAGAGCGTCTCCATGGTAAGGAGAAGGTCTACGGTTCGATTCCGTATTGGGGCTCTGGTGCTGGAAGATCCTCGCCTTCGGGCGAGGTGATCCGACACCGAAGCGGTGTAGCTCAGTCGGTAGAGCAAGCGGCTCATAATCGCTGTGTCACCGGTTCAAGTCCGGTCACCGCTACACACAGTAGCCGATTGTGGGGTCGGTCCTCCGATCGGCTACTCTTTCTTGCGTTCATCCGTCCATCCGTCCGTCATAGGAGCACTCACGTGGCTGCCACCGACGTCCGCCCGAAGATCACGCTGGCCTGCGTGGAGTGCAAGGAGCGGAACTACATCACCAAGAAGAACCGGCGTAACAACCCGGACCGTCTTGAGATGAAGAAGCACTGCCCTCGTTGCAACGCGCACACCGCGCATCGCGAGACGCGCTGAATCAGGCTCGAATGCGAGGCCGCCCCCATCACGGGGGCGGCCTCGTGTCGTTTGTTCCGGCAGGGGTCCGGGGGCATCCACCCGGAAAGCACAGCACCGGCAAGGCGAGAAATCCAGGAGGTAGCGAGTCCATGGCGCTCGACCAGTCCTTCGTCGGGCGGACCTATCCGCCCACCGCGCCGTACGAGGTCGGCCGGGAGAAGATCAGGGAGTTCGCGGAGGCGGTGGGCGACGCGAATCCCGCGTACACCGATCCCGATGCCGCCGAACAGCTCGGCCACTCCGATGTGATCGCCCCGCCGACTTTTGTGTTCGCGATCACTTTCAAGGCGGCGGGAGAGGTGGTCGCCGACCCGCAACTGGGCCTGGACTACAGCCGTGTGGTGCACGGCGACCAGAAGTTCGCGTACACGCGTCCGGTGCGGGCCGGGGACCGGCTCACGGTCACCTCGACGATCGAGGCGATCAAGTCCCTCGCGGGCAACGACATCCTGGACATCCGCGGCGAGGTGCACGACGAGGCGGGCGAACACGTCGTGACCGCGTGGACCAAGCTCGTGGCGCGCGGCGCCGAGGAGGCCTGACCGAGATGGCGACGAAGATCGCATACGCGGACGTCGAGGTCGGCACCGAGCTGCCGGCGCAGAGCTTTCCGGTGACCCGGGCGACGCTGGTGCAGTACGCGGGCGCCTCCGGGGACTTCAATCCGATCCACTGGAACGAGAAGTTCGCCAAGGAGGTCGGGCTGCCGGACGTGATCGCGCACGGCATGTTCACGATGGCCGAGGCGGCGCGGGTGGTGACGGACTGGGTGGGCGACCCGGGCGCGATCGTCGAGTACGGCGTCCGGTTCACGAAGCCGGTGGTCGTGCCGAACGACGACAAGGGCGCGGTCATCGAGGTCAGCGGCAAGGTCGCGGCCAAGCTGGACGACAACCAGGTGCGGGTCGACCTCATCGCGGTGTCCGCCGGGCAGAAGGTGCTGGGGATGTCGCGCGCGGTCGTACGGCTCGCCTGACACCGGCGCTCGGCGTGAGTCCCGGCACACCTGCGGTCCGGGCCGCCCCTGCCCTCCAGGGGCGCGGCGGCCCGGACCGTACTCTTGTCCCCGTGCAGGAACTCCATGACGCCCCCCTCGCCCCGCTGACCACCTTCCGCCTGGGCGGACCGGCCACGCGCCTCGTCACCGCCACCACGGACGACGAGGTGATCGCGGTCGTCCGCGAGGCGGACGCCGCCGGCACGCCGCTGCTGCTGATCGGCGGCGGCAGCAACCTCGTCATCGGCGACAAGGGTTTCGACGGGACCGCCCTGCGCATCGCCACCACCGGATTCCGGCTGGACGGCACGAAGCTGGAGCTCGCCGCGGGCGAGGTGTGGACCGACGCCGTGGCCCGGACCGTGGAGGCGGGCCTCGCCGGCCTGGAGTGTCTGTCCGGCATCCCCGGCTCGGCCGGCGCCACCCCGATCCAGAACGTCGGGGCGTACGGCCAGGAGGTGTCCAGCACCATCACCGAGGTCGTGGCGTACGACCGCCGCAGCGGCGAGACGGTCACCATCGCCGGCGCCGACTGCGGCTTCGCCTACCGCCACAGCCGTTTCAAGGCGGACCCCGACCGCCATGTCGTGCTGCGCGTCCGGTTCGAGCTGGAGGACGCCGGGGGCCTGTCCGCCCCGATCAAGTACGCCGAAACGGCCCGCGCCCTCGGCGTCGAAACCGGCGACCGGGTCCCGGCAGCGACCGCGCGCGAGACGGTGCTGAAGCTGCGCGCGGGCAAGGGCATGGTGCTGGACCTCGAGGACCACGACACGTGGTCGGCCGGGTCGTTCTTCACCAACCCGATCCTGACGGCGCCCGCGTACGAGACCTTCCTCGGCCGCGTACGCGACCGGCTCGGCGACGGCGTCACGCCGCCCGCGTACCCCGCGGGCGACGGCCACACCAAGACCTCCGCCGCCTGGCTCATCGACAGGGCCGGCTTCACCAAGGGATACGGCGAGGGCCCGGCCCGCATCTCCACCAAGCACACCCTCGCGCTCACCAACCGGGGCGAGGCCACCACGGAGGACCTGCTCGCCCTCGCCCGCGAGGTCGTCGCGGGCGTCCGCGACGCCTTCGGGGTCACGCTGGTCAACGAGCCGGTGACGGTCGGCGTCAGCCTGTAGCAGCGGCTAGTACGCCACCGCGACCGGCTGCTTCACCGTCGCCGGGTCCTCCGTCATCGCGT
>NZ_JBSFDW010000001.1:225778-388944 GCF_053594115.1 Streptomyces sp. NPDC001970 | reverse complement strand
CGTCAACGAGCCGGTGACGGTCGGCGTCAGCCTGTAGCAGCGGCTAGTACGCCACCGCGACCGGCTGCTTCACCGTCGCCGGGTCCTCCGTCATCGCGAGCATCGCGTGCGCGACGTCCGCGCGGGAGATCTTCGCCCCGCCGCGCAGGCTCGTGCCGATCGCCGTGCGGTAGCGCCCGGTCAGCGGTCCGTCGGTCAGCCGCGGCGGGCGCACCGACGTCCAGTCCGTGGCGCCGGCGCGCATGTCGGCCTCCATGACCCGCAGGTCGTCGTAGTGCCGGCGCAGCACACGGGACACGAGCGGCGTCCCGATCCAGCGCAGGAAGAGCGTCTCGTTCTCCGGTACGGGACCCAGCGGCGCCGCGCTCACCGCCAGGAAGCGCCGGGTCCCCTCCGCTTCCATGGCCTGCAGGACCGGGCGGGTCAGGCGGGAGGCGACGCCGACCTGCCTGGTGCTGCGCGGGCCGAGGCCCGAGAGGACCGCGTCCCGGCCGGCGACCGCCTGCCGCAGCGCCTCCGGGTCGTCGAAGCGGACCGTGCGGACCTTGAGCCCCGCGCCCGTGACCGGCAGCCGCGCCGGGTCCCGGACCACCGCCGTGACCTCGTGGCCCGAGGCCAGGGCCTGCCGGACGATCTCCTGGCCGATACCGCCGGTCGCGCCGAAAACCGTGAGCTTCATGGTGAAAGAACCTCTTCGCCAGGGGTGGGTGAGTACTTACTCACCTCTAGAGTGGGTACGTACTCACCCACCCGTCAAGCCTGGATGGAACGCCCATGCAGAAGCCGGCCCGCGAGCGCATCCTCGACGCCGCCCATGAGCTGATGCTCACCGTCGGCCTGGCCCGCGCCACCACCAAGGCCATCGCCGCGTCCGCCGACTGCTCCGAGGCCGCGCTCTACAAGCACTTCACGAGCAAGGAGGAGCTGTTCGTGAGCGTGCTGCGGGAACGCCTGCCCCAGCTCGACCCGCTGCTGCACCGGCTCGTCGCCGACCCCGGGGAGCGGACCGTCGAGGAGAACCTCACCGAGATCGCCCGCCAGGCCGCCCTCTTCTACGCCGAGAGCTTCCCGATCGCCGCCTCGCTCTACGCCGAGCCCACGCTCAAGGCCCGCCACGACGACGCCATGCGCGAGCTGGGCACCGGACCGCACCTGCCCATCGAGAGCCTCGACACCTATCTGCGCAGCGAGCGGGACGCGGGCCGCATCGCGGCCGGGGCGGACACCTTCGCCGCGGCCTCACTCCTGCTCGGCGCCTGCGCGCAGCGTGCCTTCGCCTTCCACGCGACCGCCGACGGGCAGCCGCCGCAGCCTCTCGACGCGTTCGCCGCGTCCCTCGCCCGCACCCTCCTGCGCGGGATCAGCTAGCCGGCTGGTCGGCCAGCCAGTCGTCGATCCCGGATAGCAGCTTGCTGCGCACGTCGTCCTGCGCCGCGGACGCGCGCACCGACTGGCGGGCCAGCTCGGCCAGCTCCGCGTCGGTGAAACCGTGGTGGCGGCGGGCGATCTCGTACTGCGCCGCGAGCCGCGACCCGAAGAGCAGGGGGTCGTCCGCGCCCAGCGCCATCGGCACGCCGGCCTCCCACAGCGTCCGCAGGGGGACGTCCTCCGGCTTCTCGTAGACGCCGAGCGCGACATTCGACGCCGGGCACACCTCGCAGGCCACCCCGCGCTCGGCCAGCTTCCGCAGCAGCCGCGGGTCCTCCGCCGCCCGCACACCGTGCCCGATGCGCGAGGCGCGCAGATCGTCCAGGCAGTCCCGTACGGACGCGGGACCGGTCAGCTCCCCGCCGTGCGGGGCCGCCAGCAGCCCGCCCTCCCGGGCGATCGCGAACGCCCGGTCGAAGTCGCGGGCCATGCCCCGCCGCTCGTCGTTGGAGAGTCCGAAGCCGACCACGCCCCGGTCCGCGTACCGCACGGCGAGCCGTGCCAGCGTCCGGGCGTCCAGGGGGTGCTTCATGCGGTTGGCCGCGACCACGACCCGGATCCCGAGCCCGGTCTCGCGCGACGCGGCGTCCACCGCGTCCAGAATGATCTCGAGCGCCGGGATCAGCCCGCCCAGCATCGGCGCGTACGACGTCGGGTCGACCTGGATCTCAAGCCAGCCGGAACCGTCCCTGACGTCCTCCTGGGCCGTCTCCCGCACCAGCCGCCGGATGTCCTCGGGCTCCCGCAGACAGGACCGCGCGATGTCGTACAGCCGCTGGAAGCGGAACCAGCCCCGCTCGTCCGTCGCCCGCAGTTTCGGCGGCCGGCCGCTGGTCAGCGCGTCGGGGAGATGGACGCCGTACTTGTCGGCGAGTTCGAGCAGCGTGGCGGGACGCATCGACCCGGTGAAGTGCAGATGCAGATGAGCCTTGGGCAGCAGGCTGAGGTCGCGGACCGCCTCCATGGACCCTCCGTAACGGGTGAACTCCGCGCTGTGCCGAGAGGTGCCGGGCAGGGCTTGTCCGTCATGAGGCCGCGCGAGCGGACGAGTGAGAAGCCCCTCCGGGGGAGGAGTCACTGAAGGATCTTGCCGCATGGATCCCTCCTCAGGAAGCCGAGTTCACCGAACGAGCGCTTGCCTGAACGCACAAGCGGGCCCCCGGTCTCGCCGGAGGCCCGCTCATGCGCGACGCGATGTCAGTCGCGCGCTTCCGCGAGCAGCTTCTGCATCCGTGAGACGCCCTCGACCAGGTCCTCGTCGCCCAGCGCGTACGACAGCCGCAGGTAGCCCGGCGTGCCGAAGGCCTCACCCGGGACGACCGCGACCTCGGCCTCGTCCAGGATCAGCGCCGCCAGCTCCACCGAGGTGGCCGGGCGCTTGCCGCGGATCTCCTTGCCGAGCAGGCCCTTGACCGACGGGTACGCGTAGAACGCGCCCTCGGGGGTCGGGCAGACCACGCCGTCGATCTCGTTCAGCATCTTCACGATCGTCTGGCGGCGGCGGTCGAAGGCCTTGCGCATCTCCGCGACCGCGTCGAGGTCGCCGGAGACGGCGGCCAGGGCGGCGACCTGCGCCACGTTGGACACGTTGGAGGTGGCGTGCGACTGCAGGTTGGTCGCGGCCTTCACCACGTCCTTCGGGGCGATGAGCCACCCGACCCGCCAGCCGGTCATGGCGTACGTCTTGGCCACACCGTTGACGACGATGCACTTGTCGCGCAGCGCCGGGACGATCTGGGGGAGCGAGGTGAACGTCGCGTCCCCGTAGACCAGGTGCTCGTAGATCTCGTCCGTCAGCACCCACAGGCCGTGCTCGGCGGCCCACTCGCCGATCGCACGGGCGTCGGCCTCGGGGTAGACCGCGCCGGTGGGGTTGGACGGGGAGACGAAGAGGACGACCTTGGTCCGCTCCGTGCGCGCGGCCTCCAGCTGCTCCACCGAGACCCGGTAGTCGGTGGTCTCGTCGGCGACGACCTCCACCGGGACTCCGCCCGCGAGACGGATCGACTCGGGGTATGTCGTCCAGTACGGAGCCGGGACGACGACCTCGTCGCCCGGGTCCAGGATCGCCGCGAAGGCCTCGTAGATCGCCTGCTTTCCGCCGTTGGTCACCAGCACCTGGGCGGGGTCGACCTCGTAGCCGGAGTCGCGGAGCGTCTTCTCGGCGATGGCCTTCTTCAGCTCGGGGAGGCCGCCCGCCGGCGTGTAGCGGTGGTACTTGGGGTTCTTGCAGGCCTCGATCGCGGCGTCGACGATGTAGCCGGGCGTCGGGAAATCGGGCTCGCCCGCGCCGAAGCCGATCACCGGGCGGCCGGCGGCCTTGAGGGCCTTGGCCTTGGCGTCGACGGCGAGGGTCGCGGACTCGGAGATCGCACCGATGCGGGCGGAGACCCGGCGCTCGGTGGGAGGAGTTGCAGCGCTCATACGGCCATGCTCCCAGACCCGGGAGGCCCCGGGCACAAGGGTTTCACCGAGCGGACAGGGCCGGGGCACGTCCTGGCGGAACGGTGTCGGAACACGGACAGGAACCGCCGTGGAGCTATCTGTTCGACGCACGGGCGCTGACCACGTACACTCTTGGCTCGTTGGCCCTCACCGACCACCTCTACCCATGGGGTAGGTTTGGGGGGAACCACAAAGGGTCGTAGCTCAATTGGTAGAGCACTGGTCTCCAAAACCAGCGGTTGGGGGTTCAAGTCCCTCCGGCCCTGCTCCACACACCTTCGCCAGGATGTGTGCGCAGGTACGTATCTTCATGCACCGCCGTGCGGCTCCACCGGGCGCGGCACGGCCACGACCCGGAATCAGGTGAGAGACGTGACGGACGCCGTAGGCTCCATCGACATGCCTGATGCCGAGGACGAAGCGCCGGACGCCCGGAAGAAGGCCCGCAAGGGCGGCAAGCGCGGGAAGAAGGGCCCCCTCGGGCGCCTCGCGCTGTTCTACCGTCAGATCGTCGCCGAGCTGCGCAAGGTTGTCTGGCCCACTCGTAGCCAGCTGACGACGTACACCACCGTGGTGATTGTCTTCGTCGTCATCATGATCGGCCTTGTGACCGTGATGGACTATGGCTTCCAGGCAGCAGTCAAGTACGTCTTCGGCTGATCCCGCGGAGGGCGCCTCGCTGGCGTCCCTTTCGCATGTTCCACCCCATCTGTATCCAGGAAGAAGCAGCCACCGTGTCTGACCCGAACCTGAACGACGCCATCGAGTCGGCAGAGTCCGCTGAGGACCAGCTCGACATCGTCGAGGCTGCCGACGAGGACCAGGCGGAAGCTGCTGATGCGGCTGCGGGGCTGCCCGCTGAGGAAGCTGCGATCCAGATCGGCGACGAGGACGAGGTCCTCTCCGACGCCGACGAGGACGAGGACGAGGAAGCCGCCGAGGCGGACGCCGAGACCGAAGCGGAGGCCGAGGTCGAGGTCGAGGCCGAGCCGGAGGCTCCCGTCGACCCGATCGCCGCGCTCCGCGACGAGTTGCGCGGTCTGCCCGGCGAGTGGTACGTGATCCACACCTACGCGGGCTACGAGAAGCGCGTGAAGGCCAACCTGGAGCAGCGTGCCGTCTCGCTGAACGTCGAGGACTTCATCTACCAGGCCGAGGTCCCCGAGGAAGAGATCGTCCAGATCAAGAACGGCGAGCGCAAGAACGTCCGGCAGAACAAGCTGCCCGGCTATGTGCTCGTCCGCATGGACCTGACGAACGAGTCCTGGGGCGTCGTCCGCAACACCCCGGGTGTCACCGGCTTCGTGGGCAACGCCTACGACCCGTACCCGCTGACCCTGGACGAGATCGTCAAGATGCTCGCCCCGGAGGCCGAGGAGAAGGCCGCCCGCGAGGCCGCCGAGGCCGAGGGCAAGCCGGCTCCGGCCCGCAAGGTCGAGGTCCAGGTGCTGGACTTCGAGGTCGGCGACTCGGTCACCGTCACCGACGGTCCGTTCGCCACACTGCAGGCCACGATCAACGAGATCAACGCCGACTCGAAGAAGGTCAAGGGCCTCGTCGAGATCTTCGGTCGCGAGACCCCGGTCGAGCTGAGCTTCGACCAGATCCAGAAGAACTAACGGCACACAGGTTTCCGACCAGGTCAGAACAGCCCTCGTGGCCGTTCTGACCTGCTCGGTTTTTGGCCGCGCAGTGGTACCCGTTATCGTTGTGCGGTATGCCTCCATCCGGATGATCGGGTGGAAGGCGGAAAACTCTCACTAGGACCCGGAGAGAGCAATGCCTCCCAAGAAGAAGAAGGTCACGGGGCTTATCAAGCTCCAGATCCAGGCCGGTGCGGCCAACCCGGCTCCGCCGGTCGGCCCCGCACTGGGTCAGCACGGCGTCAACATCATGGAGTTCTGCAAGGCCTACAACGCCGCGACCGAGTCGCAGCGTGGCATGGTCGTGCCGGTGGAGATCACGGTCTACGAGGACCGTTCCTTCACCTTCGTCACCAAGACTCCGCCGGCCGCCAAGCTGATCCTCAAGGCCGCGGGTGTGGACAAGGGCTCCGGCGAGCCGCACAAGACCAAGGTCGCCAAGCTGACGCGCGACCAGGTCCGCGAGATCGCCACCACCAAGATGCCCGACCTGAACGCCAACGACCTGGACGCCGCCGAGAAGATCATCGCCGGCACCGCCCGTTCCATGGGCATCACGGTCGAGGGCTGATCAGTCCCCGTTCGACCAGTGGCAGGGCCAGGCGCTGGCCCGGACCACGACTCCATACCTGAACCAACAGGAGAAGAAGTGAAGCGCAGCAAGGCTCTCCGCAACGCGGACGCCAAGATCGACCGGGAGCGCAACTACGCCCCGCTCGAGGCCGTCCGTCTTGCGAAGGACACCGCCACCACCAAGTTCGACGGCACCGTCGAGGTCGCCTTCCGCCTGGGCGTTGACCCGCGCAAGGCCGACCAGATGGTCCGTGGCACCGTGAACCTTCCGCACGGCACCGGTAAGACCGCCCGGGTCCTGGTCTTCGCGACCGGTGACCGTGCTGCGGCCGCGGAAGCCGCGGGCGCCGACATCGTCGGCTCCGACGAACTGATCGACGAGGTTTCGAAGGGCCGCCTGGACTTCGACGCCGTCGTCGCCACCCCGGACCTCATGGGCAAGGTCGGCCGCCTCGGCCGTGTGCTCGGTCCCCGTGGTCTCATGCCGAACCCCAAGACCGGCACCGTGACCATGGACGTCGCCAAGGCTGTCAACGACATCAAGGGCGGCAAGATCGAGTTCCGTGTCGACAAGCACTCGAACCTGCACTTCATCATCGGCAAGATCTCCTTCGACGAGACCAAGCTGGTGGAGAACTACGCCGCGGCGCTGGAGGAGATCCTCCGTCTGAAGCCGTCCGCCGCGAAGGGCCGCTACATCAAGAAGGCGACCCTGACCACCACCATGGGCCCCGGCATCCCGCTGGACTCCAACCGCACCCGTAACCTCCTCGTCGAGGAGGACCCGGCAGCTGTCTGACCGGGTCGAGCCTGACGGCTCACGCTGAGCGGCTGACGACGGGCCTTCCACCCCGCTTTCCGGGGTGGAAGGCCCGTCTTCGTCTGCCCGGCGCGATGTTCGTGAGGACTTTTCCGATCTTCCGTCTGAAGTCATGGGGTTCGCACAGAGATCCACCCATGGGGGAGACGCACGTGAAGTAGGCCGTCCTCACGCGAGCGGGCGCCGCCATCGCGAGTCGCCCTGCTCACGACCGCCCTGACCGCTTGCGACGGCTCGGGCGGCGAGGGCGCGGCGGAGCCGGGCACGGCCGCCGCCCGGCCCTCGGAGGCCGCCAAGGCGTCCTACCTGAAGACGGTGGCCGCCGAGTTCGCCAGGACCGATATGACGTATGCAGAGGCGAACGGCGAGGCGGGCCGGCATGTCGGCGTCAAGGGCTGGTACGCGGCCGGCCAGGACCTGACGATGACCGCGGACGGTGAGGACAAGCGGCTGCTCCGGATCGGCGACGACGTCTACGCTCCGTCGGACAAGAGCGCCACGGGCAAGCCGTGAATGAGGATCGGCCTGGGGGACGGCGAGGCGCCGGACGTCCGGCCGAACCAGGACCCGGCCGAGTACCTCGCCATGCTGCTCGACCAGGACAAGCTCCGGCACATGGGCGCCGAGAAGTCCGGCGGCACCGAGACGGAGCACCACCGCGGCACCTTCACCCTCGCCGAACTGCTCCGGGCCGACTCCAGGAGCAAGGTCATGAAGAACGACCGGCGCAAGGCGCTCCAGGACGCTCTCAAGAAGGCCGGGATCAGGACGTACAAGATCGACATCTGGATCGGCGGAAACGGCTGTCCGGTCCGTGTCGAGGACGCCCTGACGGGCGACGAAGGCACGTCGACGACCAAGGCGACGTTCTCGGGCTACGGCACGGCTCCGGCCGTCAAGGCGCCGCCGGCCGACCAGGTGTCCGACTTCGAGGACGTCATGAAGGGCATCGACGAGAAGCTCAAGGAGACCGAGGAGATCCTCGAGGGCCTCGACAGCGGCACCGGCGGCGGGGCCTGATCACCCGATTTGCCTGGCGGGGATTCCCTCCCGTACTCTTCCACGGAAGCCAAAGACCGCTGGTCGTTACCGTGCCCTCATCGGTGCGGTGGCCGAAGGATCCGCTAGCTGCGGACGACCCGCGCAGGTGACTGTGGATGAGCTCCCGGATGTCGCTCCTCAAAGGGCACAGCCGGTCGAGCCACGCCCCGTGCGCCTGCGCCGGGGCGTTTCGTTGTGTTCAGCCCCTTCTGAGCGGTCCTCATCACCCGGAAGGAGGCCGACGCTCTATGGCAAGGCCCGACAAGGCTGCCGCGGTAGCCGAGCTCGCGGACCAGTTCCGTAGCTCGAACGCCGCCGTGCTGACCGAGTACCGGGGTCTCACCGTGGCGCAGCTCAAGACGCTGCGTCGTTCGCTCGGTGAGAACGCCCAGTACGCCGTGGTGAAGAACACGCTGACCAAGATTGCGGCCAACGAGGCCGGGATCACTTCGCTCGACGATCAGTTCACTGGTCCGACGGCGGTCGCCTTCATCACCGGTGACCCGGTGGAGTCGGCGAAGGGTCTTCGTGACTTCGCCAAGGAGAACCCGAACCTCATCATCAAGGGCGGTGTCCTTGACGGTAAGGCGCTGTCCGCCGATGAGATCAAGAAGCTTGCGGACCTCGAGTCCCGCGAGGTTCTGCTCGCCAAGCTGGCGGGCGCCTTCAAGGGCAAGCAGACGCAGACTGCTCAGCTCTTCCAGGCGCTTCCCTCGAAGCTCGTCCGCACCGTGGACGCTCTTCGCGCCAAGCAGGACGAGCAGGGCGGTGCCGAGTAATTCGGCTCGCGCATTGATCCGCGCCGCCTAGAGCGCGGGTCGCAGCGGGCCCAACGTACGCCCGCCGACATGTACACCCGGCACCAGCCGAATTAGTGGAAGGATCGCCCATCATGGCGAAGCTGTCTCAGGAAGACCTGCTCGCGCAGTTCGAGGAGATGACCCTCATCGAGCTCTCCGAGTTCGTGAAGGCGTTCGAGGAGAAGTTCGACGTCACCGCCGCTGCCGCGGTCGCCGTTGCCGGTCCGGCCGGTCCGGCCGCCGCCGCTGAGGCCCCCGAGGAGAAGGACGAGTTCGACGTCGTTCTCACCGGCGCCGGCGAGAAGAAGATCCAGGTCATCAAGGTCGTGCGTGAGCTGACCTCCCTGGGCCTGAAGGAGGCCAAGGACCTCGTCGACGGCACCCCGAAGCCGGTCCTCGAGAAGGTCAACAAGGAGGCCGCGGAGAAGGCTGCCGAGTCCCTCAAGGCCGCCGGTGCCTCCGTCGAGGTCAAGTGACCTCGGGAGTCTGCTGACTCTCGCGCTGTAACGCGCACACACCGCAGGGCGATCACCTATTCGGGTGGTCGCCCTGCGGCGTTCCCCGGCGCACGGGCGGCTGCCTTGCGCAGTCCGCTGCGGAGAGTAAGGTGATCTTCGCCGTGCGCCAGGTGACGATCTCCACGAAGTGGGGGGCCTTGACGAACCGCACGCAGCGCGCAATTCTCAGGTCGCGTCGTCACAACGGTCCAAACTCGAGGCATGGATCGGCGACCGAACGGGCAGGATCGGTGTGCGCCTCCAGCGCACGGCATACCGCGGAGTTGAGAACAACGAGGGTCTCGGAAAACCCGACCTGGACATCAGTGGGCCAAGTGGCTACACTGACCCTTTGCGCTGCCTGTTAGCTGCCTCCTGCCCGTCACCAGGGGCATACCCTCGCAAGAGCATCGTTGACCGAAGTGCCCTGACCTGGCTTTTTGACCAGATTGGGGACCTCTGTCTCCGTGCCTGGCTTGGGACCGGTACGCGCGTAGTGAGTCCGAGCCCTCGGAAGGACCCCCTCTTGGCCGCCTCGCGCAACGCCTCGACCGCGAATACGAACAACGGCGCAAGCACCGCCCCGCTGCGCATCTCCTTTGCAAAGATCAAGGAGCCCCTCGAGGTTCCGAACCTCCTCGCGCTGCAGACCGAGAGCTTTGACTGGCTGCTCGGCAATGCCGCATGGAAGGCTCGTGTCGAGGCGGCTCTGGAGTCCGGACAGGACGTCCCCACGAAGTCCGGTCTGGAGGAGATCTTCGAGGAGATCTCTCCGATCGAGGACTTCTCCGGGTCGATGTCGCTGACCTTCCGCGACCACCGCTTCGAGCCCCCGAAGAACTCGATCGACGAGTGCAAGGAGCGCGACTTCACGTACGCCGCGCCACTCTTCGTCACGGCCGAGTTCACCAACAACGAGACCGGTGAGATCAAGTCCCAGACGGTCTTCATGGGCGACTTCCCGCTCATGACCAACAAGGGCACCTTCGTCATCAACGGCACCGAGCGTGTCGTGGTGTCGCAGCTGGTCCGCTCGCCGGGTGTCTACTTCGACTCCTCCATCGACAAGACGTCCGACAAGGACATCTTCTCCGCCAAGATCATCCCGTCCCGGGGTGCCTGGCTGGAGATGGAGATCGACAAGCGCGACATGGTCGGTGTCCGCATCGACCGCAAGCGCAAGCAGTCCGTCACCGTCCTCCTGAAGGCGCTCGGCTGGACCACCGAGCAGATCCTCGAGGAGTTCGGCGAGTACGAGTCGATGCGCGCCACCCTGGAGAAGGACCACACCCAGGGCCAGGACGACGCGCTGCTCGACATCTACCGCAAGCTGCGCCCGGGCGAGCCCCCGACGCGTGAGGCCGCGCAGACGCTGCTCGAGAACCTGTACTTCAACCCGAAGCGCTACGACCTCGCCAAGGTCGGCCGCTACAAGGTCAACAAGAAGCTCGGGGCCGACGAGCCGCTGGACGCCGGCGTGCTCACCACCGACGACATCATCGCCACGATCAAGTACCTGGTGAAGCTGCACGCCGGTGAGACCGAGACGGTCGGCGAGAGCGGCTCGACGATCGTCGTCGAGACCGACGACATCGACCACTTCGGCAACCGTCGTCTGCGCAACGTCGGCGAGCTCATCCAGAACCAGGTCCGCACGGGTCTGGCCCGTATGGAGCGCGTCGTGCGCGAGCGCATGACCACCCAGGACGTCGAGGCGATCACGCCGCAGACCCTGATCAACATCCGGCCGGTCGTCGCCTCCATCAAGGAGTTCTTCGGCACCAGCCAGCTGTCCCAGTTCATGGACCAGAACAACCCGCTGTCGGGCCTGACCCACAAGCGTCGTCTGTCGGCGCTCGGCCCCGGCGGTCTGTCCCGTGAGCGGGCGGGCTTCGAGGTCCGAGACGTGCACCCGTCCCACTACGGACGCATGTGCCCGATCGAGACCCCCGAAGGCCCGAACATCGGTCTGATCGGTTCGCTTGCCTCGTACGGCCGCGTCAACGCGTTCGGCTTCGTCGAGACGCCGTACCGCAAGGTCGACGAGCACGGCGTCGTCACCGACGAGGTGCACTACCTCACGGCCGACGAGGAGGACCGCTTCGTCATCGCGCAGGCCAACGCCGCGCTCAGCGACGACCTGCGCTTCTCCGAGGCTCGCGTGCTGGTCCGTCGCCGTGGCGGCGAGGTCGACTACGTCGCGCCCGAGGACGTGGACTACATGGACGTCTCGCCGCGCCAGATGGTGTCGGTCGCGACCGCCATGATCCCGTTCCTCGAGCACGACGACGCCAACCGTGCCCTCATGGGCGCGAACATGATGCGCCAGGCCGTTCCGCTCATCAAGGCGGAGGCCCCGCTCGTCGGCACCGGCATGGAGTACCGCTGTGCCACCGACGCCGGCGACGTGGTCAAGGCCGAGAAGGACGGTGTGATCCAGGAGCTCTCCGCGGACTACATCACCGTCGCCAACGACGACGGCACGTACAACACGTACCGCCTGGCCAAGTTCGCCCGCTCCAACCAGGGCACCTCGGTCAACCAGAAGGTCGTCGTCGCCGAGGGCGACCGGGTCGTCGAGGGCCAGGTCCTCGCCGACGGTCCGGCCACCGAGAACGGTGAGATGGCGCTCGGCAAGAACCTGCTGGTCGCGTTCATGCCGTGGGAGGGTCACAACTACGAGGACGCGATCATCCTGTCGCAGCGCCTCGTCCAGGACGACGTCCTCTCCTCGATCCACATCGAGGAGCACGAGGTCGACGCCCGTGACACCAAGCTCGGCCCCGAGGAGATCACCCGGGACATCCCGAACGTCTCCGAGGAGGTCCTCGCGGACCTGGACGAGCGCGGCATCATCCGTATCGGTGCCGAGGTCGTCGCCGGCGACATCCTGGTCGGCAAGGTCACGCCCAAGGGTGAGACCGAGCTGACCCCGGAGGAGCGCCTCCTCCGGGCGATCTTCGGTGAGAAGGCCCGTGAGGTCCGTGACACCTCGCTGAAGGTGCCGCACGGCGAGACCGGCAAGATCATCGGCGTCCGCGTCTTCGACCGCGAGGAGGGCGACGAGCTTCCCCCCGGTGTGAACCAGCTGGTGCGCGTGTACGTCGCGCAGAAGCGCAAGATCACCGACGGTGACAAGCTCGCCGGCCGTCACGGCAACAAGGGCGTCATCTCCAAGATCCTGCCGATCGAGGACATGCCGTTCCTGGAGGACGGCACCCCGGTCGACATCATCCTCAACCCGCTGGGTGTCCCGTCCCGAATGAACCCGGGACAGGTCCTGGAGATCCACCTCGGCTGGCTCGCCAGCCGCGGCTGGGACGTCTCCGGCCTCGCCGAGGAGTGGGCCCAGCGCCTGCAGGCCATCGGAGCGGACCAGGTCCAGCCGGGCACCAACGTCGCGACCCCGGTCTTCGACGGTGCGCGTGAGGACGAGCTCGCGGGTCTGCTGCAGCACACGATCCCGAACCGGGACGGCGAGCGCATGGTGCTCCCGACCGGTAAGGCCCGGCTGTTCGACGGCCGCTCCGGTGAGCCGTTCCCGGACCCGATCTCGGTCGGGTACATGTACATCCTCAAGCTCCACCACCTGGTCGACGACAAGCTGCATGCCCGGTCGACCGGCCCGTACTCGATGATCACCCAGCAGCCGCTGGGTGGTAAGGCTCAGTTCGGTGGCCAGCGCTTCGGTGAGATGGAGGTGTGGGCGCTGGAGGCATACGGCGCCGCGTACGCCCTCCAGGAGCTGCTGACCATCAAGTCCGACGACGTCACCGGCCGCGTGAAGGTCTACGAGGCCATCGTCAAGGGCGAGAACATCCCCGAGCCCGGCATCCCCGAGTCCTTCAAGGTGCTCATCAAGGAGATGCAGTCCCTGTGCCTCAACGTGGAGGTGCTGTCCTCGGACGGCATGTCCATCGAGATGCGCGACACCGACGAGGACGTCTTCCGCGCGGCGGAGGAGCTCGGCATCGACCTGTCCCGGCGCGAGCCGAGCAGCGTCGAAGAGGTCTGACGGGTCGGTCGGGGCTCCCACAAGGAGTCCCGGCCTCTCCCCGGACCCCGTACAGACCATGATTGAGACACGACCCTGAGAGGGATTGACGCATAGTGCTCGACGTCAACTTCTTCGACGAGCTCCGGATCGGCCTGGCCACCGCTGACGACATCCGTCAGTGGTCCCACGGCGAGGTCAAGAAGCCTGAGACCATCAACTACCGCACGCTCAAGCCCGAAAAGGACGGACTCTTCTGCGAGAAGATCTTCGGTCCTACCCGGGACTGGGAGTGCTACTGCGGCAAGTACAAGCGTGTCCGCTTCAAGGGCATCATCTGTGAGCGGTGTGGCGTCGAGGTCACCCGCGCCAAGGTGCGCCGTGAGCGGATGGGCCACATCGAGCTGGCCGCTCCCGTCACCCACATCTGGTACTTCAAGGGCGTTCCGTCGCGGCTGGGCTACCTGCTCGACCTCGCCCCGAAGGACCTGGAGAAGGTCATCTACTTCGCGGCGTACATGATCACGTACGTCGACGAGGAGCGCCGCACCCGCGACCTGCCCTCGCTGGAGGCCCATGTCTCCGTCGAGCGCCAGCAGGTCGAGAACCGCCGCGACGCCGACCTGGAGGCCCGCGCCAAGAAGCTCGAGGCCGACCTGGCCGAGCTCGAGGCCGAGGGTGCCAAGGCCGATGTGCGCCGCAAGGTGCGCGAGGGTGCCGAGCGTGAGATGAAGCAGCTGCGCGACCGTGCCCAGCGCGAGATCGACCGTCTCGACGAGGTGTGGAACCGCTTCAAGAACCTCAAGGTCCAGGACCTGGAGGGTGACGAGCTGCTCTACCGCGAGCTGCGTGACCGCTTCGGCACGTACTTCGACGGCTCGATGGGTGCCGCGGCGCTGCAGAAGCGCCTGGAGTCCTTCGACCTGGAGGAGGAGGCCGAGCGCCTCCGCGAGATCATCCGTACCGGCAAGGGCCAGAAGAAGACCCGTGCGCTCAAGCGCCTCAAGGTCGTCTCCGCCTTCCTGCAGACCAGCAACAGCCCCAAGGGCATGGTGCTGGACTGCGTGCCGGTGATCCCGCCGGACCTGCGTCCGATGGTGCAGCTGGACGGTGGCCGCTTCGCGACCTCCGACCTGAACGACCTGTACCGCCGGGTCATCAACCGGAACAACCGACTGAAGCGTCTGCTCGACCTCGGTGCCCCCGAGATCATCGTGAACAACGAGAAGCGGATGCTCCAGGAGGCCGTCGACGCGCTGTTCGACAACGGCCGCCGCGGCCGTCCGGTCACGGGTCCCGGTAATCGCCCGCTGAAGTCCCTCAGCGACATGCTGAAGGGCAAGCAGGGTCGCTTCCGTCAGAACCTGCTCGGTAAGCGAGTCGACTACTCGGCGCGTTCCGTCATCGTCGTCGGCCCGCAGCTGAAGCTGCACCAGTGCGGTCTGCCCAAGGCCATGGCGCTGGAGCTCTTCAAGCCGTTCGTGATGAAGCGCCTGGTCGACCTGAACCACGCGCAGAACATCAAGAGCGCCAAGCGCATGGTCGAGCGCGGCCGCACCGTCGTGTACGACGTCCTCGAAGAGGTCATCGCCGAGCACCCGGTGCTGCTGAACCGTGCGCCCACGCTGCACCGCCTCGGCATCCAGGCCTTCGAGCCGCAGCTGGTCGAGGGCAAGGCCATCCAGATCCACCCGCTCGTCTGCACCGCGTTCAACGCGGACTTCGACGGTGACCAGATGGCCGTGCACCTGCCGCTGTCCGCGGAGGCGCAGGCCGAGGCCCGCATCCTGATGCTGTCCTCGAACAACATCCTCAAGCCGGCCGACGGCCGACCGGTCACCATGCCGACCCAGGACATGGTGCTGGGCCTCTTCTTCCTCACCACGGACGAGGAGGAGCGCGAGGTGCGCGGCGAGGGCCGTGCGTTCAACTCCAGCGCCGAGGCGATCATGGCCTTCGACGCCCGGGAGCTCTCGCTCCAGGCGAAGGTCGACATCCGCTTCCCGATCGGCACCGTCCCGCCCCGTGGCTGGACCCCGCCGGTCGCCGAGGAGGGTGAGCCGGAGTGGCAGCAGGGTGACTCGTTCCGTCTGCGGACGACCCTGGGCCGCGCGCTCTTCAACGAGCTGCTGCCCGAGGACTACCCGTTCGTCGACTACTCGGTCGGCAAGAAGCAGCTCTCCGAGATCGTCAACGACCTCGCCGAGCGCTACCCGAAGGTCATCGTGGCGGCGACGCTCGACAACCTGAAGGCGGCGGGCTTCTACTGGGCGACCCGTTCCGGTGTCACCGTGGCCATCTCCGACGTCGTCGTTCCCGAGGCGAAGAAGGAGATCGTCGCGGGCTACGAGGCGCAGGACGAGAAGGTCCAGAAGCAGTACGAGCGCGGTCTGATCACCAAGCAGGAGCGCACGCAGGAGCTCATCACCATCTGGACCAAGGCGACCAACGAGGTTGCCGAGGCGATGAACGCGAACTTCCCGAAGACCAACCCCATCTTCATGATGGTCAACTCGGGTGCTCGCGGAAACATGATGCAGATGCGTCAGATCGCCGGTATGCGTGGTCTGGTGTCGAACGCCAAGAACGAGACGATCCCGCGTCCCATCAAGGCGTCGTTCCGCGAGGGTCTGTCCGTGCTGGAGTACTTCATCTCCACGCACGGTGCCCGTAAGGGTCTCGCCGACACCGCTCTGCGTACCGCCGACTCCGGTTACCTGACGCGTCGTCTGGTCGACGTCTCGCAGGACGTCATCATCCGCGAGGAGGACTGTGGCACCGACCGCGGTCTGAAGCTGCGGATCGCCGAGCGGGGCGCCGACGGTGTCCTGCGCAAGGCGGAGGACGTCGAGACGTCCGTGTACGCGCGGATGCTCGCCGAGGACGTCGTCGTGGACGGCAAGGTCATCGCGCCGGCCAACGTCGACCTCGGTGACGTGCTCATCGACGCGCTCGTCGGCGCGGGTGTCGAGGAGGTCAAGACCCGCTCGGTCCTGACCTGTGAGTCCGCGGTCGGTACGTGTGCGTACTGCTACGGCCGTTCGCTCGCCACCGGCAAGCTGGTCGACATCGGTGAGGCGGTCGGCATCATCGCCGCCCAGTCCATCGGTGAGCCCGGTACCCAGCTGACGATGCGTACCTTCCACACCGGTGGTGTGGCCGGTGACGACATCACCCAGGGTCTGCCGCGTGTCGTCGAGCTCTTCGAGGCCCGTACCCCAAAGGGTGTCGCCCCGATCTCCGAGGCCAACGGCCGCGTGCGGATCGAGGAGACCGAGAAGACCAAGAAGCTCGTCGTCACCCCGGACGACGGCAGCGACGAGACGGCGTTCCCGATCTCGAAGCGTGCCCGTCTGCTGGTGGGCGAGGGCGACCACGTCGAGGTGGGCCAGAAGCTCACCGTGGGTGCCACCAACCCGCACGACGTGCTGCGCATCCTCGGCCAGCGGGCCGTCCAGGTCCACCTGGTCGGCGAGGTCCAGAAGGTCTACAACTCGCAGGGTGTGTCGATCCACGACAAGCACATCGAGATCATCATCCGGCAGATGCTGCGCCGTGTGACGATCATCGAGTCCGGCGACGCGGAGCTGCTGCCGGGGGAGCTCGTGGAGCGCTCGCGCTTCGAGCAGGAGAACCGTCGTGTGGTCACCGAGGGCGGTCACCCCGCCTCCGGCCGTCCGCAGCTGATGGGTATCACCAAGGCCTCGCTCGCCACCGAGTCGTGGCTGTCGGCGGCGTCCTTCCAGGAGACGACCAGGGTCCTCACCGACGCGGCGATCAACGCCAAGTCGGACTCCCTGATCGGCCTCAAGGAGAACGTCATCATCGGTAAGCTCATCCCGGCCGGTACGGGCCTGTCCCGCTACCGCAACATCCGGGTCGAGCCGACCGAGGAGGCCAAGGCCGCGATGTACTCGGCCGTCGGCTACGACGACATCGACTACTCGCCGTTCGGCACGGGCTCCGGCCAGGCCGTTCCGCTGGAGGACTACGACTACGGTCCGTACAACCAGTAAGGCGTACGTCCCTGGCCTCCGGCACGGGACCGGAAGGGCGGCCACTCCGTTGCGTACGGGGTGGCCGCCCTTCGGCGTCGACCTCGGCCTTTGGAACGGCCGGAGGGCGGGCTACCGCGGCCCGTACGGCCCTCCGGGGCGCTTCGGGGCGTCCTGGTGGCGTACCGGCGTGTCGGGCCCGCTTGCATTTGTTTTGACCGAACTCGGTGAGGTAGGTACGCTCAGACCTTGTGCCTGGGGTGTGCCTGGGCTCATGTGCGTGTCCTCAACCGCACAGCGAGCCAAGACCGGCCACCGTAATCTGCGCCTTTTCCGCCTTCCGGCGGGAGTCTGCAGCATTCGACACACCCGACCGCGTGGGTCGGCGACGTTCCAGGTTAGCTTTACTAACGGCACACAGAAACCGGAGAAGTAGTGCCTACGATCCAGCAGCTGGTCCGCAAGGGCCGGCAGGACAAGGTCGAAAAGAACAAGACGCCCGCACTCGAGGGTTCCCCTCAGCGTCGCGGCGTCTGCACGCGTGTGTTCACGACCACCCCGAAGAAGCCGAACTCGGCCCTCCGTAAGGTCGCGCGTGTGCGTCTGACCTCCGGTATCGAGGTCACGGCCTACATCCCGGGTGAGGGACACAACCTGCAGGAGCACTCCATCGTGCTCGTGCGTGGTGGCCGTGTGAAGGACCTGCCGGGTGTTCGTTACAAGATCATCCGCGGCTCCCTTGACACCCAGGGCGTCAAGAACCGCAAGCAGGCCCGCAGCCGCTACGGCGCCAAGAAGGAGAAGTAAGAATGCCTCGTAAGGGCCCCGCCCCGAAGCGCCCGGTCATCATCGACCCGGTTTACGGTTCTCCTCTGGTGACCTCGCTGATCAACAAGATCCTGCTCAACGGCAAGCGTTCCACCGCTGAGCGCATCGTCTACGGCGCCATGGAAGGCCTCCGTGAGAAGACCGGCGCTGACCCGGTCATCACGCTGAAGCGCGCTCTCGAGAACGTCAAGCCGTCTCTCGAGGTCAAGTCCCGCCGTGTCGGTGGCGCCACCTACCAGGTTCCGATCGAGGTCAAGCCCGGTCGTGCCTCCACCCTCGCGCTCCGCTGGGTCGTTGGCTACTCTCGCGCCCGCCGCGAGAAGACCATGACCGAGCGCCTCATGAACGAACTGCTCGACGCCTCGAACGGCCTCGGCGCTGCGGTCAAGAAGCGCGAGGACACGCACAAGATGGCCGAGTCCAACAAGGCCTTCGCGCACTACCGCTGGTAGTCGCAACCCCATCGAGAACCGAGAGAAGACGAAAGCCTTATGGCTACCACTTCGCTTGACCTGGCCAGGGTCCGCAATATCGGGATCATGGCCCACATCGACGCGGGCAAGACGACCACCACCGAGCGCATCCTGTTCTACACCGGTGTTTCGTACAAGATCGGTGAGGTCCACGACGGCGCCGCCACGATGGACTGGATGGAGCAGGAGCAGGAGCGCGGCATCACGATCACGTCCGCCGCGACGACCTGCCACTGGCCGCTCGAGGACGTCGACCACACCATCAACATCATCGACACCCCGGGTCACGTCGACTTCACCGTTGAGGTGGAGCGCTCCCTGCGTGTGCTCGACGGTGCCGTGACGGTGTTCGACGGCGTCGCCGGCGTCGAGCCGCAGTCCGAGACCGTTTGGCGTCAGGCGGACCGCTACGGCGTGCCGCGTATCTGCTTCGTCAACAAGCTGGACCGGACGGGTGCCGAGTTCCACCGCTGCGTGGACATGATCAGCGACCGCCTTGGCGCGCAGCCGATCGTCATGCAGCTCCCGATCGGTGCCGAGGCCGACTTCAAGGGCGTCATCGACCTGGTCCGTATGAAGGCCCTGGTCTGGTCCGCCGAGGCGGCCAAGGGCGAGATGTACGACATCGTCGACATCCCGGCCACCCACACCGAGGCTGCCGAGGAGTACCGCGGCAAGCTCGTCGAGGCCGTCGCCGAGAACGACGAAGAGATCATGGAGCTGTACCTGGAGGGCCAGGAGCCTTCCGAGGAGCAGCTGTACGCCGCGATCCGTCGTATCACCATCGCCTCCGGCAAGGGCAAGGGCACCACGGTCACCCCGGTGTTCTGTGGCACCGCGTTCAAGAACAAGGGCGTTCAGCCCCTGCTCGACGCGGTCGTGCGCTACCTCCCGTCGCCCGTCGACATCGAGGCCATCGAGGGCCACGACGTCAAGGACGCGGACCTGGTCGTCAAGCGCAAGCCGTCCGACGACGAGCCGCTGTCGGCGCTGGCGTTCAAGATCATGAGCGACCCGCACCTCGGCAAGCTCACCTTCGTGCGCATCTACTCCGGCCGTCTGGAGTCCGGCACCGCCGTGCTGAACTCCGTGAAGGGCCGCAAGGAGCGCATCGGCAAGATCTACCGCATGCACGCGAACAAGCGTGAGGAGATCGAGTCGGTGGGCGCCGGTGACATCGTCGCCGTCATGGGCCTGAAGCAGACCACCACCGGTGAGACGCTCGCGGACGAGAAGAACCCGGTGATCCTGGAGTCCATGGACTTCCCGGCGCCGGTCATCGAGGTCGCGATCGAGCCCAAGTCCAAGGGCGACCAGGAGAAGCTGGGTGTCGCCATCCAGCGTCTCGCGGAGGAGGACCCCTCCTTCCAGGTGCACACCAACGAGGAGACCGGCCAGACCGTCATCGGCGGTATGGGCGAACTTCACCTCGAGGTGCTCGTCGACCGCATGAAGCGTGAGTTCAAGGTCGAGGCCAACGTCGGCAAGCCTCAGGTCGCGTACCGCGAGACGATCCGCAAGGCCGTCGAGCGCGTGGACTACACCCACAAGAAGCAGACCGGTGGTACCGGTCAGTTCGCCAAGGTGCAGATCGCGATCGAGCCGATCGAGGGCGGCGACGCCGCTTACGAGTTCGTGAACAAGGTCACCGGTGGCCGCATCCCGAAGGAGTACATCCCTTCGGTCGACGCCGGTGCGCAGGAGGCCATGCAGTTCGGCATCCTCGCCGGCTACGAGATGACGGGCGTCCGCGTCATTCTTCTCGACGGTGCCTACCACGAGGTCGACTCCTCCGAGCTCGCCTTCAAGATCGCCGGCTCGCAGGCCTTCAAGGAGGCCGCGCGCAAGGCGTCCCCCGTGCTCCTCGAGCCGATGATGGCCGTTGAGGTCACCACGCCCGAGGACTACATGGGCGATGTCATCGGTGACATCAACTCCCGCCGTGGCCAGATCCAGGCCATGGAGGAGCGTGCCGGTGCCCGTGTCGTCAAGGGCCTGGTGCCGCTGTCGGAGATGTTCGGCTACGTCGGCGACCTCCGCAGCAAGACCTCGGGTCGCGCAAGCTACTCGATGCAGTTCGACTCCTACGCCGAGGTTCCGCGGAACGTCGCCGAGGAGATCATCGCGAAGGCCAAGGGCGAGTAACTCACCCGAGTACACGCTTTAGGCTTGACGCCGTAACCGTCGGGGCGTTTCCCGCGAACCCGTGAGGCTCGCCCCGACGGCCGGCACCACCAGCAAAGATCACCCTGGCGCCGATGAGTAAGGCGTACAGAACCACTCCACAGGAGGACCCCAGTGGCGAAGGCGAAGTTCGAGCGGACTAAGCCGCACGTCAACATCGGCACCATCGGTCACATCGACCACGGTAAGACGACCCTCACGGCCGCCATTACCAAGGTGCTGCACGACAAGTACCCGGACCTGAACGAGGCCTCGGCCTTCGACCAGATCGACAAGGCTCCTGAGGAGCGTCAGCGCGGTATCACCATCTCCATCGCGCACGTCGAGTACCAGACGGAGTCGCGTCACTACGCGCACGTCGACTGCCCGGGTCACGCGGACTACATCAAGAACATGATCACCGGTGCTGCCCAGATGGACGGTGCCATTCTTGTGGTCGCCGCCACCGACGGCCCGATGCCGCAGACCAAGGAGCACGTGCTCCTGGCCCGCCAGGTCGGCGTTCCGTACATCGTCGTCGCCCTGAACAAGGCCGACATGGTGGACGACGAGGAGATCCTGGAGCTCGTCGAGCTCGAGGTCCGTGAGCTCCTCTCCGAGTACGAGTTCCCGGGCGACGACCTGCCGGTCGTCAAGGTCTCGGCGCTCAAGGCGCTCGAGGGCGACAAGGAGTGGGGCCAGTCGGTCCTGAACCTGATGGACGCCGTCGACGAGGCGATCCCGCAGCCCGAGCGTGACGTCGACAAGCCGTTCCTGATGCCGATCGAGGACGTCTTCACGATCACCGGTCGTGGCACCGTCGTCACCGGTCGTATCGAGCGTGGTGTCCTCAAGGTCAACGAGACCGTCGACATCGTCGGTATCAAGCAGGAGAAGACCACCACCACGGTCACCGGCATCGAGATGTTCCGCAAGCTGCTCGACGAGGGCCAGGCCGGTGAGAACGTCGGTCTGCTCCTCCGTGGCATCAAGCGCGAGGACGTCGAGCGCGGCCAGGTCATCATCAAGCCGGGTTCGGTCACGCCGCACACCGAGTTCGAGGCCCAGGCCTACATCCTGTCGAAGGACGAGGGTGGCCGTCACACCCCGTTCTTCAACAACTACCGCCCGCAGTTCTACTTCCGTACCACGGACGTGACCGGCGTCGTGACCCTCCCCGAGGGCACCGAGATGGTCATGCCGGGCGACAACACCACCATGACGGTCGCGCTGATTCAGCCGGTCGCCATGGAGGAGGGCCTGAAGTTCGCCATCCGTGAGGGTGGCCGGACCGTCGGCGCCGGCCAGGTCACCAAGATCAGCAAGTGATTGCCGATCTGACCTGGTAGCTCCTGCGAGCACCATGTGAGAGGCCCCGCACCGGAAGGTGCGGGGCCTCTTTGCTCGGTCCTCGTCAGGTCCTAGCTCGCCGTGGCGGCCTCCGGGTACCAGATCCACGGGTGAGCGTCCACCCCCATGCCGACCGCCGTCGCGCCGGAGCGGCCCAGCCGGAGTGCCGGGAATTCCAGCGCCTCCACTCCCTGACGCCGCGTCACGATCCCGCCGTCGACCTGGAGTTGTACGCGTCCCCGCAGGTCCTTGCCGAGCAGCACCGGCCCGTTCGGCGCGGCGGCCGTGCTCACGGCGCCGTAGCCGTCGAAGTGCTCCTTGCGCGGCCGGGCGGGGGAGCCGCCGGCCCGTACGGCGATCAGAGCCGGGGCCGCCGGCTTGCGGTAGTAGACCTCGACTCCGCCGTCGTCGGTCGGGAGCGCGGCGAGTGGACCGCCGGGGGCCGGCAGGCCGCTGCCGCCGTCCCGCTCGAAGGTGATCTCCTCGCCGAGGACGTCCTGCGCCCAGTGGTGCACGGTGTCATGGCCCGCCCCGAAGACATGGACCCGCCCGGCGCCGTCCACGACCGCCGTGAGCCCGTCCTGGATCTCGGCGCCGCCGAGATCGCGCCAGGTGTCCCAGCGCCCGTCCGTGTCCCGCACCCGCGTGCTGAGGCCCTTGTCCGCGTTGCGTACGAAGAGGTGGACGCGTCCGTCCGGGGCGGTCACCGCGACCGGTACGCCGATGCGGCGGCCCCGGTCGTCGTCCCGCTCGGGATTGCCGAGCCCCGTCCAGGCCGCGAAGCCCCCGCCGACGGTGCGCTGTTCGAGCAGCACCACCTCGCGCCGGTTCGCCCCGCCGTGGCCGCCGAGCGCGGCGAACCGCAGCCCGAACAGCAGCTGCCTGCCGTCCTTCAGCGCCGCCGAGCCCAGCGCGGGCGCGAGCGGCCCGCCGCCGAGGTCGTCCGGCCGGCCCCACCGCCCGCTGCCCGGGCCGGTCTCGCGCCAGCGCACGGCCCGCAGCCCCAGCACCCCGTACGCGGCGAGCCGTCCGTCCGCCTCGGTGACGAGGACGGGGCGGGCGCCCGGGTAGCGGTGGTGGGTCGAGCGGACCCAGCCCTTCTTGTTCGTCAGCGGGCGGGTGCCGCCCACGCTGTAGTCGCCGCAGCCCGACGGGTTGCCGCAGTCCCAGTCGGGGTCGCCGCCGTACGGGACGAGGTGCGCGGCCTTCTCCCGCAGGACCGCCGGCGGGAGGTTCTTGGGCCAGTGCCGGTTGTAGTAGCCGCGGAACGCCGTGGCCACGAACCCGGGCACCCGGCCGCCGTCCTCCGTCGCCTCGGCGACCCAGCGCACCATCGCGGCCCAGCTGAAGCACGCCACGGCGGTGTGGTCGGCGTGGTCCGAGTAGCCGGGCTGTTCGCTGTCCCGCTTGCGGGTCGCCTCGTCGCTGTGCTGGATGTCGGGGTCCGGGTCCAGGGTCTGGATCACGGTCGGCCGGTACTGCTCCATGAGCCCGACGAGCACGTCGATGAGCTGGTCGTGGTCGTACGAGACCGTCCTGCGCAGCGGCGAGTCCGCGGCGACGACCGTGTGCAGGCCGAGCGCCCGGTCGTGCCAGAGGCTCGGCAGGGCCTCCCAGCGGCGGGGTGTGTGCATCGGGAGGTTGAGGAAGATCAGCTCGACCCGGCGGTGGCCGTCGGTGAGGGTGTTGATCTCGGCGCGGTGGTCGCCGCGCAGGGTGGTCACACCCTTCTGCCAGCCGGTGAACTTGTCGAGGCCGAGGAGGGCGGCGTACGCCTGCCGCAGGCCCTGGTGGCGGGCGGAGGAGTAGGCCGGGCGGTCGGCGGGGACGTTCCGGTCCCCGGGTATGCGGTTCCTGCCGTTGTGCTCGCCGGCGGTGACGTACACGCAGACGAGGGGCACGCCGGAGTCCAGCATCCGCTGGGTGTCCGGGTTCATGAAGTACAGGTCGTCGTCCGGGTGCGCCAGGATCTGCATCAGCTGCGCGCGGCGCGTGCCGGCGATCGGGATGCCGGGCGCGGGGTCCGCGGTGGGGGTGGGCCGCCGGGGCGCGGGCACCGAGCAGGCGCCGAGTGCGGCACCGGCGAGTGCGGCGGTGGCGGCGACGACCGAGCGGCGGCGGGGGTGCGTGCGGCCGGTCCGGCGGGCGCCGGGTGCGGCGGGTGCGCCGGGTACGGGGCCGTCCGCTGCCGGGTCCCGCGCCTCGGGCTCCTCGGGCAGGGCGGTCTCGGCCCAGGAGGCCGGGCCCGGGCCGGGCTCACCTGCTCGTACGTCCGGCGTCGATGCGGAGTCCCGCGCACCCCGGAGGGCGTGCGCGGGCATGCTTCGCGCAGCGCTGTCGTTCACTTGTCGTGCTCCGTCCGCTTCCCCCGCAGCGGGCGGGCATGGCCCCCGTCTGCGTACCGTGATCTCCCCAGGCGCGGAGGAGCGGCTGGTCGAGCCGCCTTTCCGCGATCAGCTAGACGGATTTTCGACGGGCCGGGTTGCCCGGACGTTGTGGGTGATGTCGGGCGCCGTCCGGCCCGGCGCGTCAGGCGGGGCGGGCCCGACGAAGTGGATCATGATGGGGGCATGGCCGATCCGCTCGCCCGGACACCCGTGACGCCGGACGGGGGCCTCGGCCCGGCCGACCGGCACCCCGGCATGAGCGGCGCCCGCTATCTCCGGCGGCGGGGCGCCCTCGTGGAGCTCGCACGCGGCCACCGGGTGGGCGACCCCTCGCCCCATGTGACGTACACCGACGAGGAACACGGGACCTGGCGCAGGGTCCACGCCGCGCTCCTCGTCGCCCACCGCGGCAGGGTTCCGCGCGAGGTCCTGGAGGCCCGCGAGTCGGCGCCGATCCCGTCCGACCACGTGCCCCAGCACGCCGAGGTCGGCTTCCGGCTGCGCGAGCTGACCGGCTTCGCCTTCACCCTGGCCGGCGGGATCGTGCCGAACAAGCGGTTCCTGGGGTCCATGGCACGCGACTACTTCCACGCGGTGCAGTACGTACGCCACCCGGCGATGCCGCTCTACACGCCCGAACCCGACGTCATCCACGACGTCTTCGGCCACGGCACCCATCTGGCGTCACCGTGGTTCGCGGATCTCTACCGCCTGTTCGGGTCGGCCGCGGCGAGGGTGGACAGTGACGACGCCCTCGACCTGATCAGCCGCGTGTACTGGTTCACCCTGGAGTACGGCGTCATCGCCGCCGGACCGCGGGGCGTGCAGGCGTACGGCGCGGCCCTGCTCTCCTCGTACGGCGTGCTCGACCGGCTGCACCTGGCACGGATCCTGCCGTGGGACATCGCCGACATGGCCCGCGTGCCGTACCAGGTGGCCGGCTACCAGCCCTTCCTGTTCGGGGCGCGGTCACTGGAGCACCTCGCCGACACCCTGCACGGCTTCCTCGACACCTTCGACGAGGAGACGGCGGCCAGGCTGGGGCTTCCGTCGCTGCGGCAGCGGGGGTTCATGGGCCGGCCTGCCGCCGGGGCGGCGGCGGTCGGAGTCAGCGCAGGCTCGGAACCTCGCCGCACGCCGCCCAGGTGACCGTCGTCCCGGTCAGGCCCCGCAGCCACCGCTCGGTGATCTCCGCGAGGCGGGCCGGGTCCGGGGGAGCGGCGCCGAGGCCGACGGCGTACCTGGCCGAGGCCGGGCCGGACGCGAACGGGCGAGGCCAGGCGTGGGCGTCCGGCACCCCGGCGGTTTCCAGGGCGGTGAGCAGGGCGCGGACACGGCCCCGTACCCGGCCCTCCTCGGGGCCTGTGGGGACGGTCACGACCGCCCAGGCCGCGTGGCGGCGGTGCAGTGGCGGCGGGGACAGCAGCTCCGGCCAGGGGGTGGCAGTCCGGGCGGTGGCGGCGGATTCCGCTGCCTTCTCCAGGACTTCCCAGGCCCGGTAGAGCTCCTGGGTGAGGCGGTCCCGGCCGCCGGGGCCGAGCTGGTCGGTGCAGGAGCGGACCGGTTCGGTCGGGGTCATGACCGGCTCGCTCCAGTCCCGTACGGCCCAGGTCGCGAAGAAGTGACGCAGCAACTCGTCGGGCGGCAGCTCACCGGCCTCGCGGGCGGTACGGGCCGCGAGCACGGACCAGGCCAGGCCCGGCAGCCCTCCGAAGGGCGCCGAGTCCAGACCGCGGACCTTCGCCCAGGCCTTGACCTCACCGGCGAGCCGGGCGAACGCGGCACGGTGGGCCCCGGCCGCGGCGCGTACGGCATCCGCGTCGCTGACCGCGCCGAGCGCGATCGCGGCGGCCTCGCCCAGGGCCGTGCGGCGAGCGACCGCCTCGGCGGGGTCGAGGCTTCCCGTGGCGACGACCACCAGGTCCACGCCGAGCCCGCCGACCCGCAGCCGCAGCCCCGGCACCCTTGCCCCGACCACCTCCCGCACGTCCGTGGCCTCCGGCAGTGCGGCCTCGACACGGGCCCGCACCTCCGCGACCCCGGTCCCACCCGGCAGCGCCGCCACCAGATCCAGATCCGCGCCCGGCAACGCGCAGCCCATGCGCCGCGAGCCGACGACATACACGACCCCGTCGGCCAGCGCGTCGGCCACGCGCTGAGCGACCCTTCGGGCGTGGCCGTCATCGGCCGCCTCCTCGGCCGCCTCCTCGGCCGCCTCCTCGGCGGCGGGGCCGGCGCCGGGCGCCGTGTCTTCGGCCGTCGCCCGGGCCGGGCCGTCGGCGGGGTCGTTCGTGGGCGGGGCGCAGGCGGCGGGGTCGTTCGTGGGCGGGGCGCAGGCGGCCGGGCCCAGGTCGAAGTCGCCGTCGCCCTCCTCCCGTGCCCACCGCACCTCGCCCGTGCCCAGGGCGATCGTCGCCCGCACCTGCATCGGTTCGTCGCCGCGCCGTGACAGCAGGACCAGCTCGTCGACGTGGGCGTGCAGCGGTCCGCCGAGCCGGGACTCGCATTCGGCGACCAGCCCGTGCGGGTCGTGGGTGCGGCCGAGGCTCAGGTGCGGCGTGAAGCCGTGGTGACGGTCCCGGCAGCGCGGGAAGCGCTGCTCCAGGGCGCGCCGGAGGTCGGCCCACGGCTGTTCGCCCGCCGCAGCCGGGTCGAGCCAGACCGTCGCGTAGTCCCGGTGGCCGAAGCTGTGGACGCCGTCCAGCCGGGCCGCGAAGGGAGCCACCCCCGCAGCCGCGGCCGCCAGCAGCGGAGCCGCCGCATCGAAGTCCGACTCCGCTACGAAGCCGAAGAGCACGTTGACGTGCGGCGGCCAGCGCCGGATCTGGGGGTCGTGGTCGCGGCGGACGGCCTGGATCGGCGGCCAGAGCTCGGGCGGCGGGAGCCACGCCACCGCCGTACGGGGCGTCGGCCGTGCGTCGAGGACGCCCGCGGGCGCTTCGCCGGGACCGAGGCCGGGACCGAGGCCGGGACCGGTGTCGATGCCGACGCCGTCACGGCTGTCGAGGCTCAGGTCGGCCTCGACGCCGTAGTGGTCGGAGACGTACAGCCCGTCCGGGCCTGGCGCGTCACCCGTCAGCGTGACGCCGTCCACCCGCAGCCCGTCCGCGCGCAGCAGCACCCTGTCCAGCCGGGACGCCCGCCCGGACAGGGACGAGACCGCGGCGAGCGGATTGACGCCCGGGTCGAACGTGGGCGTTCGGTCGTCGAGGCCGTGGACCTCACTCCAGGCGTCCCGCATCCCGAGCGCCGTCTCCGGTCCGTCCCCGCCCTCGTTGAAGTCCCCGAGCAGGACCACGTCGCCCTCGACGCCCGCCAACCCCTCGGCGAGCTGCGTCAGTTCGGCGTCCCGCCGTACCGCCCCGTTCTCGGAGTGATCGCTGCTCAGATGGGTCGCGGCGACCACGACCGGCCCGGCCCCGGTCTCCACGACGACGGCCGTGACGGCCTTGTGCGGGCCGAGGACGTGCACCCCGGCCTCCCGGACGGGCAGCCGGCTGAGCAGCAGCAGCCCGCAGTCGCCCACGTCCCTGCCCCCCGGGTCGGTGCCCAGCGTGTACGCCTCGCGCACCCACCCCGTCTCCAGCAGCAGCGCGAGCAGCTCCGCCTCGACCTCCTGCAGCGCGATGACGTCGGCGTCGGCGTCGCGCAGCGCCGCGAGCAGCAGAGGGCGGCGCCGGGCGGTGTCGATGAGATCGCTGTCGTACCGGTCCCAGAGCGTGTTCCAGGTCAGTACGCGCAGGCCGGCGGTGGCCGGTACGCCGCGAGGCTCCGCTGCCGGGACCCAGCCGCCCGCCGCGTCCCACACGTACGGCGTCCTCGCCGCGAAGAACGGCGCCCGCAGCCGGCGCGGATCCCGCACCCGCCCCGCGTCCGTGGCGTCGATCCGGTCCACGCCGGTGGACCGGTCCCAGACCAGCTCGCCGTCCGCCTCGAAGAACAGCACTCGGTGCCACGGGATCTCGCCGCCGGGGTCGAAGTCGTCCAGCATCATCCGCTTGGGCGCGGCGCCGCGCTGGTTGACCCCGATCACGAAGCGGGCCGGGTCGAAGCGCGGATCCCAGCGGACCCGGTGGTAGATCTCCTCGCTCGTACGCACCTACGCCTCCTCCTCGACGGTCCCGCCCGCTCCGATGTACCAGGTGCGGTGGGCCTGACCCGGGTACGGCGGGACGAACCGGTGCAGCTGCGCGGTGAGCACCTCGGCCGGCACCGGGTGCGTCCGGCCGGCGTTGCGCCGGGCCAGCTCGTCCTCGTCGACCAGCACGACCGCGTGCGTGACGAGCGCGTCGCGGCGGTGGGCGACCGCGTGCACCAGGGAACGCTGGTGCGGGTTGAGGGATGTGGCGTCCCACACCACCGTGCCACCCTCGGCCAGTGCGGTGTCGAGCGCGGCGAGGGCCTGCCGCAGCACCTCACCGTTGGCCCGCTGGTCCGCGCGCGAGCCGCGGGCCGCACGCAGGTCGTCGAGCGACACGTGCGCGCCGACACCCGGCAGGCCACGCGCGAAGGAGCTCTTCCCGCTGCCCGACGGGCCGACCATGTGGATCAGCTTGGGAAACTCCCCGGACCGCCACCGCCAGGTCGCCGCGACCGCCTCCTCGGCGGTCCGGATCCGGCCGTGCGCGAACGCGGCCCGTGCCTCGGCCCGGCAGCGGTCGGCAGGGTCCGCCGCCAGGTCCGCGAAGGCCTCGCGCAGCCCGTCCAGTGGGCCGGCCTCCTGGGCGTGCAGCGCCGACCACTCCACCTGTTCGCGCGCCTCGGCGTCGGGTGCGGCGGCGGCGGCGACGGCGTGCAGCACGTCCAGGTCGACGGCGTACGCCATTCGTACCAGTCCGGACCTGCGGTCCTCGTCGGGGTACGGGCGGTGCAGCCCGGCGTGCAGCCCGACCAGGTCCGCGACCTGCCGCGCGAGCGGCAGGCCCAGCGTCCGGGCCAGCCGCCCGGCGAGCGCACCCCGGCGGCTGCGGTGCAGCAGCGCGGCCAGCACCCCTGCGAGCCGGGCGTCCCCCGTCCGCTCGATGCGGCCGGCCACCTCTGCGGCGGCCCGCTCGTCCCCCTCCGGCACACCGACCGCCTCCAGCAGGGCGGAGGTGTCCGGCACGGCCCCGGACCGCACGGCCCACATCGCGGCGGCCGGGCCGAGCCCGTTCTCCACCACGGCGGAGTGCATCCAGTGCGTATCGGTCTGCACGTGCCCGGGCCGCACCCACTTGGCGACCCGCCGCGCGAACTCGTCCGCCGGGAAGCCGTCGGCGGTGCGTACGACGTACCCCTCCTGCCGGGCGGTCTCCGGCTTGATCCCCCGCAGGGCCTTCTCGTCGAAAACCCCCCGCCACAGCACGGCCGGCACCGGAACCCCCAGCCCTCGCAGGAACCCCTCGGTCCGGTCCCAGTCCAGGCACCGCCCGGCCCCGTCCCAGACCGAGAACCCGTAGAACCAGCTCTCCAGCTCCTCGTACGCGAGCGAATGCCGCGCGTACAGGTTCTCCCCGCAGATCCGCCACCCGGCCGGGATCCCGTGCCCGATCCGCCCCTGCAGTGCCTTCACCCAGGCCCGCGACGGATGGTGCGCCGAGTCGAGCGACCGCGCGTGCAGCCCGTCGGCGTACAGCGTCGTGTTCTCGCCGTCGAGCTTCTCGGTGACCACGACCTCGCGGCCGACGAGCCCCGACAGATCGACGACCCGCGTGTCGTCGGCGGCGGCGCCGGGCGACCACGGCAGATGCGGCGTGCGCGGATAGTGCGTGCGCGGCTGATGTGCCCGCATGATGATCGGCCCCCGGTGACGATGACGTGCCCGGTCACTGTAGGAGCACGAGGGATCGGCGATCGAACGAATAAGTGGTGCGTCGCGCCTACGAGAGGCCTGGTCGGCAGTCGCGGCAATGGCCCGCCTCCGGAGCGCGGAAGGCGCGGTCGCAGCGATCGCAGGTCTGGAGCGGGTCCGGGCGCGCGGTCGGCGGGGTGCTGGGCAGGGGTGGCGGCAGTAGCGCGGTGAGGCGGTGGGCGAGCAGGCCCGCTGGGTGGTGCAGGTCGGGCGGGAGGTTCGCGGTCAGGGCGCGGCGTACGGCGTCGGGGGTGGTGTCCCGGTCCAGCCAGGCCTCGACGGCCGGGGCGAGGCGGCGTACGTCCTGCTCGGCGAGGAGCAGGCGGGGGTGGTCCCGGCGCAGGTCGGTGAGGAGGGCGGTGGCCGTCGCTCGGCGGGCCGGGTCGTCCGACTGCGGCGCGGGGAGTGGCGGGGGCGCGCCGCGAGGTGCGGGTTCGGGCTCGGGCTCCGATGCCGGCTTCGGCTTCGGCTCCCGCTCCGGCATGGGCTCGGGCGGATGCGGGGCGGGGCTCGCCCCCGGCCGGTTGTACGAGACGACGCGCGTGACGAGCCGCCCGTTGGCCAGGCGCTCGCAGGGTCGCGCGAGGTATCCGGCGGCCTCCAGCTCCCGCATGGCGTCGGCGATGCGCGCCTCGCTCTCCGGGAAGCGAGCTGCGAAGCACTTGATGGTGACCTCTGCCCCGGCCTTGAGCGACTGGATGTGGACGGCGAGCCCGATCGCGACGAGGCTCAACTCGCGGTGCTGGGCGAGGTGGTTGCCGACGACCGTGTAGCGGCCGGCGTGCTTCACGTTGACGTGGACGACACCGGATCGGGCGGTCGGCCGGCGAACGGAGGACTGGACGCGCGAGGGCGCGCTAAGGTGCTGAAGAGCCATCGGGAAGAGGTCTACTTCCTCGGTGGTCAGGCCCTCGATCGGGATGCCAGTCCCGGCCGGGGGCCGACGCATGTCTGGGGTTGTCGCGGCGAGCATATGCCAGCCAACCCATCGCGAATCCAGCCGAGTTGGCGCAGTCCACCCATGTGGGTGACGGGGAGGCTGGAGGGGTTGGGAAGGTCTTTCCCTGGTTCTTTTCTCTTTTTGTGTCGTGGGACGCCGGGTCGCGGTCCACCGGGTCGCGGAGGGCCACGATCCGGTGCGGCCTGGGGTTACCTGCGGTTCCGTGCGAATTCGGCCGCCGCGGTCCAACTCTGAACCGAGCATTCCGGAAATTCGGTGAGAAAAAGGCTGCACGCAAAGGGGCAGCTGATGTCATGGTTGCCTCAAGTGGTCGATGAGTGACCACAGTTGGGGGAAATTCGTAGTGATAAGCATCAGACTGAAACGGGTCGTGGGAGTCGCGCTCGCCATCACTGTGGCGGGCGTCCTGCCGCCGACCGCGGCCGCGAGCGCCACCGGCGGCGCGGCGAGCGGCACCGGGAACGCCACGGCAGCGGCCGACCGTACGGTGGATCAGGCGACCAGCGACGACTTCGCAGCACTCGCCGACGCCGTTCTGACCAGACGGACGTCGGCCCTGTTGGACGGGGCGCAGGCGTCCCGCCGTGTCGCCGCCCTGCCACTGGCGGGCGATGTGCACGTCACCAGCCGTACCGCACACAAGGAGGAGGCTGCGGCCGCCGTCCTGAGAGACCGCAGGGCACGGCTCGCCTCGCTGCATGAGGCGTACACGGCCGCCGACACCGAGGTCGCCGTGGACGAAGTGCGTGTGGACGGCGACCGGGCGACCGCGCAGGTCACCGAGACCACGATGCTCACGTACAAGAAGATCCGCGGGGACGAGCCGCCGACCACCGGGTTTCAGGCACGGCACGAGCTGACCTTGGTCGCGGGCGCGGACGGGAGTTGGCAGCTGACGGGAATCACCTCCCTCGACGAGGGAGGGCCGGCAGCCGTCAACGCGGTGCAGACGGAACCGGCTCAGGGAAGCGACGGGTCCGCGCCGGCCGGCACGGCGGACGGACCGATCGACGAGGGCGGCACGCCCGAGACCGACGGGCCCGCACCCGTCGAAACACGGGCCGGCACCGTCAAGCCCGCCGCTCCGATGCAGGCCAAGGCCGCCGCCCGGGCGAGCTACAACTACAGCGCCATGGCGAAGTACGCGGAGAAGTACTGGAAGAACTACAACTCCAGCTATCGCAAGTTCAACGATGTCGGCGGGGACTGTACAAACTTCATCAGCCAGTCACTGCGGGCGGGCGGATGGAAGAACGACACCGGTTGGTACAAGAGTTACAAGAACTGGTGGTACAACTCCTCGAATCAGACGACGTCCTGGGTCAACGTCAACTATTGGGCTTCCTTCGCGCTGTACAGCGATCGCGCCTACAATCTGGACAACGTGTACAAGCTGGGTATCGGGGACATTCTTCAGATGGACTTCAGCAACAACGGGTCCAAGGACCACTCCATGATCACCACCTACAAGAGTGGTGGAGTTCCCTACCTGACCTACCATTCGACCAACACGTACCGGAAGTCGGTGGCGAGCATTGTTGCGTCCAATCCGAGGGCGACGTACTACGCCTTCCGCACCTGACAACGCCGGTCGGCGCCTCGCCGCGCTGTTCATGGCCGCGTTCTGCGTGATCCTGCTCTCCGCGTGCGGTGGAGGCGGGTCCGCGGATGCGTCGAAGTCACCGGATCTGGCCGACCAGGACCGCTTCCTGCGTGAGTACGTGGAGTTCCTCAACGAGTCGGACGAGGACGGGTTGGCGCGGTTGCTCGATGCCCACCCCAAGGGCTCGGAGGACGCCCGCGCCAGGATCCAGGCGTACGGCGGGCAGGACTGGGACGTGCGGTGGAACCGGACCTCGGAGTTCGCCGGGGTGTGGAAGGTCGAAATGGCCGGCACGGCCGGTGCCGAGAATCGGTCCGTCCGGGTCACCGAGACGGTGACCTGGGAGGACGAGCACTGGGTGATGACCCCGCTGCCGGGCGTCGTTCCGACGCCGTCGAACGCGGCGGGGACCACACCGCCCACATGAGGCAGGCGTCGGCAAGCAGATGACAGGAGGCCCGCGCGATCCCGGAGGGGAACGCGCGGGCCTCCGTCCGTCACGGCACGACCCGCCGGGTGACCTCGTCAGACCCACCCGGTGCCGTCCGGCCGCGGCGCCCGGAGAGGTCGCGGAAGGCCACGATCCGTGCGGTGGAGCGTGAGACCGGCGGGCAGACGATCAGCATGGTCCTGGCCCGGAGCCGCAGCATCAGCTCCTGCGTGACCAGACCAGCCTCGACCGTCTTGCCGACGCCGACGCCGACGCCGACGCCGACGCCGACGCCGACGCCGACGCCGACGCCGACGCCGACGCCGACGCCGACGCCGACGCCGACGTCGTCGGCGATCAGCAGATCGGTCCGCGACATCGACAGGGCACGGACCACCGGGTCCAGTGGTGGTCCTGGCGCTCCATGCCGGAGCGGAACGGGGCCTGGAGGGCGGTCTTGTCGGCCGAGGCGACCGCGCCCCAGCGCACGGCGTCCGGGAATGCGTCCAGCCGGTCGGGCTCGTCGAATCCGTTCGCGGGGGAGGGGAGCTCACGGCTGTCGAGCACCGCTGTTGCCTGCTCCGGCATCCGCACCACCCGCAGCTCCTCGTCGCGGGCGTTCGGACTCGACCGACATCAGCTCTATAGGTGGGTGGGGGGTGTGTCGGCAGCGCGGGTGGGATCGTCCGAGGCGAGGGCGGACCGCGTCACGTCGGCGACCACCCAGGTGCGGTTACGCACGGTTACCTACTGTCCAGGGGCCAGGGGCCAGGGACCAGGGGCCGGGGGCCGGCACGGTGTCCGGGACGTCTGCTGTGCGGCTCTCGGTCACTGCGCTCATGTCGCCCGCCCCCGGGATGCCTCGTTGCTCCGCTGACCTGACCTCGGAAGCTTGGAGCCCTTGTCTCCGCCGGGAACCGGGTAATAGGGACAGGAGCCATTTTCGGCGGCGTGTGATCGAGAGCCCCGATCAGGATCCGGCGCGGCGACGGCCCGCACGTGACCGGCCCTTACGCGCGCCCCGGTTTGACACGCAACCCCCGCGGGGTAATGTCTTCGGCTCGATTGGCGCCCCTGCCGCCCCGTATGGCAGACTGTCCGGGTTGCTCGGTTGAGTGCCGATGCTGCGCGCCTCCCGCCGGGAGGACCGGAAGCGAGTCCCACAGTACTCGTCGCCCCAACTGCCTCACGGCAGCGCTGGGGCGGACGTACGGGAATCTTCCGGGAAGCGTCAGCGGGGCGCCGACCAGGCATCCGGTGGGCCTTCGCCCTCGGTCACGCGGTCTCTTCTGCGACTCGCAAGCCCCTCGAGCAGGGAATCCGTCACTGGATATCTGCATAGCGGGAGTGCGACACGCCCGACCGCGTGGGTCGGAGGAGAAGGCTGGTAACACCGGGTTCCAGAGCGTTACGAGACAGACAGGACTACGAAGTAGCCATGGCGGGACAGAAGATCCGCATCCGGCTCAAGGCCTACGACCACGAGGTCATCGACTCCTCGGCGAAGAAGATCGTCGAGACGGTGACCCGCACTGGTGCGTCGGTCGCAGGCCCGGTGCCGCTGCCCACTGAGAAGAACGTGTACTGCGTCATCAAGTCGCCGCACAAGTACAAGGACTCGCGCGAGCACTTCGAGATGCGCACGCACAAGCGCCTCATCGACATCCTCGACCCCACGCCGAAGACGGTTGACTCGCTCATGCGCCTCGACCTGCCGGCGGGCGTCGACATCGAGATCAAGCTCTGAGGTGACGCGCGAGATGGCTAAGCAGATCAAGGGCATCCTGGGCGAGAAGCTCGGCATGACTCAGGTCTGGGACGAGAACAACCGTGTCGTCCCGGTCACCGTCGTCAAGGCCGGCCCCAACGTCGTCACCCAGGTCCGCACCAACGACACCGACGGCTACGACTCGGTCCAGATCGCCTTCGGCGAGATCGACCCGCGCAAGGTGAACAAGCCCCTCAAGGGCCACTTCGCCAAGGCCGACGTGACCCCGCGCCGCCACCTGGTGGAGCTCCGCACCTCCGACGCCGGCGAGTACACGCTCGGCCAGGAGATCACCGCTGAGACCTTCGAGGCGGGCATCAAGGTCGACGTCACCGGTAAGAGCAAGGGCAAGGGCTTCGCCGGTGTCATGAAGCGTCACAACTTCCGTGGTGGCAAGGCCTCCCACGGTGCGCACCGCGTGCACCGCAAGCCCGGTTCCATCGGTGGCTGCGCCACTCCGGGCCGTGTCTTCAAGGGCATGCGCATGGCCGGTCGCATGGGCAACGAGCGTGTGACCACCCAGAACCTGACCGTCCACGCCGTTGACGCGGAGAAGGGACTGCTGCTCATCAAGGGCGCGGTTCCCGGTCCGAACGGCGGCCTCGTCCTGGTCCGTACCGCGGCCAAGGGGGCCTGAGGTAACGATGAGCACCATTGACATCCTTTCGCCCGCTGGCGACAAGGCCGGTAGCGTCGAGCTCCCCTCGGAGATCTTCGACGCCAAGGTCAGCGTTCCGCTGATCCACCAGGTCGTCGTCGCGCAGCTGGCCGCTGCCCGTCAGGGCACGCACAAGACCAAGACCCGCGGCGAAGTCCGTGGTGGTGGCAAGAAGCCTTACCGCCAGAAGGGCACCGGCCGCGCCCGTCAGGGTTCGACCCGTGCGCCGCAGTTCGCCGGCGGTGGCGTCGTCCACGGCCCCGTGCCGCGTGACTACTCGCAGCGGACCCCGAAGAAGATGAAGGCCGCCGCCCTGCGCGGTGCCCTCACCGACCGGGCCCGTCACTCCCGCATCCACGTCGTCTCCGGCGTGGTCGAGGGCGGGATCTCCACCAAGGCCGCCAAGACGCTGTTCGGCAAGATCTCGGAGCGCAAGAACCTGCTCCTGGTCGTCGACCGCAGCGACGAGGCCGCGTGGCTGTCCGCCCGCAACCTGCCCCAGGTGCACATCCTGGAGCCGGGCCAGCTGAACACGTACGACGTGCTCGTCTCCGACGACGTGGTCTTCACCCAGGCCGCCTTCGAGTCCTTCGTGTCTGGCCCCAAGGCCGTTGAGACCGAAGGGAGCGAGGCCTGATGACTGAGGCCGTCGTCACCAGCAAGACCTTCTCGGACCCGCGCGACCTGCTGATCAAGCCGGTCGTCTCGGAGAAGAGCTACGCGCTGCTGGACGAGAACAAGTACACGTTCGTCGTCGACCCGCGCGCCAACAAGACCCAGATCAAGCAGGCCGTCGAGGCGGTCTTCCAGGTCAAGGTCACCGGGGTCAACACGATCAACCGTCAGGGCAAGCGCAAGCGCACCCGCACCGGTTTCGGCAAGCGCGCCAACACCAAGCGCGCCATCGTGACCCTTGCCGAGGGCAGCCGAATCGACATCTTCGGCGGTCCGACCGCCTAAGGGCGGTCCGGATCGTCCGATATCGGACGAGGACTGAGAAATGGGTATCCGCAAGTACAAGCCGACGACTCCGGGCCGTCGTGGCTCCAGCGTCGCCGACTTCGTCGAGATCACGCGGTCCACGCCGGAGAAGTCGCTGGTCCGCCCCCTGCACAGCAAGGGCGGCCGTAACAACCAGGGACGCATGACTGTTCGCCACCAGGGTGGCGGCCACAAGCGTGCGTACCGGGTGATCGACTTCCGCCGTCACGACAAGGACGGCGTTCCGGCCAAGGTCGCGCACATCGAGTACGACCCCAACCGCACCGCGCGCATCGCGCTCCTGCACTACGCGGACGGCGAGAAGCGCTACATCATCGCCCCGCGTGGCCTGAACCAGGGCGACCGGATCGAGAACGGCCCCGGTGCCGACATCAAGCCCGGCAACAACCTGGCGCTGCGCAACATCCCGGTCGGTACGACCATCCACGCCATCGAGCTGCGGCCCGGCGGCGGCGCGAAGTTCGCCCGCTCCGCGGGTGCCTCCGTGCAGCTGCTGGCGAAGGAGGGCTCCATGGCCCACCTTCGTATGCCGTCCGGCGAGATCCGCCTGGTCGACGTCCGCTGCCGCGCCACTGTCGGCGAGGTCGGCAACGCCGAGCAGTCGAACATCAACTGGGGCAAGGCCGGCCGTATGCGCTGGAAGGGCATCCGCCCGACCGTGCGTGGTGTCGTGATGAACCCGGTCGACCACCCCCACGGTGGTGGCGAGGGCAAGACCTCGGGTGGTCGCCACCCGGTGTCGCCCTGGGGCAAGAAGGAAATGCGTACTCGGGATCGCAACAAGGCGAGCAACAAGTACATCGTCCGCCGCCGCAAGACGAACAAGAAGCGCTAGGAGCGGGTTCAGATGCCGCGCAGTCTCAAGAAGGGGCCCTTCGTCGACGACCACCTGATCAAGAAGGTGGACGTACAGAACGAGGCAGGCACCAAGAACGTCATCAAGACCTGGTCCCGTCGCTCGATGATCGTCCCGGCCATGCTGGGCCACACGATCGCGGTGCACAACGGCAAGACCCACGTCCCGGTGTTCGTCACCGAGTCGATGGTCGGCCACAAGCTCGGCGAGTTCGCGCCGACCCGCACCTTCCGAGGCCATGTCAAGGAAGACCGGAAGTCGAAGCGCCGCTAGTAGCGGGGTGAAACCGACTATGACGAACGTGTCAGACACTGAAGGGACAACCATGGAAGCCAGGGCCCAGGCGCGGTACATCCGCGTCACGCCCATGAAGGCCCGCCGCGTGGTGGACCTCATCCGTGGCATGGACGCCACGGAGGCTCAGGCGGTCCTGCGTTTCGCCCCGCAGGCCGCGAGCGTGCCGGTTGGCAAGGTGCTGGACAGCGCCATCGCCAACGCTGCACACAACTACGACCACACCGACGCCTCTTCGCTGGTCATCAGCGAGGCGTACGTGGACGAGGGCCCGACCCTGAAGCGGTTCCGTCCGCGTGCCCAGGGCCGTGCCTACCGGATCCGTAAGCGGACCAGCCACATCACCGTGGTCGTCAGCAGCAAGGAAGGAACCCGGTAATGGGCCAGAAGGTAAACCCGCACGGGTTCCGGCTCGGCATCACCACGGACTTCAAGTCCCGTTGGTACGCCGACAAGCTGTACAAGGACTACGTCAAGGAAGACGTCGCCATTCGTCGCATGATGACGAAGGGCATGGAGCGGGCCGGTATCTCGAAGGTTGAGATCGAGCGCACCCGCGACCGCGTCCGCGTCGACATCCACACCGCCCGCCCGGGCATCGTCATCGGTCGCCGTGGCGCCGAGGCCGACCGCATCCGTGGCGAGCTGGAGAAGCTGACCGGCAAGCAGGTCCAGCTGAACATCCTCGAGGTCAAGAACCCCGAGGTGGACGCTCAGCTGGTGGCCCAGGCCGTCGCCGAGCAGCTCTCCTCCCGCGTCTCCTTCCGTCGTGCCATGCGTAAGAGCATGCAGAGCTCGATGAAGGCCGGCGCCAAGGGCATCAAGATCCAGTGCGGTGGCCGCCTCGGCGGCGCCGAGATGTCCCGCTCGGAGTTCTACCGCGAGGGCCGCGTGCCCCTGCACACGCTCCGCGCGAACGTCGACTACGGCTTCTTCGAGGCCAAGACGACCTTCGGCCGCATCGGTGTGAAGGTCTGGATCTACAAGGGCGACGTCAAGAACATCGCCGAGGTCCGCGCCGAGAACGCTGCTGCCCGCGCCGGCAACCGCCCGGCCCGTGGCGGCGCTGACCGCCCGGCCGGCCGTGGTGGCCGCGGTGGCGAGCGTGGCGGTCGCGGTCGTAAGCCGCAGCAGTCCGCGCCGGCAGCCGAGGCCCCCAAGGCCGACGCTCCCGCCGCTCCGGCTGCTGAGAGCACCGGAACGGAGGCCTGACCGACATGCTGATCCCTCGCAGGGTCAAGCACCGCAAGCAGCACCACCCCAAGCGCCGCGGTATGGCCAAGGGTGGTACGACCGTTGCGTTCGGCGAGTACGGCATTCAGGCCATGACTCCGGCGTACGTGACCAACCGCCAGATCGAGGCGGCTCGTATTGCGATGACCCGCCACATCAAGCGTGGCGGCAAGGTCTGGATCAACATCTACCCGGACCGCCCGCTGACGAAGAAGCCCGCCGAGACCCGCATGGGTTCCGGTAAGGGTTCCCCGGAGTGGTGGGTCGCGAACGTACACCCGGGCCGGGTCATGTTCGAGCTGTCCTACCCGAACGAGAAGATCGCACGTGAGGCTCTGACTCGCGCGGCTCACAAGCTGCCGATGAAGTGCCGGATCGTCAAGCGCGAGGCAGGTGAAGCGTGATGTCGGCCGGTACCAAGGCGTCCGAGCTGCGCGAGCTGGGCAGCGAGGAGCTTGTTGCCAAGCTCCGCGAGGCCAAGGAAGAGCTGTTCAACCTCCGCTTCCAGGCGGCGACCGGTCAGCTCGAGAACCACGGCCGGCTGAAGGCCGTCCGCAAGGACATCGCGCGGATCTACACCCTGATGCGTGAGCGCGAGCTGGGCATCGAGACGGTGGAGAGCGCCTGATGAGCGAGAGCAACGTGACTGAGAACAAGACCGAGCGCGGCTTCCGCAAGACCCGCGAGGGTCTGGTCGTCAGCGACAAGATGGACAAGACCGTCGTTGTCGCCGTCGAGGACCGCGTCAAGCACGCGCTGTACGGCAAGGTCATCCGCCGTACGAACAAGCTCAAGGCGCACGACGAGCAGAACGCTGCCGGCATCGGCGACCGCGTCCTCATCATGGAGACGCGTCCGCTGTCGGCGACGAAGCGCTGGCGCATCGTCGAGATCCTCGAGAAGGCCAAGTAATTACTTGAAGGGGTAACCCTTCGAGTCAGTTCCGCCAGGCTCGGCCGGGGCTGTCCAGTACAGCCCCGGCCGGGAACCGGCAGACAAACAGGAGATAGACGTGATCCAGCAGGAGTCGCGACTGCGTGTCGCCGACAACACTGGTGCCAAGGAGATCCTTTGCATCCGTGTTCTCGGTGGCTCCGGTCGCCGCTACGCGGGCATCGGTGACGTCATCGTCGCCACCGTCAAGGACGCGATCCCCGGTGGCAACGTGAAGAAGGGTGACGTCGTCAAGGCGGTCATCGTTCGCACCGTCAAGGAGCGCCGCCGCCAGGACGGCTCGTACATCCGCTTCGACGAGAACGCCGCCGTCATTCTGAAGAACGACGGCGACCCTCGCGGCACCCGTATCTTCGGCCCCGTCGGCCGTGAGCTGCGCGAGAAGAAGTTCATGAAGATCATCTCGCTCGCGCCGGAGGTGCTGTAAGCATGAAGATCAAGAAGGGCGACCTGGTCCAGGTCATCACCGGTAAGGACAAGGGCAAGCAGGGCAAGGTCATCGCGGCCTTCCCCCGCGAGGACCGTGTTCTGGTCGAGGGTGTCAACCGGGTCAAGAAGCACACGAAGGCCAACCAGCCGGGCCGTGCGTCGCAGGCCGGCGGCATCGTCACCACCGAGGCCCCCATCCACGTGAGCAACGTTCAGCTCGTCGTGGAGAAGGACGGCAACAAGGTCGTGACCCGCGTCGGTTACCGCTTCGACGACGAGGGCAACAAGATCCGCGTTGCCAAGCGGACGGGTGAGGACATCTGATGGCTACCACCACCACTCCGCGTCTCAAGACGAAGTACCGCGAGGAGATCACGGGCAAGCTGCGTGAGGAGTTCTCGTACGAGAACGTCATGCAGGTTCCCGGCCTCGTGAAGATCGTGGTCAACATGGGTGTGGGCGACGCCGCCCGCGACTCCAAGCTGATCGAGGGCGCCATCCGCGACCTCACCACGATCACCGGTCAGAAGCCGGCCGTCACCAAGGCCCGCAAGTCCATCGCGCAGTTCAAGCTGCGTGAGGGTCAGCCGATCGGTGCCCACGTCACGCTCCGTGGCGACCGCATGTGGGAGTTCCTGGACCGCACCCTGTCGCTCGCGCTGCCGCGCATCCGCGACTTCCGCGGCCTGTCCCCGAAGCAGTTCGACGGCCGTGGCAACTACACCTTCGGTCTCACGGAGCAGGTCATGTTCCACGAGATCGACCAGGACAAGATCGACCGCGTCCGGGGTATGGACATCACCGTGGTCACCACGGCGACCAACGACGCTGAGGGCCGTGCCCTTCTCCGTCACCTCGGCTTCCCGTTCAAGGAGGCGTAAGCGAGATGGCGAAGAAGGCTCTGATTGCCAAGGCTGCTCGTAAGCCCAAGTTCGGTGTGCGTGCGTACACCCGCTGCCAGCGCTGCGGCCGCCCGCACTCCGTGTACCGCAAGTTCGGCCTCTGCCGCGTGTGCCTTCGTGAGATGGCTCACCGCGGCGAGCTCCCGGGCGTGACCAAGAGCTCCTGGTAATCCCCGTTTTCACGGGAATTACCGGAGGCTCTCGGTAAGCAACGGGTCGGCGGGGCCCACCTCCACATGCCGTAGGCTTGTGGGGTTGGGCGCCTGCCGCCCTGATCGACTTACTACGCCGTAGGTCCCCGTGCCGCACCCGTCCCGCCCATGTGTGGGGAGAGGGATGGCGCATACAGGAAACCCCGGCGAGAGAGGCCGAAGGCCAATTCATGACCATGACTGATCCGATCGCAGACATGCTTACGCGTCTGCGGAACGCGAACTCGGCGTACCACGACTCCGTGACGATGCCGCACAGCAAGATCAAGTCTCACATCGCGGAGATCCTCCAGCAGGAGGGCTTCATCACGGGCTGGCGCGTCGAGGACGCCGAGGTCGGCAAGAACCTCGTCCTCGAGCTGAAGTTCGGGCCGAACCGTGAGCGCTCCATCGCGGGCATCAAGCGGATCTCCAAGCCCGGTCTCCGGGTGTACGCGAAGTCCACCAACCTGCCGAAGGTGCTGGGTGGCCTGGGCGTGGCGATCATCTCCACGTCCCACGGGCTCCTGACCGACAAGCAGGCCAGCAAGAAGGGTGTGGGCGGGGAAGTCCTCGCCTACGTCTGGTAGTCGGGAACGGAGGAGAAGAAACATGTCGCGTATCGGCAAGCTCCCCATCTCGGTTCCCGCCGGCGTGGATGTCACCATCGATGGCCGTACGGTCCAGGTGAAGGGCCCCAAGGGATCCCTGACCCACACCGTTGCCGCGCCGATCGAGATCGTGAAGGGTGAGGACGGCGTTCTGAACGTCACCCGCCCGAACGACGAGCGTCAGAACAAGGCCCTGCACGGCCTGTCCCGCACGCTGGTGGCCAACATGATCACCGGTGTGACCCAGGGGTACGTCAAGGCGCTCGAGATCAGCGGTGTCGGTTACCGCGTTGCCGCGAAGGGCTCCAACCTGGAGTTCCAGCTCGGCTACAGCCACCCGATCCTGGTGGAGGCGCCCGAGGGCATCTCCTTCAAGGTCGAGTCGCCGACCAAGTTCTCGGTCGAGGGCATCGACAAGCAGAAGGTCGGCGAGGTCGCCGCGAACATCCGCAAGCTGCGCAAGCCCGACCCGTACAAGGCCAAGGGCGTGAAGTACGCGGGCGAGGTCATCCGCCGCAAGGTCGGAAAGGCTGGTAAGTAAGCCATGGCATACGGCGTGAAGATTGCCAAGGGCAAGGCCTACAAGGGCGCTTCCCTGAAGCGTCGCCACATCCGCATCCGCAAGAAGATCTCGGGTACCCCGGCGCGTCCGCGTCTGGTCGTCACCCGGTCCAACCGCGGCATCACGGCTCAGGTCATCGACGACCTCGCGGGGCACACCCTCGCGTCGGCGTCCACCCTGGACTCGTCCATCCGCGGCGGCGAAGGCGACAAGTCGGCGAAGGCGAAGCAGGTCGGCCAGCTCGTGGCCGAGCGTGCCAAGGCCGCCGGCGTCGAGGCTGTCGTGTTCGACCGTGGCGGCAACCAGTACGCCGGGCGCATCGCCGCCCTGGCGGACGCCGCCCGCGAAGCCGGCCTGAAGTTCTGAGCCGGTTCCGTAGCTCAGCGGAAAACGAAGAGAGGTAATTCCAATGGCTGGACCCCAGCGCCGCGGAAGCGGTGCCGGTGGCGGCGAGCGGCGGGACCGGAAGGGCCGTGACGGCGGCGCAGCTGCCGCCGAGAAGACCGCTTACGTTGAGCGCGTTGTCGCGATCAACCGTGTCGCCAAGGTTGTGAAGGGTGGTCGTCGCTTCAGCTTCACCGCGCTGGTCGTGGTGGGCGACGGTGACGGCACCGTGGGTGTCGGTTACGGCAAGGCCAAGGAGGTGCCGGCCGCCATCGCCAAGGGTGTTGAGGAGGCCAAGAAGCACTTCTTCAAGGTCCCCCGTATCCAGGGCACCATCCCGCACCCGATCACGGGTGAGAAGGCTGCGGGCGTCGTCCTGCTCAAGCCGGCTTCCCCCGGTACCGGTGTTATCGCCGGTGGCCCGGTGCGTGCCGTGCTCGAGTGCGCAGGCGTTCACGACATCCTGTCGAAGTCGCTCGGCTCGTCCAACGCGATCAACATCGTGCACGCGACCGTGGCGGCCCTGAAGGGTCTGCAGCGTCCCGAGGAGATCGCGGCGCGCCGTGGTCTGCCGCTCGAGGACGTCGCCCCCGCAGCCCTGCTGCGTGCGCGTGCCGGTGCGGGAGCGGGTGCGTGATGGCCCGCCTCAAGATCACGCAGACGAAGTCGTACATCGGCAGCAAGCAGAACCACCGTGACACGCTGCGTTCGCTTGGCCTGAAGAGGGTCAACGACGTGGTAGTCAAGGAGGACCGCCCCGAGTTCCGCGGCATGGTGCAGACCGTCCGCCACCTCGTGACGGTCGAGGAGGTCGACTGATCATGGCGGAGAACAACCCGCTCAAGATCCACAACCTCCGTCCCGCCCCGGGCGCCAAGACCGCCAAGACCCGTGTGGGTCGTGGTGAGGCGTCGAAGGGTAAGACGGCCGGTCGTGGTACCAAGGGCACGAAGGCCCGCTACCAGGTTCCGGAGCGCTTCGAGGGTGGGCAGATGCCCCTCCACATGCGTCTCCCGAAGCTGAAGGGCTTCAAGAACCCGTTCCGTACCGAGTACCAGGTCGTGAACCTGGACAAGCTGGCCGCGCTCTACCCGCAGGGTGGCGAGGTCACGGTGGCCGACCTGGTCGCCAAGGGTGCGGTGCGCAAGAACAGCCTCGTCAAGGTCCTGGGCCAGGGCGAGATCTCCGTGGCGCTGCAGGTTTCGGTTGACGCCGTCTCCGGCTCCGCCAAGGAGAAGATCGCCGCCGTCGGCGGCACCGTCACCGAGCTCGTCTGAGACGAGCCGATGGCCTGAAGACCTTCCGGGGATGCCTCGCAAATGGGGCATCCCCGGTTGGTCGTTCCAAGGGGGGCGCACTCGCCGGTAAGGTGGCGTGCGTTGTTGCTGTATATGCCGGGGGGTGACCCTCGGAACACCGGCCGCGAGGTCCGCCCCACCAGGGTCCCGAGCGGTTCTTGACCAACCACGTATTCGTCGAACCTCAAGACCGTCACCTCTGACGCTTTGCGCGGGGGTCGCAGGAGGCACCGTGCTCACCGCGTTCGCCCGGGCGTTCAAGACGCCCGACCTGCGCAAGAAGCTCCTCTTCACGCTCGGCATCATCGTGCTGTACCGGATCGGTGCGCACATCCCGGTCCCCGGCGTGAGCTACGAGAACGTCCAGATCTGTGTCGACCAGGCACAGCGGTCCAACGGCAGCCTGCTGGGTCTGGTCAATCTGTTCAGCGGCGGAGCGCTGCTGCAGATCACCATTTTTGCGCTCGGCATCATGCCCTACATCACGGCGAGCATCATCCTGCAGCTGCTGACCGTGGTCATTCCGCGCCTCGAAGCCCTCAAGAAGGAGGGCCAGGCCGGCACGGCCAAGATCACGCAGTACACGCGTTACCTCACGGTCGCCCTGGCCGTGCTGCAGGGAACGGGCCTCGTCGCCACCGCGCGCAGCGGTGCGCTGTTCTCGGGCTGCCCCGTCGCGAGCGAGATCGTGCCCGACCAGTCGATCTTCGTGACCGTCACCATGGTCATCACCATGACCGCGGGTACCGCCGCGGTCATGTGGCTCGGCGAGCTGATCACCGACCGCGGTATCGGCAACGGCATGTCCATCCTGATGTTCATCTCCATCGCGGCCGGCTTCCCGGGCGCGCTGTGGGCCATCAAGGTGAGCGGCAAGCTCGCCAAGGGATGGATCGAGTTCGGCACGGTGATCCTGATCGGCTTCGTGATGGTCGCGCTCGTCGTCTTCGTCGAGCAGGCCCAGCGCCGGATCCCGGTGCAGTACGCGAAGCGGATGATCGGCCGCAGGTCCTACGGCGGTACGTCCACGTACATCCCGCTCAAGGTGAACCAGGCGGGTGTGATTCCCGTCATCTTCGCCTCGTCGCTGCTCTACATTCCGGCGCTGATCGCCCAGTTCTCCAGCGGGACCTCCGGCTGGAAGACGTGGATCGAATCCCACTTCGTCACCGGTGACCACCCGTACTACATCACCGCCTACTTCCTCCTGATCGTTTTCTTCGCGTTCTTCTACGTGGCCATCTCGTTCAACCCCGAGGAAGTCGCGGACAACATGAAGAAGTATGGTGGCTTCATCCCGGGTATCCGGGCTGGTCGACCTACCGCCGAGTATCTGAGCTACGTGCTCAACCGGATCACCTGGCCGGGCTCGCTGTACCTGGGTCTGATCGCTCTTGTGCCGACGATGGCGTTGGCAGGCTTCGGTGGCGCCAACCAGAACTTCCCGTTCGGTGGCACCAGCATCCTCATCATCGTGGGTGTCGGTCTCGAGACCGTGAAGCAGATCGAGAGCCAGCTCCAGCAGCGCAATTACGAAGGGTTCCTCCGCTGATGCGAATCGTCCTCGTCGGACCGCCCGGTGCCGGCAAGGGAACGCAGGCCGCGTTTCTTGCCAAGAACCTGTCGATCCCTCACATCTCCACGGGCGACCTCTTCCGGGCCAACATCAGCCAGGGCACGGAACTCGGCAAGCAGGCCAAGGCGTACATGGACGCCGGCAACCTGGTGCCCGACGAGGTCACCATCGGGATGGCACGGGACCGCATGGCTCAGCCGGACGCCCAGAGCGGCTTCCTGCTGGACGGCTTCCCCCGCAACGTCTCCCAGGCCGAGGCGCTCGACGCCGCCCTGGAGGCCGACGGAGTGAAGCTGGACGCGGTGCTGGACCTGGAGGTCCCCGAGGACGAGGTCGTGAAGCGGATCGCGGGTCGCCGCGTCTGCCGCAACGAGAGCGCGCACGTCTTCCACGTGTCGTACTCCGCGCCGAAGGCCGAGGGCGTCTGCGACGTCTGCGGCGGCGAGTTGTACCAGCGGGACGACGACTCGGAGGAGACGGTGCGCAAGCGGCTCGAGGTCTACCACACGCAGACCGAGCCGATCATCGACTACTACAAGGCGCAGGACCTGGTGGTCACGATCTCCGCGCTCGGCAAGGTCGCGGACGTGACCGAGCGGGCGATGGAGGCTCTCCGTAGCGACCGGGCCCCGCAGGCCTGACAACGGTCATTCACTGAGCTGTACGCGATACGGCCGCGGTGTCCCTGGGACGCCGCGGCCGTATCGTTGATTACCCACACGCTGATTACCGACGACTACGCTCCCGACCCGGAAAGGCGCCGGCCCTCATGGTGCAGATCAAGACCCCCGAGCAGATCGCGAAGATGCGCGAGGCGGGACTGGTCGTCGCCGCCATCCATGCGGCGACCCGTGAGGCGGCTGTCCCCGGGGCCACCACCCAGGATCTGGACGAGGTCGCCCGCAAGGTGATCGCCGACCACGGCGCGAAGTCGAACTTCCTCGGGTACGGCGGGTTCCCCGCCACCATCTGCACGTCGGTGAACGAGGTCGTGGTCCACGGCATCCCCGACGAGAAGACCGTCCTCAAGGAGGGCGACATCATCTCCGTCGACGCGGGCGCGATCGTCGACGGCTGGCACGGCGACGCGGCGTTCACGGCGTTCGTGGGCGACGGACACGCCCCGGAGCTGCTCGAGCTCTCCCGGGTGACCGAGGAGTCCATGTGGGCCGGCATCGCGGCGATGAAGAACGGCAACCGGCTGGTCGACATCTCCCGCGCCATCGAGACGTACATCCGCCGGCAACCGAGGCCCGCCGGCGGCAAGTACGGAATCATCGAGGAGTACGGCGGCCACGGCATCGGCACCGAGATGCACATGGACCCCCACCTGCTGAACTACGTCACCCGCAAGCGCGGCAAGGGCCCGAAGCTGGTCCCCGGCTTCTGCCTGGCCATCGAGCCGATGGTCTCCCTCGGCACCCCGCACACCGAGGTGCTGTCGGACGACTGGACCGTCATCACCACGGACGGCACCTGGTCCTCGCACTGGGAGCACTCGGTGGCGCTGACCGAGGAGGGCCCGCTGGTCCTCACCGCCGTCGACGGCGGCCGGGCGAAGCTCGCGGAGCTGGGCGTCACGGCGGCTCCGGATCCCCTCGCATGATGATCTGTCCTGTTGGGCAAACTTCCCGGATTCGTCTTTTGCCGGGGGCCTGACGTAGACTGATGTGTCGGCTCTCGTGTACCCGTATGTCCGCTCGCGGACAGGTGACAACGAGAGTCGATCAAGGTAGCCGATTCGAAGGGCGAAGCGTGGCCAAGAAGCAAGGTGCCATCGAAATTGAGGGCACCGTGATCGAGTCCCTGCCGAACGCCATGTTCAAGGTAGAGCTCCAGAACGGTCACAAAGTCCTCGCGCACATCTCCGGCAAGATGCGGATGCACTACATCCGTATCCTCCCGGACGACCGGGTTGTCGTGGAACTGTCTCCGTACGACCTGACGCGTGGCCGGATCGTCTACCGGTACAAGTAGATCTTGCCGTCACCCCTCCCGTGGGGTGCTGGCACTGACCCGGAGAACCTCACATCCCATGAAGGTCAAGCCGAGCGTCAAGAAGATCTGCGACAAGTGCAAGGTGATCCGCCGTCACGGCCGGGTCATGGTCATCTGCGACAACCTGCGCCACAAGCAGCGCCAGGGCTGACGCACGACCTCCTGCATTTCGCAGTTACTTCGCGCGACGCGAGCAATACATGTAGATACGCAGAACCCGCCCAGCCCGCAAGGGTCGGCGGCACCTCCGGCGGGGGCCGGGGACCCGGACGTACCACCTCTTCGATCAGGAGAGGTCGGCGGTCGGGAGTGGTTCTGCGGAAGACCCCCGAACATCACAGGAGCCATTGAATGGCACGCGTTTCCGGTGTTGACATCCCGCGCGACAAGCGCGTGGAGGTCGCACTCACCTACGTTTTCGGCATCGGCCGCACGCTGGCGAAGGAGACCCTCGCCGCGACCGGTGTGAACCCGAACACCCGCGTTCGTGACCTGGGCGAAGAGGACCTGGTCAAGATCCGCGAGTACGTGGACGCCAACCTCAGGACCGAGGGTGACCTCCGCCGCGAGATCCAGGCCGACATCCGCCGCAAGGTCGAGATCGGCTGCTACCAGGGTCTGCGCCACCGCCGTGGCCTGCCGGTCCGCGGTCAGCGCACCAGCACGAACGCTCGCACCCGCAAGGGCCCGCGTCGCGCCATCGCCGGTAAGAAGAAGCCGGGCAAGAAGTAGTCCACAGCGGACGACTGTCCACGGTCTTCGCTGTAGGACCGACCACCTCCACGGGAGAAATACATGCCCCCCAAGGGACGCCAGGGCGCAGTCAAGAAGGTGCGCCGCAAGGAAAAGAAGAACGTCGCTCACGGCCACGCGCACATCAAGAGCACGTTCAACAACACGATCGTCTCGATCACGGACCCGTCGGGCAACGTGATCTCCTGGGCCTCCGCCGGCCACGTCGGCTTCAAGGGCTCGCGCAAGTCCACCCCCTTCGCCGCGCAGATGGCCGCCGAGTCGGCCGCCCGCCGCGCGCAGGAGCACGGCATGCGCAAGGTCGACGTCTTCGTCAAGGGTCCCGGCTCCGGCCGTGAGACCGCGATCCGTTCCCTGCAGGCCACCGGCCTCGAGGTCGGCTCGATCCAGGACGTCACCCCGACGCCGCACAACGGATGCCGTCCGCCGAAGCGCCGTCGCGTCTGACACAGGGCTGAGGCGGGTGGCCTCCGGCTGGGGGTGTGGGGGTCGTCCCCCACGATTCGCAGCACGGATGCCGTCCGCCGAAGCGCCGTCGCGTCTGACCCTGTAAGGGTTTCTTTCGGGCGGTACGGCCCTTCGGGGACGTACCGCCCGTACCCTTGCTGTATCCGAGGGCGTCAAATAGCGGGCGCCCACGACTGAAGGAACTGAAGACATGCTGATCGCTCAGCGCCCCTCGCTGACCGAAGAGGTTGTCGACGAGTACCGCTCCCGGTTCGTCATCGAGCCGCTGGAGCCGGGCTTCGGCTACACCCTCGGCAACTCGCTCCGCCGTACGCTCCTCTCCTCGATCCCGGGCGCTGCTGTCACGTCCATCCGGATCGACGGTGTCCTGCACGAGTTCACCACCGTGCCGGGCGTCAAGGAGGACGTCACCGACCTGATCCTGAACATCAAGCAGCTGGTCGTCTCCTCGGAGCACGACGAGCCGGTCGTGATGTACCTGCGCAAGCAGGGTCCGGGTCTGGTCACCGCCGCCGACATCGCGCCCCCGGCCGGTGTCGAGGTCCACAACCCCGACCTGGTCCTGGCCACGCTGAACGGCAAGGGCAAGCTGGAGATGGAGCTGACCGTCGAGCGCGGTCGCGGCTACGTCTCCGCCGTGCAGAACAAGCAGGTGGGCCAGGAGATCGGCCGTATCCCGGTCGACTCCATCTACTCGCCGGTGCTCAAGGTCACGTACAAGGTCGAGGCGACCCGTGTCGAGCAGCGCACCGACTTCGACAAGCTGATCGTCGACGTCGAGACCAAGCAGGCCATGCGTCCGCGTGACGCCATGGCGTCGGCCGGCAAGACCCTGGTCGAGCTGTTCGGTCTGGCGCGCGAGCTCAACATCGACGCCGAGGGCATCGACATGGGTCCGTCCCCGACGGACGCCGCCCTGGCCGCGGACCTGGCGCTGCCGATCGAGGAGCTGGAGCTCACGGTCCGCTCGTACAACTGCCTCAAGCGCGAGGGCATTCACTCCGTGGGTGAGCTCGTAGCCCGCTCCGAGGCCGACCTGCTCGACATCCGCAACTTCGGTGCGAAGTCGATCGACGAGGTCAAGGCGAAGCTGGCCGGCATGGGCCTGGCCCTCAAGGACAGCCCGCCCGGATTCGACCCGACCGCCGCCGCCGACGCCTTCGGCGCCGACGACGACGCGGACGCGGGGTTCGTCGAGACCGAGCAGTACTGATAGCTGCCCGCAGGCGTCCGCCTGCGGGGCCCTGACACCGGTACCTGATACGGCCGGTGCAGATCTCAAGGAGAAGAACCATGCCGAAGCCCGCCAAGGGTGCCCGTCTGGGCGGCAGCGCCGCGCACGAGAAGCTGCTTCTCGCGAACCTCGCGAAGTCGCTGTTCGAGCACGGCCGCATCACCACGACCGAGGCCAAGGCCCGCCGCCTGCGTCCGGTCGCGGAGCGTCTGATCACGAAGGCGAAGAAGGGCGACATCCACAACCGTCGCCTGGTGCTGCAGTCGATCACGGACAAGGGCGTCGTGCACACGCTCTTCACCGAGATCGCTCCGCGCTACGCCGAGCGTCCGGGTGGCTACACCCGGATCACCAAGATCGGCAACCGTCGTGGCGACAACGCCCCGATGGCCGTGATCGAGCTCGTCGAGGGCGAGATCGCGAAGAAGGCCACCGTCGCCGAGGCCGAGGCCGCCACCAAGCGTGCGGTCAAGGAGTCCGACGAGGCCAAGGCCGAGGAGACCAAGGCCGCCGAGGCCGAGGTCGTCGAGGACGCCAAGCCGGCTGACGAGGCCAAGGACGCCTGAGCGTTCTGATCGGCTGTACGGCTGAGGACGGGCCCGTTCCCCATTGGGGGGCGGGCCCGTTCCCTTGAAAGGGATATGAGACGTGAGCGACGACGTGAAGCCCGGATTCGTGCGGGTGCGGCTGGACCTGTCGTACGACGGCAGGGACTTCTCCGGCTGGGCGCGGCAGACCCGGGGGCAGCGGACCGTACAGGGCGAGATCGAGGACGCGATCCGCACGGTGACCCGGTCGTCCGAGATGTACGAGCTGACCGTCGCCGGCCGCACGGACGCCGGGGTGCACGCGCGTGGACAGGTCGCCCACGTCGATCTCCCGCAGTCCCTGTGGGACGAGCACCGCGAGAAGCTGCTGCGGAGGCTCGCCGGGCGGCTCCCGCACGATGTGCGGGTGTGGAAGGCCGAGGAGGCCCCGGCGGGGTTCAACGCGCGCTTCTCGGCGGTCTGGCGGCGGTACGCCTACCGCGTCACGGACCATCCCGGCGGCGTCGACCCGCTGCTGCGCGGCCATGTGCTCCGGCACGACTGGCCGTTGGACGTGCACGCCATGAACTCCGCCGCCGAACGGCTGCTGGGGGAGCACGACTTCGCCGCGTACTGCCGCAAGCGTGAGGGTGCCACCACCATCCGGACGCTGCAGGAGCTGCGCTGGGTGCGGGGTGCGGACGGGATCCTCACCGCGACCGTGAAGGCCGACGCCTTCTGCCACAACATGGTGCGCGCGCTGGTGGGCGCCATGCTGTTCGTCGGCGACGGGCACCGGCCGGCGGACTGGCCGGGGAAGGTGCTGGCCGCCGGCGTACGGGACTCGGCCGTGCACGTCGTACGGCCGCACGGACTCACGCTGGAGGAAGTCGGCTATCCCGCCGACGAGTTGCTGGCCGCCAGGAACCTGGAGGCCCGCAACAGGCGGTCGCTGCCGGCCTCACTGACCGGCGGGAGCGGTGGCTGCTGCTGACGCCTGCATCTCGCCGCGCGCGACGATCTGACGGAACGTGAACTCGGCCAGGTCGTCGCCCGGCTGGAACGCCTTGGTGTCGCCCTTGGTGACGGACTTTCCGTCGAGATGACCGGTGGCCGTGAAGTAGGCGTACCGGCCGTAGGAGTTGCCTACGAAGCGGCAGACCGGGCCGCCCTTGCAGAAGCCGGCGACGCCGGAGCCGGCCAGCGGGGCGACGTTCTTGACGGACCGTTTGACGGCCGCCTGGGCCTGAGCCTCCGTCGGGAAGACGGCGACACCGATGGTGACGGCCACGCCTTCCCTGGTGTACGTGGCGCGGATGACCTGGTCGCAGCCGTTGGCGGTGAGGACGGCGCCGAGCGAACCCTGGGTGGCCGAGGCGCAGTCGGTGGTGCGGGCGGTCGGGCCCTTGGCGTACACCCGGTCGCCCATCGTCAGCTTCTTGCCGGGGAAGAGGGTGTCGGCGCTGAGCGGCGCCGTGTCCTTCTTCTCGTTGGATATGAAGTCCTTGGGGTTGGGCGGGGGAGGCGGCGCCACGGACGAGAACGAGGGCTCGGGCCGGCCCGTCTCGTTCGGCAGAGCCGGAGCCGCGGGCAGGTCACCGGCCTTCTTGCCGGGGTCGCCGGTGGTCTTGTTCATCGAGACGACGGCCGTGGCGACGATCGCGGCGATCGCCGCCGTCGCGAGTGCGCCGCCGCCGATGAGCAACCATTTCCTGCGCCGGGCGCGCGCTGCGGACGCTTCCGCCAGCGCGGCCCAGTCGGGTGTCTGCGGCTGCTGTGCGTGCTGGTGCGGCTCCTGCGGCCACTGGGGTCCCCCAAAGCTCATGCCGCGCATCCTAAACCGGTTGGGCGGGAGCGTGTCCGGCGGTGAGAATGCCAGCCATGGGACATCTCGAGGCCGGACATCTGGAGTACTACCTGCCGGACGGGCGGCCGCTGCTGGGCGACGTCTCCTTCCGGGTGGGGGAAGGCGCGGTGGTCGCGCTCGTCGGCGCGAACGGCGCGGGCAAGACCACACTGCTCCGGCTTCTGTCCGGGGAGCTCAAGCCGCACGGCGGGACCGTGTCGGGGAGCGGCGGGCTCGGCGTGATGCAGCAGTTCGTGGGGTCGGTGCGGGACGAACGCACGGTCCGGGACCTGCTGGTGTCCGTGGCCCAGCCGCGGATCCGCGACGCGGCGCGGTCGGTCGACGAGGCCGAGCACCTCATCATGTCCGTCGACGACGAGTCCGCGCAGATGCGGTACGCGCAGGCGCTGAGCGACTGGGCCGAGGTGCAGGGGTACGAGGCCGAGACGGTCTGGGACATGTGCACCACGGCCGCGCTCGGGATGCCCTACGAGAAGGCGCAGTGGCGGCTCGTACGGACGCTGTCGGGCGGTGAGCAGAAGCGGCTGGTGCTGGAGGCGCTGCTGCGCGGGCCGGACGAGGTGCTGCTGCTGGACGAGCCGGACAACTATCTGGACGTGCCGGGCAAGCGGTGGCTGGAGGAGCGGCTGCGCGAGACGCGTAAGACGGTGCTCTTCGTGTCCCACGACCGGGAGCTGCTGTCGCGGGCCGCGCAGAAGATCGTGGCGGTGGAGCCGGGGCCCTCGGGCAGCACGGTGTGGGTGCACGGCGGCGGCTTCGACACCTTCCACGCGGCGCGGCGGGAGCGGTTCGCGCGCTTCGAGGAGCTGAAGCGGCGCTGGGACGAGGAGCATGCGCGGCTGAAGGCGCTGGTGCTCAAGCTGCGGCAGCAGGCGGCGAACAGCCCCGACATGGCGTCGCGGTACCGGGCGATGCAGACGCGGTTCAGGAAGTTCGAGGAGGCCGGCCCGCCGCCGGAGCCGCCGCGTGAGCAGGACATCCGGATGCGGCTGCGGGGCGGACGGACGGGTGTGCGGGCGGTGACCTGCTCCGGTCTGGAGCTGTCGGGCCTTATGAAGCCGTTCGACCTGGAGGTCTTCTACGGGGAGCGGGTCGCGGTGCTCGGGTCGAACGGCTCGGGCAAGTCCCACTTCCTGCGGCTGCTGGCCGGGGAGGGCGTGGCGCACACGGGGGAGTGGAAGCTGGGGGCGCGGGTCGTGCCCGGGCACTTCGCCCAGACCCACGCGCACCCGGAGCTGCTGGGCCGCACCCTCGTCGACATCCTCTGGACGGAGCATGCCAAGGACCGGGGCGGGGCGATGAGCGCGCTGCGGCGGTACGAGCTGGAACAGCAGGGCGACCAGTCGTTCGACCGTCTGTCGGGCGGGCAGCAGGCGCGCTTCCAGATCCTGCTGCTGGAGCTGCGCGGGACGACCGCGCTGCTGCTGGACGAGCCGACGGACAACCTGGACCTGGAGTCGGCGGAGGCGCTGCAGGAGGGCCTGGAGGCGTACGAGGGGACCGTGCTGGCGGTCACGCACGACCGCTGGTTCGCGAAGTCCTTCGACCGGTATCTGGTCTTCGGCGCGGACGGCCGCGTACGGGAGACGGCGGAGCCGGTGTGGGACGAGCGGCGGGTGGAACGGGAGCGGTAGCGCCGCCTGGGCCTTCGGCCGCGTCCCCGGCTGTGGGGCCGAGGCGTTTTGACCCGCGTGGGTGCCCGAAGGTATTCTTCTGGTTCGTTATGCGTATTGGCTTGGTCGTTCTCACGCGAGGGGCCCTTACGCCGGTTCACCGGGCCGATGACCAGCGGCATGCACTCGGGTTGCGTCCCCGATGTGCGGCCAAGGCTGTCGTGATCGTCCGGGTGGCCTTAGGACCCTTCCCCTAAGCCCTAGGGCTTGGGGATACCCCAACACTGAGAAGCGAAGGCTACGACCGTGCGTACGTACAGCCCCAAGCCCGGCGATGTCACCCGCCAGTGGCACGTCATCGATGCCCGGGACGTCGTCCTGGGTCGTCTGGCGACCACTGCCGCCACCCTTCTGCGGGGCAAGCACAAGCCGATCTACGCGCCGCACGTTGACGCTGGTGACTTCGTCATCATCATCAACGCCGACAAGGTGCACCTGTCCGGCAACAAGCGGACCCAGAAGATGGCGTACCGCCACTCCGGCTACCCGGGTGGTCTGCGTTCCATCCGCTACGACGAGCTCCTCGAGAAGAACCCCGAGAAGGCCGTCGAGAAGGCCGTCAAGGGCATGCTCCCCAAGAACACCCTGGGCCGTCAGATGCTCTCGAAGCTGAAGGTCTACGCGGGCGAGAACCACCCGCACGCTGCTCAGCAGCCGGTCCCGTTCGAGATCACCCAGGTCGCGCAGTAAGTCCGGCCACCCCCTAAGACGAAGAGAATTCTGAGGAGAATCGTGGCCGACGAGACCACCACCGAAGTTCCGCTCGAGGGCGAAGAGACCTACGCAGAGGTCACCACCTTCGAGTCCGAGACCCCCGTCGAGGGCGAGTACACCAGCGAGTCGCTCGCGTCCCGCTTCGGCGAGCCGCAGCCGGCCGCCGGCCTCGGCCGTCGGAAGAACGCCATCGCCCGCGTCCGGATCGTTCCGGGCACCGGCAAGTGGAAGATCAACGGTCGCACCCTTGAGGACTACTTCCCCAACAAGGTGCACCAGCAGGAAGTCAACGAGCCCTTCAAGGTGCTCGAGCTCGACAACCGCTACGACGTCATCGCCCGCATCTCGGGTGGCGGCGTCTCCGGCCAGGCCGGCGCCCTGCGCCTCGGCGTGGCCCGCGCGCTGAACGAGGCGGACGTGGACAACAACCGCGGCCCGCTGAAGAAGGCCGGCTTCCTGAGCCGCGACGACCGCGCGGTCGAGCGCAAGAAGGCCGGTCTGAAGAAGGCCCGTAAGGCGCCGCAGTACAGCAAGCGCTAATCCCGCCTGCTTGCCACATACGGCATACGTTCGCCCCGGCGGCACTCCGTGCTGCCGGGGCGTTCCGTTTGAACGGACGGAAACGGACCCGGGGTGACCCCCCGGGGTGACACAACTCGATGCCTCGGGCGTATAAACACAGGACAACGCTACGAGGCCCCTCGTTTTCGGAGCATTTTCGGAGGACACCAGTGGGACGACTCTTCGGCACGGACGGTGTGCGCGGTGTCGCCAACGCGGATCTGACGGCGGAGCTCGCGCTCGGTCTGTCGGTCGCGGCGGCGCACGTGCTCGCCGAGGCGGGCACGTTCGAGGGCCATCGGCCGACGGCGGTGGTCGGGCGTGATCCCCGCGCGTCCGGGGAGTTCCTGGAGGCCGCCGTCGTGGCGGGTCTCGCGAGCGCGGGCGTGGACGTCCTGCGCGTCGGTGTGCTGCCCACCCCCGCTGTGGCGTACCTCACCGGCGCGCTGGGCGCCGACCTCGGCGTGATGCTCTCCGCGAGCCACAACGCCATGCCCGACAACGGCATCAAGTTCTTCGCGCGCGGCGGCCACAAGCTGGCCGACGAGCTGGAGGACCGTATCGAGTCCGTGTACGAGGAGCACCGCACCGGCGCCCCGTGGGACCGGCCGACGGGCGCCGGGGTGGGCCGTGTGCGCGACTACGACGAGGGCTTCGACAAGTACGTCGCCCACCTGATCGCGGTCCTGCCGAACCGGCTCGACGGGCTGAAGGTCGTCCTCGACGAGGCGCACGGTGCGGCGGCCCGGGTCTCGCCCGAGGCGTTCGCGCGGGCCGGCGCGGAGATCGTCACGATCGGCGCCGAGCCGGACGGGCTCAACATCAACGACAACTGCGGCTCGACCCACCTGGGCCTGCTGAAGGCCGCGGTCGTCGAGCACCGGGCGGACCTGGGCATCGCCCACGACGGTGACGCCGACCGCTGCCTTGCCGTGGACGCCCGGGGCAACGAGATCGACGGCGACCAGATCCTGGCCGTGCTGGCCCTGGCCATGCGCGAGGCGGGCACGCTGCGCGGGAACACCGTCGTCGCGACCGTCATGTCGAACCTCGGCTTCAAGCTGGCGATGGAGCGCGAGGGCATCGAGCTGGTGCAGACGGCGGTCGGCGACCGCTACGTCCTGGAGTCGATGAAGGAGCACGGGTACGCCCTCGGCGGCGAGCAGTCCGGCCACGTCATCGTCCTCGACCACGCGACGACCGGCGACGGCACGCTGACCGGTCTGATGCTGGCGGCGCGGATCGCGGCGACGGGGCGCTCGCTGGCGGAGCTGGCCGGTGTGATGGACCGCCTGCCGCAGGTCCTGATCAACGTCCCGGACGTCGACAAGTCGCGCGTCGCGACCTCGGACGACCTGGCGGCGGCGGTCACCGACGCGGAGCGCGAGCTCGGCTCCACGGGCCGGGTGCTGCTGCGCCCGTCCGGAACCGAGCCCCTCGTCCGCGTGATGGTCGAGGCCGCGGACATCGACCAGGCACGGTCGGTGGCGGGTCGGCTGGCCGACGCGGTGAAGTCTGCGCTGGGCTGACGGAGGACGCCGCACAAGCCGTACGGGGGAACGGCCGGTGTCGCGAAGAGGGGCCCGGAGGCGCGGCTCGTACGTTCGGCTGGCATGACGTACGTATCAGGTGATCGCGCCGCCGGACCCAGCCGCCGTACCGCGCTCGCCGGGCTCGTCGGAGGGGCCGGTGCCGTGCTGGCCGCCGGGTGCACACCGTCCGGCGCGTCGCCCGCGGCCGCGCCCACACCCAGTCCCACGGCGTCGGCCTCCGCCCAGGCGGGTGGTCCCACCCCCGGCGTGATGACGCTCTTCAAGGACCCGGCGTTCAACTTCAACGGGCTCATGGCGCTGGGTGGCGCCGGTTCGGGCGCCGGTGAGGTGGGCGAGGTGCTCACCGCCGTCAACACGATCAACAAGGCCGGCCTCTCCTCGCAGACGTACGTCGAGACCTTCAAGAAGCTCGGCGACCAGCTCATGGCGGCGCCCGAGGGCGGCAAGCCCGACGACCGGACCACGCGCTTCCGAGCGCTTCGGGCCGCGCAGTACTACGGCCAGGCGCTGTTCTTCGTCCTCGGCTCCGACGACCCCGGCAGCGAGGAGCAGCTGTACAAGGCCGGGCGCGGCGCCTGGGACAAGTTCTGCGACCTGTGCGACCCGGCACCGTTGAAGACGACCGTCCCGTACGGGGCGACACCGCTGCCGGTGTGGTTCTTCCGGCCGGACGAGTCCGGTCGGCGCCGCCCCACCGTGATCCTCACGAACGGCAGCGACGGGCAGAACGTCGACATGTGGACCTACGGTGTCCCGGCCGCCCTGGACCGCGGCTGGAACGCCCTCGTGTACGACGGGCCCGGCCAGGGGCAGCTGCTCTTCGTGGACCAGGTGGTCTTCACTCCGACCTGGGAGAAGGTCGTCACCCCGCTCGTCGACTGGCTGGCCGCCCGCCCGGACGTCGACGCCGACAAGATCGGCCTGACCGGACTGAGCATGGCGGGCGACCTTGCGCCCCGGGCCGCGGCCTTCGAGGACAGGATCGCCGCTCTGGTGGCGATGCCCGGCTGCCTGACGCCGTGGCTGGGCTTTCCGCCGGAGATCCGGGAGATCCTCACCCCGAGCAAGGCGGAGACCAACAACATCTGGAACAAGGAGGTCGTCCCCGAGCTGCCTCCGGCCGATGCCGCGACGCTGAAGAAGCGCTTCGAGCCCTTCTCCGTGCCGGCGATGCTCGACGCCCGTGAGGGCAAGATCTTCACCGACTTCTACACCCCCGCGAAGCTCATCGAGTCGCTGGACATCACGGGTGTCGTGGGCCGCATCAAGATGCCCACGCTGGTCCTGGACTACGAGTACGAGCAGTTCTACCCGGGCCAGGCACGCCAGATGTTCGACAAGCTGACCTCGCCCAAGGACTACGTGAAGCTCACCGCGGCCACCGGCGCGCAACTGCACTGCTCACCGATGGCCCCGCAGCAGCACTGCGAGGTCGTCTTCGACTGGCTCGACGAGACGCTGTCAGGCCGCTGACTCCCTTGCACGCCTCCGCTGGCGCGACCACAGCCACTTCTGGGCGAACAGCGTGAGCGTGCCGGCGAGGATGATGCCGAGCAGATTGAGCAGCAGCTGCTCGGCGGAGCCCCAGGCCTGGCCGTACTCGCCGTAGCTGAGCGCCACCGCCGCGTTGGCCGCCGCCGGGACCGTCGTCACGGAGATGGCCACGCCCACCAGGGCGCCGGATTTCGCCGAGGTGAGCGAGAGCGTGCCGGCGATGCCCGCGAGCACCGCGACAACGAACGAGAACGCGTCGGGGTCGTAGATGAAGCCCGTGTTGGGCCGGTCGGCCTTCAGCATCGCGCGCTCGAAGAGTCCGGCGCCGTCCATGAAGTAGCTGAAGAGGACCGTCACCACCATCGCCACCGCGAAGCCCACGATCAGTGCCGCCAGGGAGCGCCACGCCAGCCGCGGCAGACGCTGCACCATCGCCGTACTGAACCCGGCGAGCGGGCCGAACTCCGGGCCGACGGCCATCGCGCCCACGATGAGGATCGCGTTGTCGAGCACCACACCGCACGCGGCGATCATCGTCGCCAGCGCCAGGAACGCCATGTAGGTGAACGAGAGCGTCGACTCCTCGTGCGTCGCGTCCGACAGCTGCTCCCACAGGACCGCGTCCGCGCCCTCGCCCGGAGCCTCTTCCTCCGCCTTGTCGGCGCGCTTGGACAGCGACAGATCGATGCTCTCGACGGCGATGGAGCCGTCCTTGTCCAGGCCGAGTTTTCGGAGGCGGCCGATCAGCTCGTCGCCGGCCTCGCGTGCCACGTCACAGAGCACCAGATCGCCCGACGGGTTGCGGGCGGCGCCCGTCAGCACGGCGAGGTGGGTCGTACCGACCGTCTTCTCGACGGTACGCACGACCTCGTCGGTGCGGTCCGGCGGGACGATCAGGCGCAGGTGCAGCACGCGAGGGCTCCTCAGAGTTTGCGAAGGGACAGGCGCTGGACCTTGTGGTCCGGGCCCTTGCGCACGACCAGCGTGGCACGTCCCCTGGTCGGAGCGACGTTCTCCAGCAGATTGACCCCGTTGATCGTGCGCCACATGGTGCGGGCGTAGTCCAGCGCCTCTTCCTCCGACACCTGGGTGTACCTCCGGAAGTACGAGGACGGGTCCTGGAAGGCCGTCTCGCGGAGCTTGCGGAAGCGGTTGAGGTACCAGGACTCGATGTCCTCGGGCCGCGCGTCGACGTACACGGAGAAGTCGAAGTAGTCGGCGAGCCCGACGCGGGTGCGGCCGTCGCTGCCGGGGAGCGCCGGCTGGAGGACGTTGAGTCCCTCGACGATGAGGATGTCGGGGCGGCGGACGGTGAGGCGCTCGCCGGGCACGATGTCGTAGATGAGGTGCGAGTAGACGGGGGCGGTGACCTCGTCCTTGCCCGCCTTGATGTCGGCGACGAAACGGGTGAGCGCGCGCCGGTCGTACGACTCGGGGAAACCCTTCCGCGACATCAGGCCGCGGGCCTGGAGCTCCTTCATCGGGTACAGGAACCCGTCGGTGGTGACGAGTTCGACGCGCGGGTGCTCGGGCCAGCGGGCGAGCAGGGCCTGGAGCAGACGGGCGACGGTGGACTTGCCGACGGCGACGGAGCCCGCGACGCCTATGACGAACGGCGTGCCGCGCTGGGTGCCGTGGCCGTTGCCGGCCTCGCCGAGGAAGGTGTTGAGCGCGCCGCGGAGATTGGCCGTGGCGCCGACGTACAGATTGAGCAGCCGGGAGAGCGGCAGGTAGATGTCCCGCACCTCGTCGAGGTCGATGACGTCACCGAGCCCTCGCAGCTGCTCGACCTCGGCGGCGGTCAGCGGGAGCGGGGTCCTCTCGCGGAGGGCGCTCCACTCGTCCCGGGTGAGGTCGACGTAGGGGGACGTCTCTGTCCTGTCGGGCCTGCGGCTTCGTGGCGGCGAAGTGATCACACGCTCATTGTCGGCCCAGGCCGGACGGAGTGCGGCGTGGCGTCGCTCACGCCCGGGGGGCGTCTGTGGACACGCCGGACAGGAATGTGGGTGGAGTACGTCACAGTGCGGCGGGCGGCGGCGGGCAGGGACAGCCGCACCCCGGGTCCGGGGCGGCGCGCGCGGTACGCCGTAGGCTGCGGCCATGTGCGGAATCGTGGGTTATGTGGGAGCGCAGTCCGCGCTCGATGTCGTGATCGCGGGGCTCAAGCGGCTCGAATACCGGGGGTACGACTCGGCGGGCGTCGCCGTGCTCGCCGACGGCGGGCTGGCCGGGGCCAAGAAGGCGGGCAAGCTCCTGAACCTGGAGAAGGAGCTGGTCGACCGGCCGCTGCCGAGCGGTTCGACGGGCATCGGGCACACCCGGTGGGCCACCCACGGCGGGCCGACCGACGCCAACGCGCATCCGCATCTGGACAACGCAGGACGCGTCGCCGTCGTCCACAACGGCATCATCGAGAACTTCGCGGCGCTGCGTGCCGAGTTGACCGAGCGCGGGCACGAGCTCGCGTCCGAGACCGACACCGAGGTCGTCGCGCATCTGCTCGCCGAGGAGTTCTCCTCCTGCGGTGAGCTGGCGGAGGCGATGCGGCTGGTGTGCCGCCGGCTGGAGGGCGCGTTCACGCTGGTCGCGGTGCACGCGGACGAGCCGGACGTGGTCGTGGGGGCCCGTCGCAATTCGCCGCTGGTCGTGGGCGTGGGGGAGGGGGAGGCCTTCCTCGCCTCGGACGTCGCGGCGTTCATCGCGTACACGCGCTCCGCGATCGAGCTGGGCCAGGACCAGGTGGTCGAACTGCGGCGCGACGCCGTCACCGTGACCGACTTCGACGGCGCGCCGGCCGAGGTGCGGACGTACCACGTGGACTGGGACGCCTCCGCAGCGGAGAAGGGCGGCTACGACTACTTCATGCTCAAGGAGATCGCCGAGCAGCCGAAGGCGGTCGCCGACACCCTCCTCGGGCGGATCGACGCGAACGGGTCGCTGACCCTGGACGAACTGCGGATCCCGGACTGGGTGCTCAGGGAAGCGCAGAAGGTCGTGATCGTGGCGTGCGGTACGGCCTTCCACGCGGGGATGATCGCCAAGTACGCGATCGAGCACTGGACGCGCATTCCGTGCGAGGTCGAGCTGGCGAGCGAGTTCCGCTACCGGGATCCGATCCTCGACCAGCGGACACTCGTGATCGCGATCTCGCAGTCCGGCGAGACCATGGACACGCTGATGGCGCTGCGGCACGCGCGCGAGCAGGGCGCGAGGGTCCTGGCCATCTGCAACACCAACGGGTCGACGATTCCGCGCGAGTCCGACGCCGTGCTCTACACGCACGCGGGCCCCGAGGTCGCGGTCGCGTCGACGAAGGCCTTCCTGACGCAGCTGGTGGCGTGCTATCTGGTGGCGCTGTACCTGGGGCAGGTCCGGGGCACCAAGTGGGGGGACGAGATCCGCGCCGTCATCCGCGACCTCTCCAAGATCGCCGGCGAGGTCGACCGGGTCCTGGAGACGATGGAGCCCGTGCGTGAGCTGGCACGGTCGCTCGTGGACAAGAACACCGTCCTCTTCCTGGGGCGGCACGTGGGGTACCCGGTCGCCCTGGAGGGAGCGCTCAAGCTCAAGGAGCTGGCCTACATGCACGCGGAGGGCTTCGCGGCGGGCGAGCTCAAGCACGGGCCGATCGCGCTGATCGAGGATGACCTTCCGGTGGTGGTGGTCGTGCCGTCGCCGCGGAGCCGGTCCGTCCTGCACGACAAGATCGTGTCGAACATCCAGGAGATCCGGGCGCGAGGAGCGCGGACGATCGTGATCGCCGAGGAGGGCGACGAGGTGGTGGCGCCGTACGCGGATCATCTGATCCGTGTCCCGGCGACTCCCGCGCTGCTGCAGCCGCTGGTCGCGACGGTGCCGCTGCAGGTGTTCGCGTGCGAGCTGGCGACGGCGCGCGGCAATGAGGTGGACCAGCCGCGGAACCTGGCGAAGTCGGTCACCGTCGAATGATCATCGGGGTGGGGATCGACGTCGCCGAGATCGACCGGTTCGAGGATGCGCTGCGGCGGACGCCGGGGCTGGCGGACCGGCTGTTCCTCGAGAGCGAGCTGTTCCTGCCGAGCGGGGCGCGGCGCGGGGTCGCCTCGCTCGCGGTCCGCTTCGCCGCGAAGGAGGCGGTCGCGAAGGCGCTGGGCGCCCCGGCCGGGCTGCTCTGGACGGACTGCGAGGTGTACGTCGAGGATTCCGGCAGGCCGCGGCTGCGGGTCCGGGGGACCGTGGCGGCGGCTGCGGAGGCGCGGGGGGTGCGGTCCTGGCACGTCTCGCTCAGCCACGACGCGGGCGTGGCGTCGGCGGTGGTGATCGCGGAGGGGTGACGGGGGCTCCGGCGGTTCGGGGTGCGACGTCGTTGCCGGTGCCTCCCGCGGTGCGGGGTCGGCGGGTGCCGCCGGGTGGGCCCGGGTGTCCGTCCTCGAACTCCCCCTACGCCCCGCGGCGTGGGGGGATCCCCGGACGGGCTTGTTGCGGCTGCTGCCGGTGGGTGGTGGTGCGGGGCCCCTCCGGGCTCGCCTCCTCGAAATCGGTGGGTACGCGTCGTCCGGCACCACCGCCCGATCTCTGCGGGGGCGACCCAGCACGGCCCCGCCCCAGGTCCGCTCCCGGCTGCAGGCCGGTGGTGGCGGAACCACGCCCACCGGGGTCAGCCCGCGGAGCGGCCCCGGACGGCGATCGACGAGTACCGGGCAGGCCCGGCACCGCGGACACCCGGGCGGCCCGGCCGGTACCCGTGCGTTTCGGGCACGGCGGCGTGGCCCCGGAGGGCACCGCACGGCATGCTTCTGAGCATGCGTCATGCCTACAGCGTGGAGACCGTACGGGCCGCCGAGGCCGAGTTGATGGCCCGGTTGCCGGAGGGCGCGCTCATGCAGCGGGCCGCCGCCGGCCTCGCCGCCGCGGCCGCCGGGCTGCTCGGGAGGGTGTACGGGGCCAGGGTCGTGGTCCTGGCGGGGAGCGGCGACAACGGGGGCGACGCCCTGTACGCCGGGGCCAGGCTCGCCCGGCGCGGCGCCGGCGTGAACGCTGTACTGCTCACGCCCGACCGCGCCCACCGGGCCGCGCTCGCGGCACTGCTGAAGGCCGGGGGCCGGGTCGCCGACGACCCGTACGAGGTGCTGGCCGTGGCGGACCTGGTGCTCGACGGGATCACGGGCATCGGCGGACACGGCGGCCTGCGGCCCGACGCCGTACCGGTCGCGCGCGCGGCACGCGGGTCCCACGCGATGGTCGTCGCCGTCGACCTGCCGAGCGGGATCGAGGCGGACACGGGCGAGGTCGCGGGCGAGGCGCTGCGGGCCGACGCGACGGTCACGTTCGGGACGTACAAGCCGGGCCTCCTGATCGATCCCGCGCGGGAGTACGCGGGCGCCGTACGGCTCGTCGACATCGGGCTCGAGCCGCATCTGCCCTCCGCGCCGGAGCTGGAGGCCCTGCAACACGCGGACGTGGGCCAGTTGTTGCCGGTGCCTGCCGCGGAGAGCGACAAGTACCGTCGCGGGGTCGTGGGCGTCGTCGCCGGGTCCGCGCGCTACCCGGGGGCGGCCGTGCTCGCCGTGGCGGGCGCGCTGCGCGGCGGCGCGGGCGCCGTGCGGTACGTGGGCCCCGGCGCCGACGCCGTCATCGCCCGCTTCCCCGAGGCGCTGGTCCACGGCTGGCCCCCGTCGAAGGCGGGCCGCGTCCAGGCCTGGGTCGTCGGGCCAGGCCTGGGCGACGCGCCCGGCGTGGGCGAGGTGCTGGACTCCGACGTACCGGTGCTGGTCGACGCGGACGGGCTCCGCGCCCTGGACCCGGCCGCCGTGCGGGCCCGTACCGCCCCGACGCTGCTCACCCCGCACGCGGGCGAGGCCGCCGCGCTGCTCGGCGTGTCGCGCGAGGAGGTCGAGGGGGCGCGGCTCGTCTCCGTACGGGCGCTGGCCGCCAAGTACGGGGCCACGGTGCTGCTCAAGGGCTCCACGACCCTCGTGGCGGACCCGGATCCGCGCCGCCCGGTCCGGGTGAACCCGACCGGCACGTCCTGGCTGGCCACCGCCGGGAGCGGGGATGTGCTGTCCGGGCTGGGCGGGTCCCTGCTCGCGGCGGGTCTCGCGCCGTTCGACGCCGCATCCGTGGCCGCGTATCTGCACGGGCTCGCGGCCCGTCTCGGCTCCCACGACGCCCCGGTGTCGGCCCATGACGTCGCCGGGGCGATCCCGCGGGCCTGGCGCGACACGAGGACGCCCTGACGCGCCCGCCGCCCGCCGCGGGCCCCGGGACCGCCCCCACACGGGCCGAAGACGGGCCCGGTACCCCCCAGTTGGCCCCGGTACCGGCCCTCGGCCGCCGGACGGGCTCCCGAAGGACCCTGCCTGCCGGGCGCGGCCGGGCGGCCGCATGCTTGTCGTACGAAACCACGAGGCCCCGACCCGTCACGCGGGTGACCAGGGCCACTCGTGGTCGTTGCCGTACGAACTCTGTCGTGGGCCTCTGAGAGACTGACGGCGATGACTCAGAACGCACCCTTTCGAGCCCGCGCCGAGATCGACCTCGCCGCGCTGCGCGCCAACGTCCGCGCACTGCGCGCGCGGGCGCCCCGCGCCGCCGTGATGGCCGTGGTGAAGTCGGACGCGTACGGCCACGGGATGGTGCCCTGCGCGAAGGCCGCGCTCGAGGCGGGTGCGACCTGGCTCGGCACCGCGACGCCCGAGGAGGCGCTGGCGCTGCGGGCGGCCGGGATCCGCAGCCGGGTGCTGTGCTGGCTGTGGACGCCCGGCGGGCCCTGGCGCGCGGGTGTCGAGGCGGACCTGGACCTGTCGGTGAGCGGCCTGTGGGCGCTGCGGGAAGTCACCCGCGCGGCCCGGGAGGCCGGCCGTCCGGCCCGGATCCAGCTCAAGGCGGACACCGGCCTCGGACGCAACGGCTGCCCGCCCGCCGACTGGGCCGAGCTGGTCGCCGCCGCCCGCGCCGCCGAGGAGGCGGGCACGGTGCGCGTCACCGGACTGTGGTCGCACTTCGCGTGCGCCGACGAGCCGGGCCACCCCTCCATCGCCGCCCAACTGACCGTCTTCAAGGACCTGGTGGCGTACGCCGAGAAGGAGGGCATCGAGCCCGAGGTCCGGCACATCGCCAACTCCCCGGCCACGCTGACCCTCCCGGAGACACACTTCGACCTGGTGCGCACGGGCATCGCGGTGTACGGCATCTCGCCCAGCCCGGCGCTGGGCGCCCCCGCCGACCTCGGTCTGCGGCCCGTGATGACGCTCAAGGCCTCGGTGGCGCTCGTCAAGCACGTTCCGGCGGGCCATGGCGTCAGCTACGGGCATCACTACGTCACGGACCGCGAGACCACCCTGGGCCTGATCCCCGTCGGTTACGCCGACGGCATCCCCCGGCACGCGTCGGGCCGCGGCCCGGTGCTGATCGGGGACAGGTGGCGGCGCGTGGCGGGCCGGGTCGCGATGGACCAGTTCGTGGTCGACCTCGGCCCGGACGGCGGCAGCACGGTCCAGGAGGGGGCGGAGGCGGTGCTGTTCGGCCCGGGCGACCGTGGCGAGCCGTCCGCCGAGGACTGGGCCGAGGCGGCCGGCACCATCGCGTACGAGATCGTGACGCGGATCGGCGCGCGCGTCCCGCGCGTCTACATCGACGAGCAGTGACGAGACCACTGAGACCTGGACCCGTAGGAGCGGCACGGTGAGCGAGAGCAGCGCGGGGGACGTGGCGGCGGCGGTGACCGACGCGGCTACGGGCAACTGGCGCCGGGCAGGCTTCGCCGGCGCCGCCATAGGAGTGATCGCCGCCGGTGCGGCGGCGGGCGTCGCGATAGAGCGGATGACCGTGGGCCGCGGCATGCGCCGCAAGGCCCGGCTGGCGCTGGACGCCTCCGGTCCCTACGGGGGCCTGCGCGGCACCCCTGGCCGGGCGACCGCGGACGACGGCACGGCGCTCTACTACGAGACCGACGAGGTCGACCCGGAGGCGGGTGGCGCCGGGCCGCGCAGGCGACGGCTCTTCGGCCGCAAGTCACCCGCGCAGGTCACCGTCGTCTTCAGCCATGGCTACTGCCTCAGCCAGGACTCGTGGCACTTCCAGCGGGCCGCGCTGCGCGGCCTGGTCCGCACGGTCCACTGGGACCAGCGCAGCCACGGCCGCTCCGGCCGCGGGGCCGCCCAGTCGGGCCCGGACGGCGTGCCGGTCTCCATCGACCAGCTGGGCCGCGATCTCAGGGCGGTCATCGACGCGGCGGCGCCCGAGGGTCCGCTGGTGCTGGTCGGCCACTCGATGGGCGGCATGACGATGATGGCGCTGGCCGCCCACTACCCCGAGCTGATCCGGGAGCGCGTCGTCGGCGTCACCTTCGTCGGTACGTCGGCGGGCAGGCTCGGCGAGGTGAACTACGGCCTGCCGGTGGCGGGCGTCAATGTGGTGCGACGTGTGCTGCCGGGGGTCCTTCGGGCGCTCGGTTCGCAGGCAGAGCTGGTCGAGCGGGGCCGCAGGGCCACGGCCGACCTGTTCGCGGGCCTGATCAAGCGGTACTCGTTCAGCTCGAAGGACGTGGACCCGGCGGTGGCCCGGTTCGCCGAGCGGATGATCGAGGGCACCCCGATCGATGTGGTCGCCGAGTTCTACCCGGCGTTCCAGGAGCACGACAAGGCCGAGGCGCTGGGCATCTTCCAGGAGGTCCCGGTGCTGGTCCTGGCCGGGGACAGGGACCTGGTCACGCCCAGTTCGCACAGCGAGGCCATCGCGGACATGCTGCCCGACGCGGAGCTGGTGATCGTGCCGGACGCCGGGCATCTGGTGATGCTGGAGCACCCCGAGGTGGTCACCGACCGCCTGGCGGACCTGCTGGTCCGGGTCGGCGCGGTCCCGGCAGCGGCTAACGTTGGCACGTATGGAAGCACCGCACAGCCCGGCGGCTGAGGCCGCCGCTCGTCTCACTCTCACCTCTCCGGACCAGATGAACGAGCTGGGCCGCCGGCTCGCGAAGCTGCTGCGGCCCGGCGATCTGGTGCTGCTCTCCGGTGAGCTCGGCGCGGGCAAGACGACGCTGACGCGCGGCCTCGGAGAGGGCCTGGGCGTGCGCGGCGCCGTCACGTCCCCGACCTTCGTCATCGCCCGCGTGCACCCCTCGCTGGTCGGCGGCCCGGCGCTGGTGCACGTCGACGCGTACCGGCTGGGCGGCGGGCTCGACGAGATGGAGGACCTCGATCTCGACGTCTCGCTGCCCGAGTCCGTGGTGGTCGTGGAGTGGGGCGACGGCAAGGTCGAGGACCTGTCCGACGACCGGCTGCAGGTGGTCATCCACCGGGTCGTCGGCAACACGGACGACGAGCGCCGCACAGTCACCGTGACGGGCACCGGGACACGCTGGGAGGACGCGGGGCTCGAGGGGCTCACGGCCTGACCGGCGCGCCGGGGTCCCGGCCCGACCCGCTGGTTGTGTACGTTCCGACAAGACGTCGGCAAACTGTTGCGTCCGCTGCTCCGGGCGTGGTCACATGGATACCACGACCTGGTTAGGTCAACCTAACCACGCCTGCCCCCGGAGCCCCAGGAGGCATCCATGTCGGCGTCCGAGCGCGAAGCTCAGCCGCAGTCGCAGTCGCGGCCGCGGCGTCCGTCGGCCTTCTCGATGCGGGATCTGCTGGCGTCGTGCGCGGCGGCCAGCGCGGTCTCCACTCCGCCGCGGGAGCGCGACGCGGAGACTCCGGAGCCCGGCGGGACCGACCGGAGCAAGGAACGGCGCAACGCCGCGTAGCCCGTACGAGTGGCGTACGGATGAGTGGTGTACACACGGGTGCGGCCGTGGCGTCACGGGCGTTGCCGTAGGGCCACGGGCCGTTACCGGACGACGACGACCTTGGAGCCGATCGTCGCGAACGTCCACATCGCGTCGCCGTCCGCGCGCTTCATCCGCACGCCGCCGGTCTTCTTCTCCGGGTCCGGGGCCGGCATCGACCCGTCCACCGCGGCGCTGAACCCGACGTGCACGCCGTCGACGTTGGCGAACCGCACGACGTGCTCGATCTGCACCCCGTCCGACCCCCGGATGCTGCCGCTCCGCGAGGTCACGACGTACTCGCCGGGCAGCGGGTTCACCGTGCTGGGCATGACCGCGAAGGTGCGCGACGGCTGCCCCTTCTCGTCCACCAGCCAGACCCGCTGCTCGGTCAGCGCGTAGACGACGCGCATGCCCGTACCGGACTTCGCGGGCAGGTCCAGCGGGTTCTTCTGCGGCTGGTCCGCCGCGCCGGAGGGACGTGCGGCGGGTGACGCATCGGCGACGGAGGGCTTCGCGAGGTTCTCGGGTACGTTCGCGGAGGCCTGATAGGCGAGGAACGCGACCACGGCGAGGGCCGCAGCGGTGAGCCCGGCCACCGTTCCCGAGCTGCTCCTTGCCACCTTCGCTCCCCTCTCGCACGCACGTACCTGGGTGACGTTAGCAGCAGCGGCATGACGGTACGGGAACCGCGCCCCCCGCGCGTGGCCGTAGGCTGTTTGCGTGCTTCTGCTCGCCGTTGATACCGCCACCCCCGCCGTCACCGTCGCCCTCCACGACGGTGCGTCCGTCGTCGCCGAGGCCACCTCGACCGACGCGCGTCGGCACGGGGAGCTGCTGCTGCCCGCCGTCGACCGCGTCCTCGCCGACGCGGGGCGGAAACTCGCTGCCGTCACGGATCTCGTCGTCGGCGTGGGCCCCGGACCGTACACGGGACTGCGCGTCGGACTCGTGACCGCCGCGACGTTCGGGTCGGCGCTCGGGGTTCCGGTCCACGGTCTGTGCACGCTCGACGGACTCGCCTACGCGTCCGGACTCGAAGGGCCCTTCGTGGTGGCGACGGACGCGCGCCGCAAGGAGGTCTACTGGGCGCGCTACGACGGCTTCCGCACGCGCATGGGTGAGCCGGCCGTCGACCGGCCCGCCGAGATCGCCGAGCAGGTCGCCGGGCTTCCGGCCGTCGGCGCGGGCGCGGCGCTCTACCCCGAGACCTTCCCGGACGCCCGCGGCCCCGAGCACCAGTCGGCCGCCGCCCTCGCGTCGCTCGCCGCCGAGAAGCTGGCGGCGGGCGAGGAGATGCTGCCGCCGCTGCCGCTGTATCTGCGCCGCCCGGACGCCCAGGTGCCGAAGAACTACAAGGTGGTCACGCCGAAATGACCGCCACGACCGCCACTGTGCTGCGCGAGATGCGGTGGTGGGACCTCGAGCCGGTGCTGAGGCTGGAGCACGAGCTGTTCCCGGAGGACGCCTGGTCGCCCGGGATGTTCTGGTCCGAGCTGGCGCACTCCCGCGGCCCGCGCGCCACCCGCCGCTATGTCGCCGCAGTCGACCCCGCCGACGGCCGGATCGTCGGGTACGCGGGCCTCGCCGCAGCCGGCGGACTCGGCGACGTGCAGACCATCGCCGTCGCCCGCGACCAGTGGGGCACCGGGCTCGGCTCCCGGCTCCTGACCGATCTGCTGCAGCACGCCACCGCCTTCGAATGCGACGAGGTGCTTCTCGAGGTGCGGGTGGACAACACCCGCGCCCAGAAGCTGTACGAGCGCTTCGGCTTCGAGCCGATCGGCTTCCGCCGCGGCTACTACCAGCCGGGCAACATCGACGCCCTCGTCATGCGCCTGCACGTACACGACGTACAAGGAAGATAACCATGGCTGACGAACCGCTCGTCCTCGGCATCGAGACGTCCTGCGACGAGACGGGCGTCGGCATCGTCCGCGGCACCACCCTGCTCGCCGATGCCGTCGCCTCCAGCGTCGACGAGCACGCGCGCTTCGGCGGGGTCGTGCCCGAGGTCGCGTCGCGCGCGCATCTGGAGGCGATGGTCCCGACCATCGAGCGCGCCCTGAAGGACGCGGGAGTGACCGCCCGCGACCTCGACGGCATCGCGGTGACGGCGGGCCCCGGGCTCGCGGGCGCGCTGCTGGTGGGCGTCTCGGCCGCCAAGGCGTACGCGTACGCGCTGGACAAGCCGCTGTACGGGGTGAACCACCTGGCCTCGCACATCTGCGTCGACCAGCTGGAGCACGGCCCGCTGCCCGAGCCGACGATGGCGCTCCTGGTCTCCGGCGGCCACTCGTCGCTGCTGCTCGCGCCGGACATCACGAACGACGTACGGCCGTTGGGCGCGACGATCGACGACGCGGCGGGCGAGGCCTTCGACAAGATCGCGAGAGTGCTGAACCTGGGCTTCCCGGGCGGTCCCGTGATCGACCGGCTGGCGAAGGAGGGCGACCCGGCGGCGATCGCGTTCCCGCGCGGGCTGAGCGGTCCGCGCGATCCCGCGTACGACTTCTCCTTCTCCGGGCTGAAGACGGCCGTGGCCCGCTGGATCGAGGCCAAGCGGAACGCGGGCGAGGACGTGCCCGTACGGGATGTCGCCGCGTCCTTCCAGGAGGCCGTGGTGGACGTGCTGACGAGGAAGGCCGTGCGGGCCTGCAAGGACGAGGGCGTCGACCACCTGATGATCGGCGGCGGTGTCGCGGCGAACTCGCGGCTGCGTGCGCTCGCGGAGGAGCGCTGCGAGCGGGCCGGGATCCGGCTGCGGGTGCCGCGGCCGAAGCTGTGCACGGACAACGGGGCGATGGTCGCGGCGCTCGGCGCGGAGATGGTCGCCAGGAACCGGCCGGCCTCGGACTGGGAGCTGTCCGCGGACTCCTCGCTGCCGGTGACGGAACCTCATGTGCCGGGCAACCACAACGGCCATGTGCACGACCACGACCATGTGCACGAGATCAGCAAGGACAACCTGTACTCATGACGGTCGTCACGCTGATGTGGGAGGCGCGGGCGGCCGAGGGGCGGGGCCCGGAGCTGCTGGAGTGGGCGCGGAAGCAGACCCTTGCCGCCGCGCCGCTGCGGAGGGAGACCTTCCGGGCGCCGGGTGAGCGTGTCCTGGTCCTGACCTGGTGGGAGGTGCCGGGGGCCGATGCCGAGCTGCCCGAACCACCGGAACTGCCCGAGCCGGCCGCGGAACTGATCACGCGGCCGGTGCACCGCTGGCGCTTCGAGTCGCTCGACTTCTCCGCGGGCGTCTCCGCAGACGTCTCCACGGACTTCCCCACGGACGTCCCCATGGGATGAGTCCGGACGAGTTCCGCACGCGCATGCAACCCCGCATGCCTTTCGGCCATCAAGCAGGGCGGACCGATTCAGGCGTACGGACATGAGGTGCAGGGGTGGGCGGGAACATCGCGGGGCGGCGGCGGGCTGCCGGGGCACTGCTCGCGGCAGGGCTGATATCCGGACTGATGTCGGGGTGCTCGACCCCGTCGGAGGCGTCGTCGACCACACCCTCGGCCCCCGGGTCCTCGGCTTCGCCGCGCGCGACCGCGTCACCGCGTGCGGCCGGGCCCGACTCCGAGGCGGGAGCAGCCGCCGCCGGCACAGCCGCCGCCTACCGCAAGTGGGGCCTCGAGCCGCTCGCCGCTCCGCCGGTCCCGCCCGCCAAGAAGCCGGTGCCGCTGCGTCCGGGCGGCGACGTACCCGTGATCAGTGAGATCCCGACCAAGGACAAGGTCGTCTTCATCACCATCGACGACGGGGCCGAGAAGGACCCGGAGTTCGTGACGATGATGAGGGAACTGAAGATCCCCTTCACCATGTTCCTGACCGACGCGGCCATCAGCGCCGACTACGGCTACTTCGAGCAACTGCGGCAGCTCGGCAACGGTGTGCAGAACCACACCCTCACCCATCCCAACCTGCGCACGCTGGGCGCCGCCGCCCAGAAGCGGGAGATCTGCGGCCAGCAGAACAGGCTGGAGCGGCACTACGGCACCGCCCCCCGCCTTTTCCGCCCGCCCTACGGCAACTGGAACGAGGACACCCGCGCCGCCGCCAGGGCCTGCGGCGTCGAGGCGATCGTGCTGTGGCGCGAGTCCATGCAGATCAAGAACATGCAGTACCAGCGCGGCGACAGGAAGCTGCACCCCGGCGACATCGTCCTGGCCCACTTCCGCGGGCCCTCCGACCTGAAGGGGAGGACGATGACCGAGATGACGGTGAACATGCTGCGCCACATCCAGGAGCAGGGCTTCACGGTCGCGCGCCTCGAGGACTACCTGTAGAAAACCTCGGCCCAAAAACCTCGGCGGCCGTGTCGATCGGTCCGGTTCCCGTTCGACGTACAGGGTGAGAGGCGGGGAACAGCCCCGCCGGCCCGACCCGAGGAGTCACCATGCCCCGCTACCTGTCGATGGTCCGTATCAACGAGGCCGAGGCTCCCGCCGAGGGCCCCAGCCAGGAACTCATGGAGCGCATGGGGAACCTGATCGAGGAGATGACCAAGGCCGGCGTCCTGCTGGACACCGCCGGGCTCACCCCGACCTCGCAGGGCACCCGCGTCACCTGGTCCGGCGGCAAGCTCACCGTCACCGACGGGCCGTTCACGGAGGCCAAGGAGGTCGTCGGCGGTTACGCGATCGTCCAGGCCAAGGACAAGGCCGAGGCGGTGGAGTGGACGAAGCGTTTCCTGCAGGTCCACGAGGAGCACTGGAACGTCACCTGTGAGGTCCGCGAGATCGTGGAGGGCTGACGCCAGGCGGCCCGGCCGCTGATTGCCGCTGCGCCGCGCGGGTGCTCTGATGGGTACCCGTGAGCGCACGAGACGCGGTCGGCGGCGGGACCGCCGGCGAGGCGGGCGGGGTCCGCGGGGCCGGGGAGGCGGGCAGGGCTCCTGGGACCGTCGAGTCCGTCGAGACCGTCTTCCGGATCGAGTCCGCACGGATCATTGCCGCCGTGACGCGGATCGTCCGGGACATCGGCATCGCCGAGGAACTCGCGCAGGACGCTCTGGTCGCCGCGCTGGAACAGTGGCCGGAGTCGGGTGTCCCGGACAATCCGGGCGCCTGGCTCATGGCCACCGCGAAACACCGCGCGATCGATCTCGTACGCCGCCGCGAGACTTACGCGCGCAAGCTCGCCGAGATGGGCCGCGACCTGGAGACGGCGGCCGCGACGTACGAACCGGACCCCGCCGACCTCGCCGGCGGCCCCGGCGACATCGACGACGACCTGCTGCGGCTCGTCTTCACCGCCTGTCACCCGGTCCTGTCCGCCGAGGCGCGCATCGCGCTCACGCTGCGCCTGCTCGGCGGCCTCACCACCGAGGAGATCGCCCGGGCCTTTCTCGTGCCCGAGCCGACCGTCGCGCAGCGCATCGTGCGCGCCAAGCGGACCCTGGCGAAGGCGAGCGTGCCCTTCGAGGTCCCGTACGGCGAGGACCGCACCGCCCGCCTCTCCTCGGTGCTCGAGGTCATCTACCTCGTCTTCAACGAGGGATACGCGGCCACCGCCGGCGACGACTGGCTGCGCCCCGCGCTGTGCGAGGACGCCCTGCGGCTCGCCCGCGTCCTCACCGGGCTCATGCCCAAGGAGCCAGAGGTCCACGGCCTCGCCGCGCTCCTGGAGCTCCAGGCCTCCCGTACGACGGCCCGCACCCGGCCCGACGGCGAGCCCGTCCTCCTCGCCGACCAGAACCGCCGCCGCTGGAACCAACTCCTCATCCGCCGTGGCTTCACGGCGCTCGGCCGCGCGAACGCGGCGGGCGGCCCGCCCGGCCCGTACGCCCTCCAGGCCGCGATCGCCGCGTGCCACGCGCAGGCCGTGACGTACGCGGACACGGACTGGGCCACCATCGCCGCGCTGTACGGGCGCCTGGCCGCCGTCGCCCCGTCCCCGGTCGTCGAGTTGAACCGCGCGGTCGCCGTCTCGATGGCCGAAGGACCGGAGGAGGGCCTCGCGATCGTGGATCTCCTCACCTCCGAACCCGCCCTGAAGGACTACCACTTGCTGCCGAGCGTGCGCGGGGACCTGCTGGCCCGCCTCGGCCGGACCGCCGAGGCCCGCACGGAGTTCGAGCGGGCGGCGTCGCTGGCCCGCAACGCCCGGGAGCGGGAGCTGCTGCTGGCGAGGGCGCGCACGCCGTCGCGCCCCGGCGCGCGGACGGCCCCTGACCGGCCCACCGCGGAGTAGTGAGGCCGCGCCTGTGCCTCGGGTCGCCAGGTGCGGGGACCCGAGGCGCTGGTAGGCCGCTCCTACGGCGGCGCGGCCGTCATCAATGCGCGTCAGTCCGTCGACGGCTGACGGCACATGATCAACTGCCGATGATCTCGGGGGATGTCCCGCCGAAGGCCCCCGCCTCCACCCCCGCCTCCCGAGCACGTACGCACCTGGCCCGATCGCGATGCGCTGCTCGCCGACCGGGCGGCGGTGCTCGGAGACCTCGTCAGGCGGCTCCTCGGAGCGCCGAGGCTGCTGCTGTTCCTGGCCGTGGTCGCCCTGCTGCAGCTGGCCTGGGGCTTCGTGGGCGCCGGACCGACCTCACTGGGGCAGGGCCCACCGGATCCGATGGTCCTGCTCTTCATGGTCTTCGGCGGAGCGATCGGTGTCGGCATCATGGTCGCGGCCGCTCTCGCCCTCGGCTCCGGCATCAGGCGCGACCGCCGTAGCCGTGAACTGCTCACCGAGTGGTCCTCGTTGGACCGCGACTCGACGGGGGACGTCCGCTTCCGCGCACCCGGCCCGCGCCTGTGCTGGTTCCTGGTGTCCTTCTTCATCGGCGCCTTCGGCCTCTGGCTCTCCTTCGCGGCCCCGGCGACCGCGCGCCCCAGCAGCTCGACGTACGGCGAGGTCGCCCACCTGATGGGCGTGGGTGTCATCCTCTGGGTGGCGGCCCTGATCGGCGCCACGAAGGCGGTGACCCACTACCGCTGGGCGGTCCGCCTCACCACACGCACCGCGGCGGCCGCCTCACCTGCGCACACGCCCGGCGGCTTGCACCGCTGACCCCCGCGGGCGATCCGTCATGTTCCCCCTCGGCGCAGCCGGCCCGCCAGTTCCGCAAGCCAGCCCCCGGGGGCGTACGGCGCGGGCGGGTCGACCTCCATGCCCAGTTCGGCGAGGGCGAGGGCGTAGTCCGCCTCGTCCAACGGGAGAGCCAGCAGATCGTGCAGCTCCCCCGCGAGCTGGGCGATCAGCCCGGGGTCCGTGGTGTCCAAGTAGTCCTGGAGCGCGGCATCATGATTTTCGAACTCGTCCGGCAGGTCCTGGGAGAACCAGCCGCCGAGGAGCTGCGCGACCTCGGGGAAGCGGGTGTGCCACTCCCAGCGGGTCCGCGGAGTGGCGGGCTGCGGGGCGCGGCCGGTCTCCACGCTCTCCTTGAGGCGGTCGGCGAGGCCGACCAGCCAGGCCTGGATCTCGGAGTCGGGCAGGCCCACGTCCGGTACGGGATAGAACTCGCCGAGGCGCAGGCGCAGTCGGCCCGGGGGATTGCCGGCGTACTCGCGCAGCTGCTGTTCGGCGATGGCGATGGCCCAGGGCCGCGTGCGCCAGGTGTGGCGGAGGTAGGCCGTCAGCGGCTCCTCGTCGTCGGCGGCCCTACCCGGGTAAGCGCGGATGACCTGGTCCAACTCGCCGAACCTGCGGTCGTGTTCGCGCGGCTTCGGGGACAACGTGATGCCTCTAGAGGTAGATCGGGAAGGTGGCGTGGACGGTGAAGCCGTGCGGGCTCCCGGTGTCCCGCTTGACGATGACGCGGGCGGCGCGCACGTCGATGGGCTCTCGTCCTGCCAGCATCATCGCCTGGAGCAGCACCCGCCCGACGGGCTCGGGCCGGGACGGCCAGGCCGCCTCGATCGTGAGGCGCTGTCGGGTCGACTGGGCGAGCCAGCGGTGGATGACCTGCTCATTGGCGGTCACGACCTGCTGGGTGGCCCACTGGGCGGTCTCCCGGTCGGGGTAGGTGGAGGTGCGGGTTCGTGCGGTCACGGTGTTCCCAGGTGGATCGGGTCAGTAGGCGTTGAACGACCAGAAGACGCCGACCTCGGTGTCCGAGACGGCGATCAGGCCGACATCCATCAGTAGAGTCAGACTCCGTCCCGCGCTCGCCCCCTGCGAGAAGTCGGGGTCCTTCGACGCGCGGGCGGCGACGGACGTGGTGCAGAAGGTGCATCCCGGTCCGTAACGGGACAGAAGGAGGTGTGCGTCGGCCAGCATGCTGTCCCGGCGTTCCGGAAAACCGGGGATGTTCTTCGTCTCGAACCACTCGTCCGTCATGGCGACCAGCAGATGGGCCGCGGAATCGGGCGAGATCTCGTACACGTCGGCGAGGCTCTCGACCGTCGGCGCGGCAAACGGAAAGAATTCCCCGCCCGGAGCGTTCCTGCGGTCGTCCTCGATGTCCCAGTCCAGAACCGCCCAGCCGCGCGGATCCGGAACGGCACGCGCCATGACCGCGAGGACGTCCTCCCGCCACTCGTCGTGGTGCCTCGGCCCGGTCGCGACATAGGAGTACGTGTCGTCGAACAGCCGCTCCGCGGCCGCTTCCCAGCCCTCGCGCTCCATCGGTTCCACTTCCCATCCCGGGGTGCCCCATTCGTCACTCCCGGCGCTGTAACAACGGTGGTCACAGGAGCGGCGGTTGAGGCCAGGGGACTGGATGCGACCACTCCCGCTGAACCACCGGATTACGCCGCCGGCCCGCCGATCAGCATCGTCGGCGCGCCCGCCACCCGGGTGAGGAAGACCGTCGCCGCGTTCGGGCCCTTCGGCTTGACCTTGCGGCGGACCTCCTCCGGCTCGACCGCCGAGCCGCGCTTCTTCACCGTCAGGTTGCCGACCTCGCGTTCGCGAAGCAGCGCCTTCAGCTTCTTCAGGTTGAAGGGAAGCTCGTCGGTGATCTCGTAGGCCGTGGCGTACGGCGTCGCGCGGAGCTCGTCCGCCGTGATGTACGCGATCGTCTCGTCGATGAGGCCGCCGCCGAGGTCCTCGGCGACCTCGGCGACCAGATGCGCGCGGATGACGGCGCCGTCGGGCTCGTACAGGAAGCGGCCGAGCTTGCGGACGGCGGGGTTCGGGAGGCCGCGGGAGGTGACCGTGGCGCCGTAGGGGAGCAGGGTGGCGCGACGGGCTCCGGGGTTGACGGGGCTCGTGATCGGGCCCGGATCGTGATGCCAGAGCACCGCCTCCTTCACATCGCCGCCGTCCGAGATCCACTCCGCCTCGAAGTCGTCCGGGACCAGTTCGTGCGGGATGCCGGGCGCGATCTTGATGGCGCCGGTGCCGACCCGGCGCACGGCGTCGATCGCCCAGGACAGCGGCGGGGAGTACGCCTCCGGGTCGAAGATGCGTCCCCGCCCGCCGCGCCGGGCCGGGTCGATGAACAGCGCCTCGGTGGCGGTGAGGTCGTAGTCCATGACGTCCGCGCAGGTGACCCACATCTGCGGCGTGCCCTCCACCACGGTGAGGACATTGACCAGAGCGGTCTCGGCGGTCACCGGGTCCCGGTCGACCGCCTGCACGACGAAGCCCGCACGGGCGAGGGCGATCGCGTCGCCGCCGATGCCGCAGCAGAGGTCGGTGATGTCGACCGGGCCGATGTCCCGGAAGCGCCTGGCCCGGTACTCGGCGACCGACGCGCGGGTGGCCTGTTCGATCCCGTTCGGCGTGAAGTACATCCGGTACGCGTCCTCCGCGCCGAACTTCGCCACCGCCCGCTGCCGCAGCCGCGCCTGGGTCAGCGCCGCCGAGACCAGCTCCGCCGGGTGGTCGCGGCGCAGCCGGGTCGCGAGGGCGAGCTCCTTTGCCGGGTCGTAGTCGCGCAGGGCGGCGAGCAGGGCCTGTCCCTCGTCGCTGAGCAGCGGGCCGAGGTGAGGGAAGGAGACATCGTTCACCCGGCCATTGTCGGCCAGGCGGGGGACGGTGGGGCGCCCGGCGGCGGTGTCGGACCGTTGCGGGCGGGCTGCGCTGACAGGATGCGGCGCCATGCAGCCTGTACGACAAAACGGAAATACGAGAAAAGGATCATCGGGTCGGAGTGTGATGCCGCCCAGGTGGAGCGGACGCACGCACCCCCGCCGGGGCCGACGTGACGCGCTGTCCCGGCAACGCCGCCGCGCGGTGCTGGCCGTCCTGCTCGTCGCCGCTCTCGGCTCCGCCTGTGCGGCCGAGCCGTCCGGCACCGCCACCACGGATCCGCGGGCCCCCGAGCCCGCCGCGCACGGGCGGCAGCAGCCGGCCGCCGGCCCGGCGGGCGCGCTGTCCGACTATGCGAAACGGACGAAGAAGGCCCACGCCGCCCGGGCCACGGCCGCCAAGCGCTGGGGCCTCAAGGCGGTCCCGCTGACCCCGCCCGAGCCACCCGCCGAAAAGCTCACGGTCACCACCCGCAAGGGCTTCGAGGTCGACGACCACGAGGGTCTGCCCCCCGTCTTCACCACCGTGCCGACGAAGGAGAAGGTCGTCTTCCTGACGATCGACGACGGGGCCGAGAAGGACCCCGAGCTGCTGAGAATGATGAGCGAGCTGGACATTCCGTACAGCGCGTTCCTCAGCGACTACCTCGTCCGTGACGACTACGGCTACTTCGAGGAGATGCAGGACCGCGGTGTCGCCCTGAACAACCACACCCTCAGCCACGCCTACCTGCGCGGGCTTTCGTACAAGAAGCAGAAGCGGGAGATCTGCGGGCAGCAGAAGAAGATCAAGAAGCGGTTCGGGAAGCGCCCCCGGCTCTTCCGGCCGCCGTACGGAAGCTACGACCGGCACACGCTGCGCGCCGCCAAGTCGTGCGGGGTGAAGGCCGTGCCGCTGTGGGCCGTGGAGGCGTTCCCCGATCGTGTGGAGTGGCGGGAGCCGGACCACACGCTGCGCCCCGGCGACGTCATCCTCACCCACTTCCGCGGCAAGGAGCAGTGGAAGGGCAGCATGCCCGACATGATCCGCCGGGTCATGAACGTCGCCACCGCGCAGGGCTACGCCGTGGCCCGGCTGGAGGACTACGTCTGAGCCGCACGCACCGGCTGCCGCCGCCCGCCCCGGTGGCGGCCGGTGCCCTTGCCCGCGTGCGACCGTCAGTGGCTCCCGCGGCCGTGGCAGCTCCCGCCCGCGCTGTGGCAGACACACCGGTCGCCGGCCGGCACGGGCACCGGCCCGGGGTGAGTCCCGCGGGCTTCCCGCGCGGCGGAGTGGAGCGCTCCGAGAACCAGCAGGACGACCACCAGGATCTGCGCGCCCGCCGTGATCCGGTGACCGCCGCGGACGAAGGCGTAAGCGGTGAGGGCGATCAGCCCCGCCGCGATGGCGAAACCGATGTACCGGGCCAGTCCGCCGACGGCGCCGGGGCGGCGTCCGCGGCGACCTCCGGGCGCGGGCCGGGGCGCATCCCCGGGCATCTCGGGTGCCTTGGGCCGTGCCCCCTCGGCGGCATCGCTGTCCGGCCGCGTCGCGACGTACACCCACATGGTGGTCACCGCGAGCGCGACGGCGTCCAGGAAGAGGACGAGCAGCGCGAGCGCGGCGTCGCCCCAGGGCCTGGCGGGGCCGCGGTGACGACCGCGCGGCGGGGCCGTGCCGATGGACACCTCCGTACGGTCGTAGGGCATCTCCGAACGGTCGTGGAACGCGGCACCGTGTCCCCTCGTTGTCCCTTCGGAGTCCGGATCGAGACCGAGCCGCAGCCCCGGGCCGCAGTCCCGAGACGCGACCACGGCCCGCAATCACGAGCCGCAATCACGAGCCGCAATCACGGGCCGCAATCACGGGCCGTCGACACTCGGCGCGCCGAGTGATTGGCACTCCGCTTGACCGAGTGCTAATCGCGGTCATAGTCTCGGCTCTGGCACTCCCCACTGGAGAGTGCCAACACAGCGACGGGCAGGTCCGGCACCCGCGACGACGGATCGACCTGGTCGCCACTCAGACAGTCAAACCCCGTGAGATCTCCGAAGGGGGAGGTCGGATCGTGACGACCACCAGCTCCAAGGTTGCCATCAAGCCGCTCGAGGACCGCATTGTGGTCCAGCCGCTCGACGCCGAGCAGACCACGGCCTCTGGCCTGGTCATTCCGGACACCGCCAAGGAGAAGCCCCAGGAGGGCGTCGTCCTGGCCGTTGGCCCGGGCCGCTTCGAGAACGGCGAGCGCCTGCCGCTCGACGTCAAGACCGGCGACGTCGTGCTCTACAGCAAGTACGGCGGCACCGAGGTGAAGTACAGCGGCGAGGAGTACCTCGTCCTCTCGGCTCGCGACGTGCTCGCGATCGTCGAGAAGTAGGCACCTGCAGTTTTGCTGTGAGTCGCGCCCCTGGCCCCCGCGTCGTAAAAAGCCGGGCGGCGAGGGGCGCGGTTCGTTTGTGAGCGATGGCGGCCCCTTCTCGAGGCGGCCGAGGATCGCAGATGAGAGGACTTGAGAAGCTCCATGGCGAAGATCCTGAAGTTCGACGAGGACGCCCGTCGCGCCCTTGAGCGCGGCGTCAACAAGCTCGCCGACACGGTCAAGGTGACGATCGGCCCCAAGGGCCGCAACGTCGTGATCGACAAGAAGTTCGGCGCCCCCACCATCACCAACGACGGTGTCACGATCGCCCGCGAGGTCGAGATCGAGGACCCGTACGAGAACCTCGGCGCCCAGCTGGTGAAGGAGGTGGCGACCAAGACCAACGACATCGCGGGTGACGGCACCACCACCGCCACCGTGCTCGCCCAGGCCCTGGTCCGCGAGGGTCTGCGCAACGTCGCCGCCGGTGCCTCCCCGGCCGCCCTGAAGAAGGGCATCGACGCCGCGGTCAAGGCCGTCTCCGACGAGCTGATCGCCACCGCGCGTCCGATCGAGGAGAAGTCCGACATCGCGGCCGTCGCCGCGCTCTCCGCCCAGGACCAGCAGGTCGGCCAGCTCATCGCCGAGGCGATGGACAAGGTCGGCAAGGACGGTGTCATCACCGTCGAGGAGTCCAACGCCTTCGGCCTGGAGCTCGACTTCACCGAGGGCATGGCCTTCGACAAGGGCTACCTGTCCCCGTACATGGTGAGCGACCAGGAGCGTATGGAGGCCGTCCTCGACGACCCGTACATCCTGATCAACCAGGGCAAGATCTCCTCCATCCAGGACATGCTGCCGCTGCTGGAGAAGATCATCCAGGCCGGCGCCTCCAAGCCGCTGCTGATCATCGCCGAGGACGTCGAGGGCGAGGCCCTGTCCACCCTCGTCGTCAACAAGATCCGCGGCACGTTCAACGCGGTCGCGGTGAAGGCCCCTGGCTTCGGCGACCGCCGCAAGGCGATGCTGCAGGACATGGCCACCCTCACCGGTGCCACCGTCATCGCCGAGGAGGTCGGCCTCAAGCTCGACCAGGCCGGTCTGGAGGTGCTGGGCTCGGCCCGCCGCGTCACCGTCTCCAAGGACGACACCACCATCGTCGACGGTGGCGGCAGCCACGAGGACGTCGTCGGTCGCGTCAACCAGATCAAGGCCGAGATCGAGACCACGGACTCCGACTGGGACCGCGAGAAGCTCCAGGAGCGCCTCGCGAAGCTGGCCGGCGGTGTGTGCGTGATCAAGGTCGGCGCCGCCACCGAGGTGGAGCTGAAGGAGAAGAAGCACCGTCTGGAGGACGCCATCTCCGCGACCCGCGCCGCGGTCGAGGAGGGCATCGTCTCCGGTGGTGGCTCCGCGCTCGTCCACGCCGTGAAGGTGCTGGAGGGCAACCTCGGCCTGTCCGGCGACGAGGCCACCGGTGTGGCGGTGGTCCGCCGCGCCGCCGTCGAGCCGCTGCGCTGGATCGCCGAGAACGCGGGCCTCGAGGGCTACGTCATCACCGCGAAGGTGGCGGAGCTGGAGAAGGGCAACGGCTTCAACGCCGCGACCGGCGAGTACGGCGACCTGGTGAAGGCCGGCGTCATCGACCCGGTCAAGGTCACGCGCTCCGCGCTGGAGAACGCCGCGTCGATCGCCTCCCTGCTGCTCACCACCGAGACCCTCGTGGTCGAGAAGAAGGAAGAGGAGCCGGCGGAGGCGGGCCACGGCCACGGCCACGGTCACTCCCACTGACGCGTTCGGACCGGTCCGGCCGGTTCTGACTCGCTCAGGGCTTGAGCAGGCCCCCGTTCCCGGAGAGGGAGCGGGGGCCTTGCGTCTGTCCGGGCCCTTGCCTGTGTCCCTGCCTTTGTCCTTGCCTCTGTCCTTGCCCGGGCTCCTGCCCGGTGTTCACATCTCGAGCACGCCGAGCCGGCCCATCAGACCGAGCCGGTCGTACTGCCACCAGCTCTCGCAGATCTTTCCCTCACGGCACCGCTGCACGGTCGTCCCGGTCATCGTCACCTGCTGGTCGGTCGCGGTGACCCCCATGAACTCGCCCTTGTGCAGGCCGGTCCAGGTCCAGCGCGTGCAGACGCGGTCGGCGTCGGCGATCTGGTCGTCGATCGCGAAGCCGAAGTCGAACCCGCCCCTCCACACATCGACTTCGCGGCGGAGTCCTTCCACACCCACGATGTCCTCGGCGTTGGAGGGATCGTGGTCGACGTAGTCGTCGGTGAGCAGCTCGCCCAGCAGGGCGGCGTCACCGCTCGGCAGCGCCTCCGTGAAGAACCTGCGGCAGGCCGACTCGTTCAGCTGCTCGTCCCTGATCACCTCGAGGTCGGTGAACGTCGGCATGTCGTCGCACAGCGCCACCACTTGCTGGAAGATCCGGTCGGTCTCGGGCAGGTTCGAGTTCTTCATCGCCTCTTCGTACGACGCGAACTCGACCAGCTCCACGACGTGCGTCGAGTCGGACCGGTCGGTGGCGACCAGGCTGTGCGTCGCGGTGCGCCTTCCCTCGGTCTGCTCGATCCAGGCGTCCAGGAGCCGGTTGAGCTCGTCCACGCGGTCCGTCTTGCAGTCGATCAATTGTGCGAATGTCATGGCGTCACCCCGGAGGTCGCTGGGTCACGCCCATTTTAGTGAGAATTGCCCTTTACGGCGGGTTGCGTATACGGGGCGCGGGGAGGTTGCACGGGAGCGTCACGCCCGGACGTCCCCGCTGCCGCCGCCCGCCCCGCACGACGACCGCACGTTCAGCCGCGGCAGCAGCGTCACATGCCGCCGAGGTTCGTCCGCGTCCTGCGCCGCATCGCCGGTCAGCCGTTCGATCAGCAACTCCGTGGCCTGCCGCCCCACATGACGCTTGGGCGGGGCGACGGCCGTCAGCGGCGTGTCGGCGAGGGCGGCGACCTCGTCGTCGTACGCGATCAGGGTCAGGTCCTCCGGCACCCGCAGGCCGAGCTCGGCCAGGCGCTGCACCATCTGGATCGCGTCGACGTCGTTGTGCACGAGTGCCGCCGTCGCCTCGCCCGAGACCACCGCCGCCCGCAGTGCCTGCGTGGCCGCCTCGAAGCCCTCGGGGCCCTGCTCGGCCGGCATCGAATCGATCACCGGCGCGGGTGCGCGCAACCCGAGCGCCCCCAGCGCCTCCCCGTACCCGGAGCGCACGGTCAGCGCCGTCGGGCTGTCCGCGCGCGCCACCAGCAGCGGGGTTCCGTGCCCGAGCCCGACGAGGTGACGGAGTGCGAGGAGCACCCCGTGCCGGTGGTCGGACGAGACCCGGTCCAGCTCGTCCAGCGCGCTCCCCGGCACCGGCAGGCGCTCCAGCAGCACGGCGGGTACGGGCAGTTCGGTGATCCAGTCGCCGTGCGTGGCCGGGTCCTCGGGGCCGCACCAGCCCGCCGCGACCAGCAGCCCTTCGGCACCCGCTTCCAGCAGTCCTTCGGTGCGCGCGGTCCTCGGCGGGGCGGTAGTCGGAGATCCGCAGGACGATCCGTGCCCCGGCGCGCTCGGCGGCATCGCTCGCACCGCGGATCACCTCCGCGAAGTAGTACGTCGCCGAGGGCGCGAGCATCCCCAGCACCAGTCCGCCCCCGCCGGCACGCTCCTGGGGGAGTGCATGCCGCTCGGGCCACCACCCCCGACGGCCCCACCGCCCAACTCCAGCCGGTGCACGGCTACACGGTGCGCACCGCGTCCGACACCGGCTCCACGCTCCAGGGCCCCGTCTCCCGTACCGCCGCGCTCCACGGCACGACCGGTGGCGCGTCCGGTGGCGCGTCCGGCGACGCGACCGGCGAGCGCGAGACGCTGTTCGTCACCCTCGCCTCGCTCACCGACGAGCCCGCCCCCGAGCCCGTCTCCTCACTCGCCGACATCGATATCACCGGCACCCGAACCCTCAAGGTGACCTGGCAGGACGGAACTACTTCGGTCCGTACTTGCGGCCCGCCTTGGAGCTGACCCCGCCCAGCAGCCGGCGCGGCGTCAGCTTCACCACGCCCATCAGCGCCTTGTAGCGCGGATCCGGGATGGAGACCGTCTTCCCGCGCGCCAGGTCGGCCAGCGCGGCCGACACCAGCTTGTCGGCGTCCAGCCACATCCAGCCCGGAATGTTGTCCGTCCCCATCCCGGCCCGCTCATGGAACTCGGTCCGTACGAAACCGGGGCACAGCGCCATCAGCCGCACCCCCGTCCCGGCCAGATCGCGCGCCGCGCCCTGGGTGAACTGCACGACCCACGCCTTGGACGCGCCGTACGTCCCGCGCGGCACGAACGCCGCCACCGATGCCACGTTCACCACGCCGCCGCGACCGCGCTCGCGCATCGCCCCGGCCGCCGCGGACGTCAGCCGCAGCACCGCTTCGCAGTGCACCTTCAGCATCCGCAGCTCATCGGCCATGGACACTTCGAGATACCGGCCCTTGTTGCCGAACCCGGCGTTGTTCACCAGCAGGTCGACGGGCCGCTTCCGGTCCGCGAGCCGGGCCTCGACCGAAGCGATGCCGGCCTCCTCCGCGAGATCCGCGGAGAGGACCTCCGCCTCGATGCCGTGCCGGTCGTGGAGCTCCGTCGCCTGCTCCAGGAGCCGCTCGGTGTCCCGCGCCACCAGGACCAGGTCGTGCCCGTCCGCCGCGAGGCGCCGCGCGAAGGCGGCCCCGATGCCCGCGGTCGCGCCCGTAATCAGTGCTGTCGTCATACGCGGCACGTTAGTGCCCCGCGTACGCGTGCGACGCACCTGGCCGCCCGTCACCCGGCGCGCCCCGACGTTCGTCCTCCGGCGCGCCCCGACGTTCGTCCTCCGGTGGCCCGGACGTTCGTCCTCCGGCGCGGGACCGGCCCTCGGGCCCTCTCCGGAACGCCCTGTCTACACGTCGTACTTGGCCACGTATTCCCTGGCGGCGGCCAGCTGCTCGGGATGGAGTGCCTCCCCCGCCGCGAGGACGCGCGGCAGCAGCGACCGCTCGGTCGTCCCCGCCCGGAAGGACAGTGCGACCGTCACGTCGTGGTCCGGCCGGTGCACGATCTCGATCGGGTCACCCGCCCGGATCTCACCCGGCTCGACGACCCGCAGATACGCCCCGGGGGCAGCGGCCCGCGTGAACCGCCTGACCCACCCCCGCTCGCCGAGACGGCCCGCGAACGTACGGCACGGAACACGGCCCGACGTGACCTGCAGGACCAGCTGTGCGCCGATCCGCCACCGCTCCCCGATGAGGGCGCCGGTCACGTCGAGCCCGGACGTGGTCAGGTTCTCGCCGAAGGACCCGTTCGGCAGGGGGCGGCCCAGCTCGCCCTCCCAGAAGTCGAGGTCCTCGCGCGCGAAGGCGTACACCGCCTGGTGCGTCCCGCCGTGATGCCGCAGGCTGCACACCGTGTCCCCGGCGACGCCGCTGCCGCCCGTGCCCTTGGGGCCGGGATCGGTCACCAGCGCAGGGCCGTCCGCCGGCTGCTTGTCGATCCCCGTCACGCCGTCCCTGTGGTCGGTGTAGTCGACGGCCTTCGGGCGTCCCACATTCACGGTCAGAAGCTGCATAGGGGCGACGCTAGCCCAGCACCGGGCCGCCTTCCTCAAAGATTCCATCGACTATTTCACCTGAACCCCAAGTGCGCCTTATGCTCAGAGGGTGATCGAGGCCCGTCATCTCCGTGTCCTGCGCGCTGTCGCCGCCACCGGTTCCTTCTCGGCGGCGGCGCGCGAGCTGGGCTGCACCCAGCCCGCCGTCAGTCAGCAGATGAAGGCACTCGAAACCTCCGCCGGCACTCCGTTGTTGATCAGGACCGGCCGGGAGATGCGGCTCACCCAGGCCGGGGAGGCCCTGGTGCGCCACGCCGCCGGCATCCTGGCGGGGCTCACCGCCGCGGAGGAGGAGGTCGCCGCGATCGCGGGGCTGCGCGCGGGCCGGGTCCGTCTGGTGTCGTTCCCCAGCGGCAGCTCCACCCTCGTGCCCACCGCGCTCGCCGCCCTGCGCGCGGCGCACCCCGGCACCCGTGTCTCGCTCGTCGAGGCCGAGCCGCCGCGCTCCGAGGAGATGCTGCGTGAGGGTGACTGCGATGTGGCGCTGGCCTTCCGCTACGGCTCGGCGGGCGCGGAGTGGGAGGACCTGGCCGTACGGCCGCTGCTGAGCGACCGGCTCGTCGGTCTGGTGCCCGAGGGGCACCGGCTCGCCGGCGCGGGAGCCGTCTCGATCGCCGATCTGGCGGACGAACCGTGGATCGCGGGCTGCCCGCGCTGCCGCCGCCAACTCGTGGAGGTCTGCGAGGAGTCCGGCTTCACCCCCAGGATCGACTTCGCCACGGACGACTACCCGGCCGTGGTCGGACTCGTCGGCGCCGGTCTCGGCGTCGCGGTGCTGCCGGAGCTGGCGCTGGAGTCGGTACGGCACAAGGGCGCCCGTACGGTCACGGTGGAGCCGTCCGTACAGCGCGAGATCGTCGCCCTGACCCTTCCTGATCTGGCCCAGGTCCCGACGGTCGCGGCCACCCTGGACCAGCTGGCGCTCGCTGCGGCGCGCTGAACTCCGTCCACCGGGCGCGCCCCTTCCCGTTGCGCGCTGAACTCCGCCCCCTCGGCGCGCTCCTGACGGCGCGCTGAACTCCGCCCCCTCGGCGCGCTCCTGACGGCGCGCTGAACTCCGCCCCCTCGGCGCGCTCCTGACGGCGCGCTGATTCCGTGCCCCTCTCGGCATCCGGCGCTGGGCCGGACGGTGCAGGAACGTTTCTTCGGTTGCTTCCGACGGTTGCCGTACGTCAACCGTGTCCGGTGACTCCCCCCGTGCTCGATGCCGGGATCAGCCGGTTCCGGGCCCGCCCCATGAGCTCCTCACGCTCGTCCTCCGTCAGTCCGCCCCATACCCCGTAGGGCTCCCGCACTGCCAGTGCGTGCGCTGCGCACTCCGCGCGCACCGGGCACCTCATGCAGACCTCTTTCGCCGAGTTCTCGCGCGCACTCCTTGCCGCGCCGCGTTCCCCCTCGGGATGGAAGAAGAGCGAGCTGTCAACGCCCCGGCATGCCGCGAGCAGCTGCCAGTCCCACAGATCGGCGTTCGGTCCGGGAAGGCGGGAGAAATCTGCCATAGCGCATGTCCCCTTGTTGCCGTGCTGAGTGGATGCCTGAGCTCCGACCGTACATCTACGGTGTAAGTAGATGTAAATATGACTCATTGCGAATCTAGCCACAGACACCAGCAAAAGGGAAGAAAAGTCGCTAAATGGGGCATAGCCGTCAAGTGACGTCTCGCTGAGCTGTGTCGCTCTCCTCCGTGCGTAGGTCCTCACGTAGAGTGCCGAAGGTGCCCGTCGTACCCGTAACTCTTTCGAGTGACCGTCGTTGAGAGTGCGGAGGCGGTTGAGAGAACAAGCGCTCGGGCTGGAGTCCGGGGGCGTCAACCGCACAGGTGACGATACGTAACCAGCCTGGAGGCTCAAGGTGACGCGCATCAGCTGCGGAGGGCGGCCATGACATCCGTCCTCGTCTGCGACGACTCCCCGCTCGCCCGAGAGGCGCTCCGCCGCGCGGTCGCAACCGTGCCCGGCGTAGAGCGCGTGACGACCGCGGCCAACGGCGAGGAAGTCCTCCGCCGCTGGGGGGCCGACCGCTCGGACCTGATTCTGATGGACGTACGCATGCCCGGACTGGGCGGCGTCGAGACCGTCCGCCGGCTGCTGTCCGCCGACCCCGGCGCCCGGATCATCATGCTCACTGTCGCCGAGGACCTGGACGGCGTCGCGCTCGCCGTCGCCGCAGGTGCCCGTGGCTACCTGCACAAGGACGCCTCGCGCGCCGAGTTGCGGGCCACGGTCACCCAGGCCCTCGCCGACCCGACCTGGCGGCTCGCCCCGCGCCGGCTGCGCTCGGCCGAGATGGGCGCCGCGCCCACGCTCACCGCGCGCGAGATCCAGGTGCTCGAGGGCATGAGCCACGGCAGGTCCAACGCCGAGATCGGGCGCGAGCTGTTCCTCTCCGAGGACACGGTGAAGACGCACGCCAGGCGGCTGTTCAAGAAGCTGGGCGCCTCGGACCGGGCGCACGCCGTGGCGCTCGGATTCCGCTGGGGCCTGGTCCGCTGAGCGGTGCCGATCGCGAGAGGGAGCTCTCACGGCGAGCGAGCCGATGTGGCGCCGAAGCGCCCCGGAGGCGAGCCGAGCCCGGAGGAGGTGCCGTCCCCGCCCGCTGACCGGTGGGCGGGGCGACCGTGCGACGGGTGGGCGGGGCGACCGCAGACGGTGGGCACACGTTTCCCGCGGCATGCCGCATCCTTGAGAGTGTGGAGTTCCTCGGGGACAAGTCGGTCGAGCGTAAGGGGAGGGCGCAGGAGATGACTTCCGGCGCATCTGCTCATAACGCTTCGGTGCACAACTACGGACGCAGTGCCACGGAGCAGCGTCAGTCAAGGCACCATGGACCGATGCGCAACGACGAGGCGGCGAATGCCCACGGGGCCATCGGTGCGCTCGTGCTTCGTGCCGTCGACGGCGACGAGCAGGCCACCCATGACCTGCTGGCCCATGTGCATCCGCTCGCCCTGCGCTACTGCCGTACGCGGCTGAGCCGGCTGCCCGGTGATGCCCGCCACTTCGTGGAGGACCTCGCACAGGAAGTCTGTGTAGCCGTCCTCATGGCGCTTCCGCGCTACAGGGACACGGGACGCCCCTTCGAGGCGTTCGTCTTCGCCATCGCCGCGCACAAGGTCGCCGATCTGCAGCGGGCTGCCATGCGGCATCCCGGGTCAACGGCCGTCCCCTCCGACGAGATGCCCGAGCGGCCCGACGACTCGCTCGGCCCCGAGGAGCGGGCGCTGCTCAGCGACGACGCGGAGTGGGCCAAGAAGCTGCTCGCCAATCTGCCGGAGAACCAGCGGGAGCTGCTGGTGCTGCGGGTCGCCGTCGGCCTCACCGCCGAGGAGACCGGGCAGATGCTCGGGATGTCGCCGGGTGCGGTCCGGGTGGCGCAGCACAGGGCGCTGAGCCGGCTGCGGGCCCTGGCGGAGCAGTGACCGTTCGCGGGCGTACGTCACGCGCGGCGCGCGCATCGAGCTGCTGCGTCACGTGTGTCACGTACGTACGAACGCACAAACATACTGTCTGATCTTGATCGTGGAATGAGACACCCGCGGAGCCCGTTAGCATGGACATCCGCACCGATCAAGGCCATTTGGGGAAGGTGTCATGACTGCCAACGTCGACGGAGTGCCCGAGAAATTCGCGACACTCGGGCTGACCTACGACGACGTGCTGCTGCTGCCCGGCGCGTCCGACATGGCGCCCGACCGGATCGACACCGCCTCGTTCATCTCGAAGAACGTCCGGGTGAACATCCCACTGCTGTCCGCCGCCATGGACAAGGTCACCGAGGCCCGCATGGCCATCGCGATGGCCCGCCAGGGCGGCGTCGGCGTACTGCACCGCAATCTCTCCATCGCCGACCAGGCCAACCAGGTCGACCTGGTGAAGCGCTCGGAGTCCGGCATGGTCTCCGATCCGATCACGGTGCACCCCGACGCGACACTCGCCGAGGCCGACGCGATCTGCGCCAAGTTCCGGATCAGTGGCGTGCCCGTCACCGACCCCGCCGGCAAGCTGCTCGGCATCGTCACCAACCGCGACATGGCCTTCGAGACGGACCGCTCGCAGCAGGTGCGCGACGTCATGACCCCGATGCCACTGGTCACCGGCAAGGTCGGCATCTCCGGCGTGGACGCCATGGAGCTGCTGCGCCGCCACAAGATCGAGAAGCTTCCGCTCGTCGACGACCAGGGCATCCTCAAGGGCCTCATCACGGTCAAGGACTTCGTCAAGGCCGAGAAGTACCCGAACGCCGCGAAGGACAAGGACGGCCGGCTCATCGTCGGCGCAGCCGTCGGCGTCGCAGGTGACGCCTTCGAGCGCGCCCAGGCCCTGATCGAGGCCGGTGTCGACTTCATCGTCGTCGACACCGCGCACGGCCACTCCAAGCTCGTCGGCGACATGATCGCCAAGATCAAGTCGAACTCCGCCGTGGACGTCATCGGCGGCAATGTCGCCACGCGTGACGGCGCCCAGGCGCTCGTCGACGCGGGCGCGGACGGCATCAAGGTCGGCGTCGGCCCCGGCTCGATCTGCACGACGCGTGTCGTCGCCGGCATCGGCGTCCCGCAGGTCACCGCGATCTACGAGGCCTCGCTCGCCGCCAGGGCCGCGGGCATCCCGGTCATCGGCGACGGCGGCCTGCAGTACAGCGGCGACATCGCCAAGGCCCTGGTCGCTGGCGCCGACACGGTGATGCTGGGCTCGCTGCTCGCGGGCTGCGAGGAGTCCCCGGGCGAGCTGCTGTTCATCAACGGCAAGCAGTTCAAGTCGTACCGCGGCATGGGCTCGCTCGGCGCGATGCAGTCGCGCGGCGACCAGCGCTCCTTCTCCAAGGACCGCTACTTCCAGGAGGGTGTCGCCTCCGACGAGAAGCTCGTGCCCGAGGGCATCGAGGGCCAGGTGCCCTACCGCGGCCCGCTCTCCGCCGTCGTCCACCAGCTGGTCGGCGGTCTGCGCCAGTCGATGTTCTACGTCGGCGGTCGCACGGTGCCGGAGCTGCAGGAGCGCGGCCGGTTCGTACGGATCACGTCTGCGGGGCTCAAGGAGAGCCACCCGCACGACATCCAGATGACGGTCGAGGCGCCGAACTACAGCACCAAGTAACAGCACGACGACGCAGGAAGTCGTCGCACGGACGTGCCAGGGGCGGTCCCGGTGTTTGCCGGCGCCGCCCCTGAGGCATGCGTCGGCGATACTGGTAGGCGCAGACGTAGAGGGAAAGGCCACACATCGTGACTGAGATCGAGATCGGGCGCGGCAAGCGCGGCCGCAGGGCGTACGCGTTCGACGACATCGCCGTCGTACCGAGCCGACGCACCCGGGACCCCAAGGAGGTCTCGATCGCGTGGCAGATCGACGCCTACCGCTTCGAGCTGCCCTTCCTGGCCGCTCCCATGGACTCCGTCGTCTCCCCGCAGACCGCGATCCGCATCGGTGAGCTGGGCGGCCTCGGTGTGCTGAACCTCGAGGGCCTGTGGACCCGGTACGAGGACCCGCAGCCGCTGCTCGACGAGATCGCGGAGCTGCCGACGGAGAGCGCGACCCGCCGCCTCCAGGAGATCTACGCCGCCCCGATCAAGGAGGAGCTGATCGGGCAGCGCCTGAAGGAGGTGCGCGACTCGGGCGTCGTCACCGCCGCCGCGCTCTCGCCGCAGCGCACGGCCCAGTTCTCCAAGGCCGTCGTCGACGCGGGTGTCGACCTCTTCGTCATCCGCGGCACGACCGTCTCGGCCGAGCACGTGTCCGGCGCCGCGGAGCCGCTGAACCTGAAGCAGTTCATCTACGAGCTCGACGTCCCGGTCATCGTCGGCGGCTGCGCCACGTACACGGCGGCGCTGCACCTGATGCGCACGGGCGCGGCGGGCGTCCTCGTCGGCTTCGGCGGCGGCGCCGCGCACACCACGCGGAACGTGCTGGGCATCCAGGTCCCGATGGCCACCGCCGTCGCCGATGTCGCCGCGGCCCGCCGCGACTACATGGACGAGTCCGGCGGCCGGTACGTGCACGTCATCGCCGACGGCGGTGTCGGGTGGTCCGGCGACCTGCCGAAGGCGATCGCCTGCGGCGCGGACGCCGTCATGATCGGCTCCCCGCTGGCCCGTGCGACGGACGCGCCCGGCCGCGGCCACCACTGGGGCATGGAGGCCGTCCACGAGGACGTCCCGCGCGGCAAGCTCGTCGACCTGGGCATCGTCGGTACGACGGAGGAGATCCTCACCGGCCCGTCGCACTCCCCGGACGGCTCGATGAACTTCTTCGGCGCCCTGAAGCGGGCCATGGCGACGACGGGCTACAGCGAGCTCAAGGAGTTCCAGCGCGTCGAGGTGACGGTCGCGGACTCGCAGCACAAGCGCTGACACCTGCCGGCACCCGGCGTACGACCGAGGGGCCCGGCACCATCACGGTGCCGGGCCCCTCGTGCGTGCTCGTCACTCCGGTCAGCCGGTGATCAGGGCGAGATCACGACACACGGCCCCCAGGGGCCGGGCAGGCCCTGGAGCGGCAGTGTCACTCCGCGCCCTTCTTCGCACCACCGAACGCCGCGACGCCTGCCAGCACGAAGAAGACGAGCGTCATGAAGTCCTTGCCCTCGTTCCAGCCCTGCGTGAGCAGGGAGAAGTGGTCGAGGAACATGTCGGTCGCGGAGACGTTCAGCTCCTTGGCGACGAGGATCGCGAGGGCGAGGAGCTGACCGAGGTAGACCGCGCCGAGGGAGAAGGCGGCGCTCACGATGGGCAGGACCAGGTTGCGACCGCCGAGCTTCGCCGCGACGAAGCCGACGAGGAAGCCGACACCGATGGCGGCCCAGCCGATTTCGCGCTCGATCGCCCCGGCGACACCGCCGTAGACGCCGCCCGCGACGAGCGCGGCGACCAGGGAGCCCACCAGACCGAGGGCGAGGTTGCCCGATCGGGCCGGCGCGGGCGCGGGCGCGGGAGCCGGCGCCGGCACCGGCGAGGCGTCGGCGGCGAACGGGTTGCCGGACGGCGGTACGGACTGAGACATACGGGATCCCCCCACGGGAAACGGATGCGCACGCATGTGCGACAAGTGGCGCTGGAGGCTAACACCCCGGTCCGACAACGCACACGAGGATTCACCTGGGCCCGGCACCCTCACGGTGCCGGGCCCATAGTCATCCGCCGTAGCCCTGCCTGCGCCGGTACCAGGTGCGGCCCAGAAGGAAGAGCGCTCCGCCTTCGAGGATCCACAGGAGGGCGAGATAGACCCGGTCCGGCGACGCCGTGACCGCCGGATCGAGTTCGTCGGCCGTCCCGACGACGGCGACGAGTCCCCAGAACAGCGCCAGGGCGGCGAACAGCCACAGTGCCGCCGTCGACTTCCAGCTCGGGGTGGGCCGCGCCGGATCGCGCAGCGGCGCGGGCTGCGGGATCCGGTCGGGGGAGCGGGCCGGCATCGGGATGACCGCGTGCGGGGGCACGGCGGCGTCGATGGGCGCGAGCTCCGCCGGGGACACGCGGTACAGCGTCGGCTCGACGGAGAGGCTGAGCCCGTCCTTGGCGATGAGGCGGCGGCCGCCGTCGGCGTACGCGAGCATCGCGGCGCACTCGGAGTAGCGGACGCTGACCTGGTTGTGGGGCGATGCCAGGCTGACGCCTTCCCGGCCGATGAGCAGTGCGGCGTCGGAGTCCGTGCGGTAGGCGTAGCGGCGGCCGGTGAGCAGTTCCGTGGATCCACTGGGGGCCTCGTGGAAGCCCGCCCAGTCGGCGCCCCGGTGACCGGGGACCTTGAGCAGCGCGTTGTCCCAGACCTTGCGCGCCACGTCGTGAAGATCCTCGACCGTGACCGCGTGCAGCTCGGCGATGTGCTCGTCGTCGCCGGGCACGGGGTGGCCGGTGAGCACGCCGAGCGCCTGGCTCGGCAGCTTCGCAGCGGCCAGATCGGGGATCTCGTACGCCTTGAGCCGCGCGCTGCGTACGGCGTCCAGATCGGACTGCTCGATGCGCCCGGCCCGCAGTGCGGCGAGGGTGTCGATGAAGCCGCCGACCACCGCGTCCTGTTTCCTGGGGAGCGAATCGGCCAGGGCGGTGATCGTCGCGAACTCGGCGTCACGCGGGCTGTAGTCGCATTCGGCGGCGTACGAGTAGCCGCCCTCCTGGCGCAGATCACGGAAGAGCGCCTTGCCGAACACGTCGGCGAACAGACTGGCGGCCGTGCTGCGCCGGACGACGGCGTCGAGCACGACGACGCCGTCGTCGCCCTCGAAATACGCGGGAGTGCGCGGCAGGGTGGACGTCGGCGCGGGAAGCGGATGCCACGGTCCCGACGGCAGGTTCAGGTCGAGGCCGTCCGGCACGGTGTCGCTGGTGATCCACAGGACGGCGTTCTCCCGGGTGAACCGGGTCGCGGCCCAGTCCCGTACCGCCGTCGCGTCGATCCGGTACAGGCCCAGCTCCTGGTAGCTGGGCAGACCGTAGCCCTCGGCTCCGTACCGCCACAGGGGCATGTCGTACCCCGGGCCGCTGCTGCGGCCCGCCGCTTCGGTGCGAAGGATCTCCTTCTCGGTCTCCAGCCGTTCCAGCGGCAGGTCGCGCAGCGCGGCGCACACACCGTTGAGGTACGCGACGACCTCGGAGGGGTCGCCCGTGACATGGAAGTGGGTGAAGGTTCCGGCGGTCGCGCCGTTGTAGTGCAGATCGCCGACGCCGTGCCGGTGCAGCGCGAGATGTTCCACCAGATGGGTGATTCCGCGGGTGGCGAGGGTTTCGTCGGCGCTGCCGACGCGGAAGAAGAGCCCGGCGCTCACCGGGCCGGGACGGTGAGCGAGCAGGGTGCGGATGCCGTCGACCTCGGTCTCGCGGATGTCTTCGGTCATGGGTCAGCCCTTCGCGAGCGAGGTCTTGCGGTGTTCCTTGAACGTGACGGCCGGATCGCCGAGATAGTCCCAGGGGTGCTTGCCGGCGCGGTTGCCGAGGACGCGGAAGTGCTGCGCCGCCTGGGCGTGGTGGCGCCCCAGGGAGAGTGTGGCGGCGAAGAAACCGTGGGCGCTGATCCAGTGGAAGCCGGGACGGAACTGCGGATGCAGGACGGACTGCGCGGCGGCAGCGGCCAGTTCGTCCCGCACGGAGGGCTGGGCGAGATGGCGGGCGTCCGCGCCCGGGCTCAGTTCGAGCCACATCTCCAGGTGGGCCTCGGCGAGGAGCGTGGCGCTGTGGGTGCCGGGCGGGGCCGCGGCGGCGCACTCCCTGGCGAAGGCGAAGGCCTCCTCCCAGGTGCCGCTCCACTTCGGGCACAGCAGCTGGAGGAGCTGGGACTGGGCGGGGTAGTGGTGCGGGTGGTGCTCGGCGAGCCGGTTGTAGCGGCGCCGGGCCTCACTGTGGCCGAGCTCAAGTCCGCGGACCGTGATCAGCCGCAGATACCAGGCGAGCCCGTAGTCGGGGTACTCGGCGCAGACGTCGATGAGCAGTTGTTCGGCCTTGCGCAGCCAGCGGTGGAACTGGCTGAACTGCTTGCGTGAGACGGCCTTGGCGCGGGCGGCGGTCCTGATCGACCAGCCGACGATGATGTACCGGTCGGCGAGCAGGCACCTGGCCAGGGGATCGCCGGGACGGTCGGCGACCACCTGCTCCAGGAACGTCTCGGACCCGGGCACGTCGGCCACGACGGACGCGGCGAAGGCGCGCTCGTCCTCATGGCCGAGCGCGGCGAAGAAACGGGAGACCGCATCCCAGTCCCCGGCCACGGCCGCGGTCCGCAGGGGTGCGAGCGCGGGCATGGTGATGTGCGGTTCGAACTGTGGCTGCGACAGCAGCGCGGTGCTGGACACGATGCTGGGTTCCCCCCAAGGAACGCGAGCGCGTGGATGATGCGCTCAGTGGCCCCGGAGGCTAGCACTCCTGTACGACGCCGTCATCGGGCAATGCCGGTCGAACCCCAGCTCAGAGGCGGTGTGCCGCGCCCGCGGGAGACGCGCCCCGGGTGTCCAGCAGGAGCTGGGCCTTCACCGCCAGGCCCTGGAGGTCGTAGGTGTGGTGGTGCTGGAGCAGGATCGTGAGGTCGGCGTTGGCCGCGGCCTCGTAGAGGGAGTCCGCGCGGGGGACCGGCCGGTCGTGGACGCGCCAGTCGAACACGTACGGGTCGTGGTAGCTGACGGACGCGCCCAGCTCCATCAGGCGTTGGGCGATCTCGGGAGCGGGGGAGCCCTCGAGGTCGGCGAGGTCCGGTTTGTACGTGATGCCGAGGAGCAGCACCCTGGCCCCGCGTGCCGATTTCCCGTGCTCGTTCAGGAGCGTGGCGCTGCGCTGGATGACGTACTGCGGCATGCGCTCGTTGATCTGGCCCGCCAGCTCGACCAGCCGCAGTGGCCGGTGGGCGCCGATCGTGTCGACGGGGATGCCGTGGCCGCCGACGCCGGGGCCCGGGCGGAAGGCATGGAAGCCGAACGGCTTGGTCTCGGCGCAGCGGATGACGTCCCAGAGGTCGACGCCGAGCTCGTGGCAGAGCACCGCCATCTCGTTGACGAGGGCGATGTTGACGTGCCGGAAGTTGGTCTCCAGGAGCTTGACGGTCTCGGCCTCGCGCAGACCGCGGGCACGGACCACCTTGTCGGTGACGCGCCCGTAGAACGCGGCGGCGGACTCGGTGCAGGCCGGGGTGAGCCCGCCGATCACCTGGGGGATGCCCGCGTGGCCGTGGACGCGGTTGCCGGGGTCGAGGCGGCTGGGGGCGTACGCGAGGTGGAAGTCGCGGCCGGCGCGCAGCCCCGATCCCTCTTCGAGGATCGGGAGGAGGTAACTCTCCGTGGTGCCGGGTGCGACCGCGGATTCGAGGAGCACGGTGGTGCGCGGGCGCAGCCGCGCGGCGAGGGCGCGGGCGGCGGCGCCGACCGCGGTCAGGTCGAGCATGCGGTCCGCGCCCAGGGGAGTGGGGGCGCAGATGACGGCGGTACGGACGCGGCCCAGCTCGGCAGGGTCGGTGGTCGGCCGGAAGCCGCCCGAGAGCATCCGGCGGATTTCGGAGGCGCTGAGCGAACCGTCCACCGGCGGGCGGCCGGCGGCGAGTTCGGCGACGGGGCGCGGGTCGGTGTCGTAGCCGATCGTCTCGATGCCGGCGGCCACGGCGGCCTGGGCGAGCGGCAGTCCGAGGTGGCCGAGTCCGATGACGGCGAGATCTGCGGGCATGGCGGTGGGCCGTCCTTTCCCGGTAGCCGAAGCTTCCAGTAGCCGAAGGGGACGTGGCCCGCAAGTCCTGTGGACGGAACGAGGGCAGAACCAGCGGGGCGCAATGTCACACTAGGCGTAAATATGACCGAAATACGGCATTGCGAGGGTCTCGCCGCCCGAGTGTTGTCCACAGGCGGTGGCTGAAGTCGGGGAGTGCGGACAGAATCAAGGTTGTGAGTCCGACCAACGGGGGCGACGGGAGGCAGCCGTGAGGACAGCGACACTGGGGCCCGCACAGCGTTCGGAGGCACTCGCCACGATGGCGGAGCGCGAGCTGGACGTGCTGGTCGTGGGCGCAGGCGTGGTCGGTGCGGGCACCGCACTGGACGCCGCGACACGCGGACTCTCGACTGGACTGGTCGAGGCCCGGGACTGGGCATCGGGCACCTCCAGCAGGTCCAGCAAGCTCATCCACGGCGGGCTGCGCTATCTGGAGATGCTGGACTTCGCGCTCGTGCGGGAGGCGCTCAAGGAGCGCGGACTGCTGCTGCAGCGGCTCGCCCCGCATCTGGTGAAGCCCGTGCCCTTCCTGTATCCGCTCCAGCACAGGGTCTGGGAGCGGCTCTACGCCGGACCGGGCGTCGCGTTGTACGACGCGATGTCGGTCTCCTCGGGCCATGGCCGCGGCCTGCCCGTCCACCGCCACCTCTCGCGGACGAACGCGCTGCGGGTCGCCCCCTGCCTCAAGAGGGACTCCCTGGTGGGCGCCTTGCAGTACTACGACGCACAGATGGACGACGCCCGCTATGTGGCGACCCTGGTGCGCACGGCCGCGAGCTACGGGGCACGGGTGGCCAGCCGCGCACGGGTGATCGGCTTCCTGCGGGAGGGCGAGCGGGTCGTGGGCGCCCGCGTGCAGGACGTCGAGGCCGGCGGGGAGTACGAGATCCGGGCGAAGCAGATCGTCAACGCGACAGGAGTGTGGACGGACGACACCCAGGCCCTGATCGGCGAGCGCGGCCAGTTCCACGTCAGGGCGTCCAAGGGCATCCATCTCGTCGTGCCCAAGGACCGGATCCACTCGACCACCGGGCTCATCCTGCGCACCGAGAAGTCCGTGCTCTTCGTCATCCCCTGGGGCCGCCACTGGATCGTGGGGACGACGGACACCGACTGGGACCTGGACAAGGCCCATCCGGCGGCGTCCAGCGCCGACATCGACTATCTGCTGGAGCACGTCAACTCCGTGCTGGCCGTGCCGCTCACCCGCGACGATGTCCAAGGGGTCTACGCGGGACTGCGACCGCTCCTCGCGGGCGAGTCGGACGCGACCAGCAAGCTCAGCCGCGAGCACACGGTGGCCCATCCGGTGCCCGGCCTCGTCGTCGTCGCGGGCGGCAAGTACACGACGTACCGGGTGATGGCGAAGGACGCCGTGGACGCGGCGGTGCACGGGCTGGACCAGCGCGTCGCGGCCTGTGTCACGGAGGACGTGCCCCTGCTGGGCGCCGAGGGCTATCGGGCGCTGTGGAACGCACGGGCGAGGATCGCGGCCCGCACGGGCCTCCATGTCGCCCGGGTGGAGCATCTGCTCAACCGGTACGGCTCGCTGACCGAGGAACTGCTGGAGCTGATCGGGGCCGACCCGAGGCTCGGCGAACCGCTCGGCGGCGCCGACGACTATCTGCGGGCGGAGATCGTCTACGCAGCCTCGCACGAAGGGGCCCGCCATCTCGACGACGTCCTGACGCGGCGGACCCGCATCTCCATCGAGACGTTCGACCGGGGGACGCGCAGTGCACGGGAGTGCGCGGAGCTCATGGCGCCGGTGCTGGGCTGGGAGAAGGAGCAGATCGAGAAGGAGGTCGAGCACTACGAGAAGCGAGTGGAGGCGGAGCGCGAGTCGCAGCGCCAGCCGGACGACCTGACGGCGGACGCGGCGCGGCTCGGCGCGCCGGACATCGTGCCGATCTAGTCCGATCTCGCTCGTGTCCGGAGGGCTTCGGGACACGCCGGTGCGTTCCGGAACTCACATGCCGGGAGGACGGGTTGCTCCGGGTACCGGGGCCCGACCAGGCGTTCGAGGGGGGTGAAGGCGATCGGGGTGGCGGCCGCGCCCCGTGCGGCCGACGGCTGCGGAGTCCCTTTCCGGGGGCCCGTGCTGACACACGGTGGACCCGGGAGACTCAGCGGTCCTGGAGTAAGAGAGAATGGGGGCTCTTCCAGGGCGGGTTACCGCATCGCGCGGAAGCGGCAGGCGCGGGCGAGGATCAGGGATCGCAGAGGGGACGCATGTCGGAGGCGGAGCAGTCGCGGGACACGACACCGGGGACCCTGCAGGACGCTGATCGGGAGGTCGCCGACGCGAACCGCTCTGACGGGGGCTCGGGGACGGACGCGGGCAAGGCGGGTAGGACGGTGTCCGGTGACGCCGGTGCACAGACTGCCGCGCCGGACGCGGACCCGGACGCGGGCGTGAATGCAGGTGTGGCGGACGGCGTCGGCTCGGGCTCGGCGGACGGCGCCGGCTCGCCAGGTGGCGCGGCACGCGGTCCGGTGAAGGATGCGGTGCCGGAGCCGACTTCGGGCGCGGGCCGGGGTACGGGCCCGGGCGCCGAGGCGTTGGCCCCAAGTGCCGGGAGTGGCACCGGGGCCGAGTCCGGCAGAACGGGCGGCGGCGCGGTGCGGGGCGCGGTCAGGGCCGCCGGGGACGGACGGCTGCTGGCCGGGCGGTACCGGCTGGGCGGCGTGCTCGGGCGCGGCGGCATGGGCACCGTATGGCGGGCCGTCGACGAAACCCTCGGCCGCACGGTCGCCGTGAAGGAGCTGCGCTTCCCCAACAGCATCGACGAGGACGAGAAGCGACGCCTCATCACGCGCACACTCCGCGAGGCGAAGGCGATCGCCCGCATCCGCAACAACGGCGCGGTGACGGTCTACGACGTCGTCGACGAGGACGACCGCCCGTGGATCGTCATGGAGCTCGTCGAGGGCAAGTCCCTCGCCGAAGCCCTGCGTGAGGACGGCCTCCTGACGCCCCGACGGGCGGCCGAGGTCGGTCTGGCGATTCTCGACGTGCTGCGCTCCGCGCACCGCGAGGGCATCCTGCACCGCGATGTGAAGCCGTCCAATGTGCTGATCGCCGAGGACGGACGGGTCGTGCTGACCGACTTCGGCATCGCGCAGGTCGAGGGCGACCCCTCCATCACCTCCACCGGCATGCTGGTCGGCGCGCCCTCGTACATCTCGCCCGAGCGCGCCCGCGGTCACAAGCCCGGGCCGGCGGCCGATCTGTGGTCGTTGGGCGGATTGCTGTACGCGTGCGTCGAGGGCTGCCCGCCGTACGACAAGGGCTCCGCGATCGCGACGCTCACCGCGGTGATGACCGAGCCGCTCGACCCGCCGAAGAACGCAGGCCCGCTGGAGGAGGTCATCTACGGCCTGCTGGCCAAGGACCCCGCGCAGCGGCTCGACGACGCGGGTGCGCGGGCTCTGCTCCTGGACGTCATGCACGCGGCGGAGCGCCCGGCCGCGCCGGAGCCGTCGGCCGAGGCGACCAGGGTGGTCGCCCTCCCGCCGGTTCCGCCGGAGCCCGTGGCCCCGGCCCCGGCTGCGGCTCCCGCCAAGGACGCGGCGGCAGTGCGGCTGCGGAGTGCGCTCCGCTCCGTACGGAACGCCGCGGCGAAGTCCGAGCAGTCGCCCGCGTCGCCCAAGCCGGCTCCCTCCGGTGCTCCCGAGGCGGCGTCCGCGCGTACGGCCCCCGTGCGCGCGCCGCTCACGGATGTGGTGTCCAGGCGGACGCTGGTCGTCATCGCGGTCGTCGTCGCACTCGCCGTGCTCTCGACCGTGCTTCTCCTCGCGCTCGACGGCAACGAGGACAAGGGCGGCCAGGGCAAGTCCAAGGGCGACACGGCCGCTTCGGCCGGGGCCACCTCCGGCGGCAACGGTCAGGACAAGGGCAAGGGCGCCACCCAGGGCGGCGACAGCCAGGACCAGGGCGGTGACACCGGCACGGACGACGGCACGCAGGGCAGCGGCGGGAGCACGGCCGGGGCCCAGCCGTCGGGCGACGGGAAGACCGGTGGCCAGGCGGGCGGGGAGGGGATTCCGGCCGGGTACAAGCTGGTGACGAACGACCGGTTCCACTTCACCATGGCGATGCCGCAGGACTTCAAGCTCACCCGCATCGCGGGCCAGAACTCGGGCGGGATCTTCAGCGCGAACGGTGGATTCCCCCGCGTGCAGGTGGACTTCACGAACAGCCCCGGCGACGACGCGAAGGCCGCGTGGGCCGCCGCGGTCCTCGCCGTGAAGAGCAGCAGCGACGGCTACAAGCACCTCGGCATCGACACCGTCGAGTACAACCGCTACCCGACCGTCGCCGACTGGAGCTTCGAGCGCGATCAGCTCGGTCAGCGCGTCCGCGTGCTCAACCGCGGCTTCAAGGTCGACGCCAAGCGCGGCTACTCGATCATGATCAGCTGCAAGGCGAGCGAGTGGGACGGCGAGGAGTGCACGACGCTGCGTGAGACGGCGTTCGACACGTTCGCCCCCAAGGACTGACCAGGCCACGTATCGTGAGAGGCCGTAGACCGTACGCAGCCGCAAGAGGCCGGTGAACGACCGGAATTGACGGTTTCGTACGGTCTCGGGACCGGGGGAACAGGCGAGTGAGGCGAAGGGGCGCGCCGCTGTCGAAAGGGACGCCGGCGTCGATGTGCGGCTACCGCCGCGCGGGCGGAGGTCCTGAGGTACGAGGGACCGAGCACGATCGGCCGTCGACAGCGGCTCGAGCGCCCCGGAGGTGAACCGAGCCAAGAGGACAGCGCTGCTGGGGAGGCGTCGTGGACGACTACGCGGGAAGGGTGCTCGCCGACCGCTACCGCCTGCCGTTGCCACCCTCCGACGAGTACGAACTCGTCGAGACGCGTGCCTTCGACACCTACAGCGGCCAGGAGGTCGTGGTCCGGCAGGTGCCGTTGCCGGAGGTCGTGGACGCCGAGGTGCTCGACCCGGACGGGGGCTCCGGCCCCCGGGGATCCTCCGTGCAGCGGCGGGCGCCAGGGCGGACCACACGGCGGCCCACGGACCCTGCGGTCCGACGTGCCGTCGAGGCGGCCCAGGCAGCGGCCCAGATTCCTGACCACCCCCGGCTGGACCAGGTCTTCGACGTGTTCGCGGAGGGCGGTTCGCTCTGGATAGTGAGCGAACTGATCGCGGCACGCCCGCTGGCGGCGCTGCTCGCGGAGAAGCCGCTGAATCCCTACCGGGCGGCGGAGATCGGCTCGGACGTGCTCACCGCGCTGCGTGCCCTCCATGCGCACGGCTGGACCCACCGCAACATCACGGTCCGCACGGTCCTGGTCTGCGACGACGGCCGTGTCGTGCTGACGGGTCTCGCGGCGGGCGCGGCGGAGGAGGCCCTGTGCGGGTACGCGCCGGTGCCGGAGCCCCCGGACCAGGTGATCGAGGCCGATCTGGTGGATCCGGTCGGCCCGCCGGCCGGAGGGGCGGCGCCCACTCCTGACCCGGCGCCCGGACGTGCCCCCGTGGCCGGGCCCGCACCCGTGCCGCGTCCGGGCGGCGCGACGGACCCGTACGCGCCTCCGGCCTACGGCCACGGCTTCGGCGAGGACTCCGGGGACAGGCGCGCCGCACGCGCGGGGGCCATCGCCGCTTACCGGGCGGGGGCCCGCGCCGCGGCCCGCGTCACCGAGGACCGGCGGCAGGACGAAGCCCGCCGGGAGCTCGAGAGCGGGCGCCGGGCGGAGGACCACGGCCGGCATGCCCCGCACGGCGAGTACGGCCGGCAGAGCCAGGACGGGCACCACGGCGTCGAGCGCCTGCACCACCCGGGAGTACGGGACGAGCCCGCCGGCGGCCGCGGCAGCGGCTCCGCGCTGCCCGCCCCACGCTCGGGTGCGCCCGAGCCCCAGTGGTGGCCCCGGCCGACGGACGCCGGCGACGACGACATCCACGACGACATCGACGCCACGGACGACGACGTCTACGAAGTGGATGCCTACGAGGTCGAGACGTACGAGAGCGACGCCACTGACGACGCGTCGTACGACGATGCGTCGTACGACGATGCGACGTACGACGACGCGACCTACGGCGACGACCCGCCGCGCAGCCCCTACCGTCCCCGCCGCGCCGAACTCGCGGGCACGTGGCACGACGGCCCCCGCCCGGGTGCCGACGGCCCCACGCCGATTCCGGCAGGCGGCGGCCCCTCGCCGTACGCCAGAGGCTCCTTCGGCACCGACGCCCTGCGCGCCGACGCACAGCGGCAGCAGCTCCCCGCCCAGGCCCGTGGCTCCGGACAGCCGGGCACCGGCGGTGGTACCGGCAACTCCGCAGGCACGGGGAGCACCGCGAACTCAGGGAACACCGGGAGCACGGCCGGCACCGGCCGCTGGGACGACGTCGTCGCGGGCGGCCCCGCCACCCCCCTCGCCCCCTACCGCGGCCCCGCCACCCCCCTTGCCGCCGAGCGGGCCCGCCAGGCGCGGATCGCCGTCGTCGGCGCGGTCACCGAACGCTGGGCGCCCGAGCAGGCGGGCCCGGTCCACGAGAACTGGCAGCTGGCGCCGCCCATCGGTCCGGCCACGGACCTGTGGGCGCTCGGCGCGCTGCTCTACCGTGCGGTGCAGGGCCACGCCCCGTACCCCGAGGAGAGCGCGGTCGAGCTGGTCCAGCTGGTCTGCGCCGAGCCGCCCGCGTTCGCCGAGGAGTGCGGCCCGCTGCGGCCGGTCGTCGAGTCGCTGCTGCGCCAGGACCCCACCGAGCGCCCCGACTTCGAGGAGCTCCGCGGCTGGCTGCGCTCGCTGATCAGGTCCGCGCCCGAGCCCGACGCGGGCGCCGAGGTCGTGCCGCTGCCGTCCGTCGACGGCACGCGGCTGCCCGTCGTACGCCGCCGCGGCGAGCTCGTCCGCAAGCGCCGCGCCGGCTCGCCCGAGGCGACACACGGCCGCCACCGCCACAAGAAGGTCAAGGAGCCCCGGGAGCGGCGACCGCGCGGCCCGCGCTCGCTCGGCCGTCTCCTCCTGGTCCTGATCCTGCTGGCGCTGGCCGCGGCCGTGGCGTACGCCGTGATGTTCATGCCGAAGGCCGATCCCCAGTCCGCCGGGAGCACCGCCCCGGGCACTGGCGCACCCGCGAACAGCGAGGCCCCCGACGGGGGCCGGACCCCCGACCCCCAGCAGCCTTCGGGTGCCCCGGACGGTCAGCAGCCCCAGACCTCCGCACCCGCCGTGGACCTCGCCGACGGCTATGTCGTGCGCGTGGATCCGGAGGGCTTCCGGATCGGCGTCGACAAGACGTGGCAGCGGCGGCCCATCAACGACAGCGGTCAGGTCCGTTACGTCGGTGGCGACTTCACCCTCATCGTCGTCCCCGGCCGGGACTCGGTCGGGGCGAACGGCGCGGACCCGATGGCGTACCAGCGCAACAAGGAGCGCGAACTGCAGCCGTTCCGGGACTCCTCCTGGTCGTCCGCGTCCGGTCTGCGCCGTATCGACGTGGGCAAACAGGCCATGGCGGAGGGGCAGTTCACCTGGCAGGACAGCACCGGACGCGAGGTGTACGTCCGCAACATCGCCATGATCGTCGGCGACCGGTACCACGTGATCCAGGTGATCGGCCCGGAGGGCCGGCGGGACAAGGTCAGCGAGATCTACCAGCAGGCGACGGCGGCGTACCGCGCGGCCGGCTGACCACGACTGCCGGCCCTCCGTGTCACCGGCCGAGGGCCCGCGCGGCCGGCCTCCCGTACGACCGTCGGCGACCAGCCGTCGACCACTGTCCGAAAACCACCCGGTGACCGCCCTTGCCGACCGCATCCCGCAACAACCGCGTCACGGTGCGAGTTGGTGAGCGGCCCTGTGTTCCCCGTACGTACTTCCCCTCCGTAACCTGTCATTCCAAGGAACGGGGCGGGGGCACGGGGCACGTGGAAAACAGACGGAGCACGGGAGCGGGACTGCTGCTGGCCGGCCGGTACCGGCTGGCCGAAGGCATCGGTCGCGGCGGCATGGGCAAGGTCTGGCGCGCCCACGACGAACTCCTGCACAGAACCGTCGCGGTCAAGGAGCTCACCGCCGGGCTGTACGTGTCCGAGGCCGACCGGACGGTCCTGCACGCCAGGACCCAGAAGGAGGCCAGGGCCGCCGCCCGGATCTCCCACCCGAACGTGGTGACGGTGCACGACGTCCTGGAGTACGACGACCGCCCGTGGATCGTCATGCAGTACGTCGACGGGCCGTCACTCGCCGACGCCGCCAAGGAATCGGGCCCTGTCCGCGCCACCGAGGCCGCCCGGATCGGCCTGCACGTCCTCGGCGCGCTGCGCGCCGCGCACGCCGCCGGTGTGCTGCACCGCGACGTCAAGCCGGGGAACGTGCTGCTCGCCTCCGACGGCCGCGTCCTGCTCACCGACTTCGGCATCGCCGCCATCGAGGGCGACTCGACGATCACCAGGACCGGCGAACTCGTCGGCTCCATCGACTATCTGGCTCCGGAACGGGTACGCGGCGGCGACCCCGGACCTGCGTCCGACCTGTGGTCCCTCGGCGCCACGCTGTACACCGCGGTGGAAGGGAGCTCTCCGTTCCGCCGTACGTCGCCGCTGTCCACGATGCAGGCCGTGGTGACCGAGGAGCTGCCGCCCGCCCGGAACGCGGGCCCGCTGGCCCCGGTCATCACGTCGCTGCTGTGCAAGGATCCCGGGCAGCGCCCGTCCGCCGCCGAGACCGAGCGGATGCTGATGGAGGCGATGGAGGGGCGCAGCCCGAGGGCGGCGCAGGCGTACGTACCGACGCAGACGGTGGATCGCGAGGAACGCCGCGCGGCGACGGCGCAGTTGCCAGGGCCTCCGTTCGCACCCGCCCCCACCACCGCGCCCACCGTTCCCGCGGAATCCGCGGCCCCCGCTTCGGCCCGGAAGCCGGCCGGCCGCTGGCGTGCGGCACTCCTGGCCGGCGCCATCGCCGCGATCGTCGGTGGCGGCGCGGGATTCCTGGCGATGCACTACGCGGACGGGAGCGGCGGCGGTACCCCGACCGGCCGTGGCACCACGCCGGGGCCCGGCGCGTCCTCGTCTCCCGCGCCCGCCAGGACCGGTTCCGTGCCGGAGGGCTGGCATCGGGAGAACGACCCCGAGGGCTTCAGCCTGCTCGTACCGGACGGCTGGACGCGGCAGCTGGACGGAGATCAGATCGACTACACGCCCGACAACGGCCGCCATCGCATCCGGATCAGCATCGACACGTCGCCCGACTTCGAGAACCCGTACATGCACCTGCTGGATCTGGAGAAGATCGTCGACGGGCGGGCGGACTACCATCGGCTGACGCTGCACCCCATCACTTACCGCGACCAGACGAAGTCGGCGCTCTGGGAGTTCACGTGGACCGAGATCAAGGACCACCCGGGCAAGCGCCGTGCGATCGACCAGGTCTATTACGACGACGACGGGACCGAGTACGCCCTCTTCATGGCCGGCCCCGCCGAGGACTGGCCCACGATCCGGCAGCAGTTCGACGTCATGGTCCAGAGCTGGCAGCCCCCTCCGTCTGCCGCCTGACGGCTCCGTTACCGTTTTGCATCGCTCAACTACGCAAGTAGCGACCGCAGTCGCGTTTCGCCAGGATGTGAACATGACGAACGACGGGGGACGGGCCCACGAGCCCACGAGCTATGCGCTGCAACCGCCGCAGCATCCGGTGCCGCCGCAGGCGCAGCACCCGATGCAGCAGCAGAACGGCGCGGAGCCCCAAGCCACGCACCAGGCGCACCAGGCGCACCAGCCCACCCAGTACGCCCCGCAGGCGCAGGCGCCCCAGGGGTCCGACGGCCGGCTCATCGGCGGCCGCTACCGCCTCGTCGCCCGGCTCGGCCACGGCGGGATGGGCACGGTGTGGCGCGCCCACGACGAGGTCGTGGACCGCGACGTCGCCGTCAAGGAACCGCGCGTGCCGGAGCACCTGGGCGAGCGCGAGCGCGAGACCGTGTACCTCCGGATGCAGCGCGAGGCGCGCGCCGCGGCCCGTATCTCCCATCCCTCCGTCGTCACCATGCACGACGTCGTCATCGAGGACGGCAAGCCGTGGATCGTGATGGAACTGGTCCGTGGTCAGTCTCTCGGCGACCGGCTCCAGGAGGGCACCCTCGACGTCCGTGAGGCGGCCCGCATCGGACTCGCCGTTCTCGGCGCGCTGTCCGCGGCGCACGAGGCGGGTGTGCTCCACCGGGACGTCAAGCCGGACAACGTGCTCCTCGGCAGCGGCGACCGGGTCGTCCTGACCGACTTCGGCATCGCCCAGGTCGAGGGCGAGCAGGGGCTGACGGAGACCGGCGCGTTCGTCGGCTCGCCCGAGTTCATCGCGCCCGAGCGGGTGCTGGGGCAGCGGCCGGGGCCGGAGTCGGACCTGTGGTCGCTGGGCGTCGTGCTGTACGCGGCGGTCGAGGGCATGTCGCCGTACCGCCGTTCGCACACCCCCGCCACCCTCCAGGCCGTGCTGTCCGCCGAGCCGCAGATGCCGGCGCGGGGCTCCGGGGCGTTCGGCATGCTGGTGATGCAACTGCTGCGCAAGGACCCGGCGGCCCGGCCGGGCGCGGCCGAGATCCGCGCGACGCTGGAGTCGGTGGCCAGGCCGCCGCAGGCGACGCTCGATCCGACCGCGGTGTTCGGGCCCGCAGGGGCCGGGGCGGCTTCGGGGACGGGCGGCTCCCGCTGGGTGCCGCCGGTCCTGCACCGCAACAGGCCCGCGCAGTTCAGCCTGCTCGGCAGCGTGCTCGCGGTCGCCGTCGCCCTCGTGTTGATCCTCGTGAAGCCCTTCGGCGGTGACGAGCTGCCCGAGGGATGGCAGGTGCGGCCCGAGAGCGAGATCCTCTCGGCGGACGTGGGCGTTCCCAGCGAGTACGAGCGCTCCGAGGGCGACAGCGGCGACGGCGTCACGTACCGCGACCCGAGCGGCGTCTTCGGCATCTACCTGGAGCACGTCGAGATCACCGAGGACAACGCCGACAAGGTGCTCGAGCCCAAGAAGGACGTGTGGGACGAGTACTACACGGCGGGCGGCGAGAACGGCGTGGACTACAAGGAGCCCGACGTCGACACCAAGGACGTCACGTACCAGGCCGAGCCGGCCTTCGAGACGACCGTCGACTACATCCCGTACAGCTCGTCGGGCGACGACCCGATCCGCTACCGCCTGCACGAGCTGATCGTGCCGGGCAAGGACAAGGAGAAGTCGTACTGGCGGCTGCAGGTGACGATGCCGGCGGAGGGCGCCGCGCGGCAGGACGGTGAGGAGATCTTCACGAACGTCGTCAAGCACCTGAAGATCCAGGGTCTGTGAGTCCGCAGGGCTCGACAAGCCCCTGATCAGGCCTTATCGCGCCAGTGATCACTGGCGCGATAAGGGACGCGCCCGGTCGGGGGTGTGAGGGCCTCGCGAAAAGCTGTTACCGACGGGTACCCAAAGCCTTGATTGCGTCATACTCTCGCCCCCATGACGGACTCGCAGGCCCTCGCCCCCCACCCCAGCAGTCACCTCGGCACGAACCCGGTCGCCGCCGCCCCGGCCGGCGCGCGCTCCGCCGCCGACGTGGTCACCCCCGAGGTGGTCGCCCAGCTCACCCGTGGTGTCGTCGGCTCCGGCCGCACCGCCAACCACACCCCGTTCACCGGGGAGAAGCTGGCCGACCTGCCCGAGTCCACCCCCGAGGACGTCGCCGAGGCCTTCGCCCGCGCCCGTGCCGCCCAGCCCGCCTGGGCCGCGACATCGCCGCGCGCCCGCGCCGCCGTGCTGCTCCGCTTCCACGACCTGGTCCTGGAGCGTCAGGCCGAGGTGCTCGACCTGATCCAGCTGGAGACCGGCAAGGCCCGCCTCCACGCCCACGAAGAGGTCCTCGCCGTCGCCGTCGCCGCCCGCCACTACGGCCGCAAGGCCCCCTCGTACCTGAAGCCCAAGCGGCACACCGGCGTCGTCCCCGTCCTCACCAAGACCACCGAACTGCGCCAGCCGCGCGGTGTCGTCGGCCAGATCGCCCCCTGGAACTACCCGCTGGAGCTGTCGGTCGGCGACGCGCTCCCGGCCTTCGTCGCGGGCAACGCGGTCGTCATGAAGCCCGACACCGAGACCGCCCTGACCGCCCTGTGGGCCCGTGACCTCCTCGTCGAGGCCGGACTCCCGGCCGGCGTCTTCCAGGTGGTCATCGGTGAAGGCCCGGTCGTCGGCCCCGAGGTCGTCAAGCACGCCGACTACGTCTCCTTCACCGGCTCCACCCGCACCGGCCGCGAGGTCGCCCAGGGCGCCGCCGCCCGCCTCATCGGCGTCTCCCTCGAACTCGGCGGCAAGAACGCCATGCTGGTCCTGCACGACGCCGACATCGACAAGGCGGCCGCGGGCGCCGTTCGCGCCTGCTTCTCCTCCGCCGGGCAGCTGTGCATCTCCATCGAGCGGCTGTACGTCCACGAGTCCGTCGCCGACGCGTTCCTGGAGCGCTTCGCGGCCCGTACGAAGGCGATGCGGCTCGGCAACTCCCTCGCCTACGGCGCCGACATGGGCTCCCTCGTCGGCGAGCGCCAGCTGGAGACCGTCAAACGGCATGTCGAGGAGGCCGTCGCCAAGGGCGCCACGCTCGTCGCGGGCGGCGTCCACCGCACCGACATCGGCCCGCTCTTCTACGAGCCGACGATCCTCGACGGCGTCGAGGCGCCGATGGCCGTGTGCACCGAGGAGACCTTCGGCCCCGTCGTCTCCCTCTACCGCTTCAAGGACGAGGACGACGTCATCGAGCAGGCCAACGCCACCCCGTACGGCCTCAACTCCAGTGTCTGGACGAAGGACGGCAGGCGCGGCCACGCCGTCGCCGCCCGCCTGCGCACCGGCACGGTCAACATCAACGAGGGGTACGCGCCCGCGTACGGCAGTGTGCAGTCGCCGATGGGCGGAATGAAGGACTCCGGTCTGAGCCGCAGGCACGGCTCCGAGGGCATCCTCAAGTACACCGAGGCCCAGACCGTGGCACAGCAGCGGCTGATCCCGCTGGCCCCGTCCTTCGGCATGGACGACGCGAAGTACGCGGCGTTCATGAGCACGTCCCTGAAGGTCATGAAGGCCCTGCGCCTGCGCTAGCACCCGCCCCCAACCCCGCACCCGCACGTTTCTCGACGAGGAGAGCCGCCATGTCCGAGGTCCCCCCTGCCCAAGAACAGGACGACTCCGCATCCGAATCCGGCTACGACTACGACGTCATCGTCGTCGGCTCGGGCTTCGGCGGCGCGGTCTCGGCGTTGCGGCTGACCGAGAAGGGCCACCGCGTCGGGGTCCTGGAGGCGGGCCGCCGTTTCACGCGCGAGACGCTGCCCAGGAACTCCTGGGACCTGCGCAACTACCTGTGGGCCCCGGCCCTCGGCCTCTTCGGCATCCAGCGCATCCATCTGCTCGGCAATGTGATGGTGCTGGCGGGCGCGGGAGTCGGCGGCGGCTCCCTGAACTACGCCAACACGCTGTACGTCCCCCCTGCCCCGTTCTTCAACGACCCGCAGTGGAAGGACATCACGGACTGGCAGGAGGAGCTGGCGCCGTACTACGACCAGGCGAAGCGCATGCTCGGGGTTCGCCTCAACCCGACCATGACCCCGTCGGACGTGCATCTGAAGGCGACCGCCCAGGCGATGGGCGTCGGCGACACCTTCCACATGGCGCCGGTGGGTGTCTTCTTCGGGGACGGGAAGGATGCCGTCGGCAGGGATGAGGTCGGCACGGCGAAGGCCGAGCCGGGCGCGGAGGTCCCCGACCCGTACTTCGGCGGTGCGGGCCCGTCGCGCCGGGCCTGCACCGAGTGCGGCGAGTGCATGACGGGCTGCCGCCACGGCGCCAAGAACACCCTCAACGAGAACTACCTCCACCTCGCGGAGAAGGCGGGCGCGGTCATCCACCCGATGACGTCGGTGGTCGCCGTCACCGAGGACTCCCGCGGCGGCTTCGCCGTCAAGACCCTGCCCAGCGACAACAAGCGCAAGAGCAAGGGGCGTACGTTCACGGCCCAGCGCGTCGTCATCGCCGCCGGTACCTACGGCACCCAGACGCTCCTGCACCGGATGAAGGACAGCGGGCTCCTGCCCCGCATCTCCGCGCGGCTCGGCGAGCTGACCCGTACCAACTCCGAGGCCCTCGTCGGCGCCCAGACCGACAACCGCCGCTACCGCAGGCGCCACGGCGCGGACACGGTCGACTTCACGCGCGGCGTCGCGATCACGTCCTCGATCCACCCGGACGAGCACACCCACATCGAGCCGGTCCGCTACGGCAAGGGCTCGAACTCGATGGGCAGCATGACCGTCCTCCAGGTCCCCTACAGCTCACGCCGGGTCCTGGCCTGGCTGGCCAACTGCGCCCGTCACCCGTGGCTCACGGTCCGCGCGCTGTCCAACCGCCGCTGGTCGGAGCGGACCATCATCGGCCTGGTCATGCAGTCCCTGGACAACTCCCTGACCACGTACCGCAAGCCCAAGGGTGTCGGCAAGGGCCTTCTCACCGCCCGCCAGGGCCACGGAGCCCCCAACCCGAACCAGATCCCCGAGGCCACCCGCGCGGCCTCCCTCCTCGCGGAGGAGATCAACGGCTTCGCCGGGTCCAACATCGGCGAACTGATGGGCACCCCGCTCACCGCCCACTTCCTGGGCGGCTGCCCCATCGGCGCCTCCGCGGAGTCGGGCGTCATCGACCCGTACCACCGCCTCTACGGCCACCCGGGCATCTCGGTCGTCGACGGTGCCTCGGTCTCCGCGAACCTCGGCGTGAACCCGTCCCTCACCATCACGGCCCAGGCCGAGCGCGCGATGTCCTTCTGGCCCAACAAGGGTGAGACGGACCGCCGTCCGGAACAGGGCACGGTCTACGAACGCCTCACCCCGGTCGCCCCGAAGTCCCCGGCGGTTCCGGCCGACGCCTTCGGCGCGCTGAACCTCCCGTTCCTGGGCATGCCGGCGGTCCCGCCCAAGTCCTCCTGACCGCCCCGGAACAGACGAGAGGCGCTGCACCCCCCTCCGAGTGCAGCGCCTCTCTTGCTGTGGTGCGGTGTTACGCGACCGCGTCGCTCTTGCGGCGCTTCATCGCGAAGACGACGCCGGCACCGGCGACGATCGCGATACCACCGGCGATGCCGATGGTGGGCAGCATCGAGGAGGAACCGGTCTCGGCGAGGTTGCCGGTGACCGGGATCTCCTTGATGTCACCCTGCGGCTTGGTGTCGGGGCCCTTGTCGTCCGGCTTCTCGTCGCCCGGCTTCGCCTCGCCCGGGTCCTCGTTCGAGGAGCCCGGAGCCAGGACGACGAAGTCGACGATCTCGCCGGCGTTCTCGGCGATGCACTCCTGGCCCTCGACGTCACCGAGGTAGCCGCCCGAGCCGAAGGAGTAGCTGTCGCCGGCCGGAGCGTTCTTGTCGATGGTGAGGCGGAGGTCGATCTTCACGAAGTCCTGGGACTTCATGGTCTCGACGCCCCAGAAGTAGCCGCCGGCCCACTCCTTGTCGCCGATGCCGACCCACTCGTCGGTGCCGGGAAGCTTGAACTCCAGGTCGATGTACTTGCTGAGGAACTTGTCCTCGTCGAGCTCGTAGTTCTCGACCTCGGCGTAGAAGGCGACCTCCTTGAGGTCGGCATCCGACTTGTTCGCGATGGTGAGGTTGAACTCCTCGGCGGCGCTGCCCGCGACGATCTTGCCGGGCAGGCCCGAGATCTCGATGTCGAGAGCCTGCTCCTCGAAGTTCTCGTCGATCTCCTCGCAGTACGGCGGGAGTTCGCCGCCGGGCTCTTCGCCGGGCCCGCCCGTGGTGCCGGTCTCGCCCGTGGTGCCCGTCTCACCGGTGGTGCCGGTCTCACCGGTGGTGCCGGTCTCGCCCGTGGTGCCGGTCTCGCCCGTCGTACCCGTCTCACCGGTGGTGCCGGTCTCGCCCGTGGTGCCCGTCTCGCCGGTGGTGCCGGTCTCCCCGGTCTCGCCCGTGGTGCCCGTCTCGCCCGTGGTGCCCGTCTCGCCGGTGGTGCCGGTCTCGCCGGTGGTGCCGGTCTCGCCGGTGGTGCCGGTCTCGCCCGTGGTGCCCGTCTCGCCCGTCGTGCCCGTCTCACCGGTGGTGCCGGCAGAGGTCGTGCTGGTGTTGCCGTCGGTCGCGTACGCGACCGGCGCCGCCAGGAAGGCGGCAGGGGCTATGACAGCCGTCGCGGCAGCGACAGCCATAGCGCGGCGAAGCTTCATGAAGACCTCAGCGAAGTCCGGCGTACCGCAGCGCGCGGTACGGAGTCTGGTGGGCCGTTCCCGGTTGTGGGGTCACGGGTGTGGCCGTTGGTTCCGCATGCATGACCTGTGACCGGAGGCATTGGTTGCACGGCGCCTCACAGAATCTTTATGTGGCCCCTGTCACATTGCGCTAGGCATATGCCATGGGTCCATCTCGTAACTCATCGCCGGTGCGGCCGGTCGGGCGCCTCGCCCAGCGGCACGCCTGCGCAGACGACCGGCCCCAGCCGGACGGCGAAGCCGCGCACGACGGGCGCGGAAAGGGGCCGGGTGACGGGAAGTCGTCCCGCCCTGCCCCGGCCGCGCAGCCGGAGGAGCCGCAGAATCCCCATCGCGGCCCCGACCCGCCTACCGCACCGCCCTTTCCCGAGCCCACGCCCGAGTGGAGCGATGCCGGCCGGAAGCCGGGCGGCCCGGTGGAGGAGACAGCCGAGGCCACAGCAGACAGGAAGGGCCCCGCGGACATCGCGTCCGCGGGGCCCTTGGCTGTCGGCACCGACGTCAGGGCAGCGTCGGTGCCGAGGGGCGGCGCCGGGGGGTGCGCCGCTCGTAAGGGGTGCCCGGGTCGGGGCGGCGTGCTCGCGGCCGCGCCGACGGTCTCGACCAAGGGCAGTGGTGGTGCGCAGTGCGGGACTCGCTGGTTCCGCATCGTGCCGGCCGACTGCGGCCGACACAGTGGTTCCGACCGGATGCGGCCGGCCCCGGGCGTCCCCGGAGCCGACCGCCCTTGGGGTGACCGGGCTGCTGTCCCCTGCCGACCGGTCACGCGCGCTGGGGCGAGGTCCCACGACGTACCTGCGGTACGCCACACGCCCCAGCGGAGCCACGCGTGGATTCTTCCTTCGGGCCCGCCCCTGGCTGGCACGGACATGGGGACCAACGAAGCCCCGCGGCCTGCGGTCACGCGCCGTACGGGTGAGAGCGGGCTCGTACGCATGTACGTGCTCAGATGCGGCCCCGGCACAGCTCCAGCAGCGTCATCGCCAGTGACGTACCCGGCTTGCCCAGGGCGTCCCTGTAGTGGCCGAGCACCTCCATCTCGCGCGAGAGGTTCACCCGGCGGCCGCCCGAGGTGATCCGGGCCTCCTGGATGACGGCCGAGACGGCCATCCGTTCCTGGATCAGACCGATGATGCGGTCGTCGAGGGCGTCGATGCGCTCGCGGGCGTTGCCGATCACCTGCGCGGCCTCGTCGGTGCGGGCTCCGGTGTCGGTCGAGAGGGAGGTGGCGGTCATGAGAGGGCTCCTTGGACGGTAGCCCCGGACCGACCAGCCCGGAAAACACAGCGCGCCCCGGGCCTTGTCGGCCCGGGGCGCCTGGGAAGTCGCTTGTCAGTTGCTCAAGCAGCACGACCATGGCAGCCGGCGGGCCGGATGCCATAGGTAAAGACGAAGGTCGAGTGCTTGCGCATGGGCGTCAGTATGGACCTCTCGTTCCCGCGGGTGCCAATCCCGGTTCGGATGGTGAGACGAAAAGGGACCCCCACGCGCCGGTAGAATCGACAAATAGAGACCCTCCCACCCCCGCCGGAAGGCCGCCGTAGTGTCCTCAGCGTCCCCTGCTGCCGCGCCCGACGTCGTCCTCGTTGTCGACTTCGGCGCGCAGTACGCCCAGCTCATCGCCCGCCGCGTCCGTGAGGCCCGGGTCTACAGCGAGATCGTGCCGTCCACCATGCCGGTGGAGGAGATGCTGGCCAAGAACCCGGCGGCGATCATCCTCTCCGGCGGCCCCTCGTCCGTGTACGAGGAGGGCGCCCCGCGCCTCGACCGCGCGCTCTTCGAGGCCGGCGTCCCCGTCTTCGGCATGTGCTACGGCTTCCAGCTGATGGCGCAGACCCTCGGCGGCACCGTCGACAACTCCGGCGCCCGCGAGTACGGCCGTACGGACCTGCACGTCAGCAGGACCGGCTCCACCCTCTTCGAGGGCACCCCGGCCGAGCAGCCCGTGTGGATGTCGCACGGCGACGCCTGCTCCGCCGCGCCCGAGGGCTTCGCCGTCACCGCGTCCACGGACGTCGTCCCGGTCGCCGCCTTCGAGAACGACGAGAAGAAGCTGTACGGCGTGCAGCACCACCCCGAGGTGATGCACTCGACCTACGGCCAGCAGGTCCTGGAGCACTTCCTCTACCGCGGCGCCGGCATCGAGCCGACCTGGACGACGCACAACGTCGTCGAGGAGCAGATCGCCCTGATCCGCGAGCAGGTCGGCGCCAGGCGCGCCATCTGCGGCCTGTCCGGCGGCGTGGACTCCGCCGTGGCCGCGGCTCTCGTACAGAAGGCCATCGGCTCCCAGCTGACCTGCGTGTACGTCGACCACGGTCTGATGCGCAAGGGCGAGACCGAGCAGGTCGAGAAGGACTTCGTCGCCGCGACCGGGGTCTCGCTGAAGGTCGTCGACGCGCAGGAGCGGTTCCTGACCGCGCTCGCCGGGGTCTCCGACCCGGAGGAGAAGCGGAAGATCATCGGCCGGGAGTTCATCCGGGTCTTCGAGCAGGCGCAGGCCGAGATCGTCGCCGAGGCGGGCGCGCACGGCGAGCAGCCGGTCCAGTTCCTGGTGCAGGGCACCCTCTACCCGGACGTGGTGGAGTCCGGCGGTGGCACCGGCACCGCGAACATCAAGTCGCACCACAACGTCGGCGGCCTTCCCGAGGACCTCGAGTTCGAGCTGATCGAGCCGCTGCGCAAGCTGTTCAAGGACGAGGTCCGGATGGTCGGCCAGGAGCTGGGCCTGCCGGACGAGATCGTCCACCGCCAGCCCTTCCCGGGCCCGGGCCTCGGCATCCGCATCGTCGGCGAGGTCACGAAGGAGCGCCTGGACCTGCTGCGCGAGGCCGACGCGATCGCCCGTGAGGAGCTCAGCGCGGCCGGTCTCGACCGTGAGATCTGGCAGTGCCCGGTCGTGCTGCTCGCCGATGTGCGGTCGGTGGGTGTCCAGGGCGACGGCCGGACGTACGGGCACCCGATCGTGCTCCGCCCGGTGTCGAGCGAGGACGCCATGACGGCGGACTGGACGCGGATGCCCTACGACGTGCTGGCGAAGATCTCGACCCGGATCACGAACGAGGTCGCGGACGTCAACCGCGTCGTGCTGGACGTGACGTCGAAGCCGCCGGGCACCATCGAGTGGGAGTGACCCCTACGCATACGTAGCAGGTCAACGCCGACGCCGTCGCTCATTCGTTTGGGCGGCGGTGTTGTCGTATCGGCTGGGTACGCTGCCCATACGGACCAGAATCCCGTCCATGGGAGGAATCCTCATGACCGCTGAGACCGCGCACCACTGGCCGGTGCCGCCGCAGGACGGTTACACCGTGGACGACCTGCTGACGTTGCCCGACCTCCCGCCGCACACCGAGCTGATCGACGGGGGCCTGGTTTTCGTCAGCCCGCAACGCTATTTCCACAGCATCGCGATCGACCTGTTGGTGAACGGGCTCCGCAGCACTGTGCCACCCGAGCTGAAGGTCGTTCGCGAGATGACCGTGGTGATCGACAGACGCAACGGCCCGGAGCCGGATGTGCTCGTCGTACGGGCCACGGCGGCGAGAAGTCCGCAGCAGACCTACTTCCAGGTCAGGGACGTCCTGCTCGCGATCGAGGTGGTCTCGCCGGACTCGGAGTCCCGCGACACCGACACCAAGCCGCACAAGTACGCCGGCGCGGGGATCCCGTACTTCTGGCGGGTCGAGATGGCCGAGCCCAAGGCACGCCCGGTCGTCCATGCCTTTGAGCTCGACAAGGAGACCCGCGTCTACGAGTCATCCGGTACGTTCCACGACCGGCTCAAGCTCTCCGTCCCCTTCGACATCGACTTCGACCTCGCGGAGATCGACAACCTCTGATCCGCAAGGCACGTGAAATCTCTGGTCAGTTGGGGTGGTCGGCGCTACCTTCCGCCCCATGACCGAGACTCCGGCCGGGGCATTCGCACCCGCACCTGCCCCCGTCCCCGTCGAGCGGCTCCACTTCGCCATGCCGCCCGTCCACGAGTCCCCTGCCGACGAGCGGGCGTACCGCAAGCAGCGGATCGCCGGGGCGCTGCGCCTCTTCGCGCGCTTCGGGTACGAGGAGGGCGTCGCCGGGCACATCACCGCCCGGGACCCGGAGTTCCCGGACTGCTACTGGGTCAACCCCTTCGGTGAGCCGTTCGCGTCCATGACCGCGAGCGCGCTGGTCCTGGTCAACGGTGACGGACAGGTCGTCGAGGGCACCCGGCACGTCAACCAGGCCGCGTTCGCCGTACACGCCGAGGTCCACCGGGCCAGGCCCGAGACCGTGGCCGTCGCGCACACCCACTCCCTCCACGGCCGCGCCCTGTCCGCGCTCGGCGAGCTGCTCGAACCGATCACCCAGGAGGCCTGCGCCTTCTACGAGAACCACGCGCTGTACGACGCGTACACGGGCGTGGCCGTGGACGCGGACGAGGGCCGACGCATCGCCGCCGCGCTCGGCGGGCACAAGGGCATCATCCTGCGCAACCACGGGCTGCTCGCGGTCGGCGACTCGGTGGACGCGGCGGCCTGGTGGTTCATCGCCATGGAGCGCTGCGCCCAGGTACAGCTGGCGGCGCGGGCGGCCGGAAAGCCGGTGCTGATCGAGCACAGGTACGCCGTCGCCACCCGCGGGCAGCTCGGCAGTGATCTTGCCGCGTGGATCAACTACCAGCCGCTGTGGCGGCAGATCGCCACCGCTGAGCCCGAACTCATGTCGTAGTACGTCAATTTGATCGTGAGTCAATCACCCTCGCACCGCCTTGCCGGTGCGTGCGTGAGCGCGCTCGTACGGCACAATTCCTTGGCACTGCAGGGTTGTTGGTCGAATCGAAGGGTGCGTCGCCGTGGCGGTGCAAGAAGCGGGACAGAGCGTGCACGGCGGTGGCTGCACCTGCGGCGACTGTCCGCACGGCGCGCGCGAGCGACATCGGCGGGCCCTTGCCGAGTTCGGAGCGCGCCGGGACGAACTCGCCACCGGGCGGGGGCTGCCCGTCCAAGTGGCGTACTCCGAAGGCGCGTCCCGGCAATGGATCTCCGACGAGCTGACCGAGTCGGCGCGTGCCGTCGCCGAGCGCAGCCGCGCGGTCGGCGAGGCCTGGCTCAACGTCGTCTGGCGGCGCACCCTCGTCGTGCTGTGGGGCTGGGTCGCCCTGCTGTTCCTCGTCCACGCGGTGACCGCGCTCGGCCCCGGCTGGACCGTGTCGCGGACCGCGGGCCTGGCCGCCGCGGCCTGTCTCGCCGCCCTGCTCACCGGCGCGGCCGCGCTGTACCGGGCGCGCGGCGGACTGCTCGCCCCGCTCGTCGGCGAGGACAACCGGCTGTCGACGTCACGGGTGGTCGCCGCCGCGTGGGTGCTGTGCGCCGCCTACTCCGTGCTGTTCCTGGCGTTCCGGCTGGCCGCCGCGGCCCCCGCAGGGCTCGGACTCCGGCGCGCCACCGCCCTGCTGACCCTCGTCGCGGTGAGCTGCCTGGTCGCGGTCGTCGTACGCCGCGTCGTCACCGTACGCATCCTCACCCAGCGCCTCCAGAAGGTGGAGGCGGACCGGCCGCACCCCTCCGATCTGCTGTGCGACGACGACGGGCGCGGCAGCTTCCCGGACGCGCAGTACGTCCTCATCAGCGCCGCCGCCCTTGTCCACGCCGTGGTCCTGCTCACCCGCCGCCCGGAAGAGCTGCCCCGCCTCCCCTGGGGGCTGGCCGCCCTCGTGCTCGTCTCCGCCGCCGTCTATCTCGCGGGGAAGTACGCCGAGGGCGGCCGGCCCATGGTGCTCTCCATCGTCCGTGCCCGCGAACCCGGCGGCCTGGACGGCCCCATCCGCACGGGAGACGACATCGAGATCCGCGGCGCCGGTTTCGTCCCCCCGGGCGCCGGCTCTCCCGACCGGCTGGCCCGCATAACGGTCCGGATCGGTGCCGTCCACGTCCATGTCCCGCTGGTGCCCGTGTCCGGCGGCTTCACCAACCCCACGGACACGAGCGTCACCGTCCCGGTACCCGTCGAGGTGGAGCCGGGGCGTGTCGACGTGCAGGTCGTGACGGCGGCGGGGGCGGAGTCGAACCGGGTGACGATCGACGTCACGGACTGAGCGGGCTCGGCGACGCCGCTCGCGACGCCGCCCGGCGACGCCGAATGAGCCGTACGGCCCTCCTCCCCGTAGTCATATGTACGGGGCGTGGGGAGAATCGTCCCAGCCGGAGGAATCGCGGAGGCGACGATGACGCATGTGGACCGGACGACGGCGACGTACGGGATGATCGACGAACGGCGAGGCGGTAGAGGCGCCTGGAAGGAGACCGCTCAGCGGTATGCGCTGCTGCCGCTGCGGATCTTCCTCGGGGTCACCTTCATCTACGCAGGAATCGACAAGCTCACCGACAGCGCGTTCATGGCGGCCGGCGGCACCGGGTCCGTCGGGGAGCTCATGAAGGCGGTGCGGGACACGTCCGCCATCCCCGGGCTGGTGGATCTGGCGCTGAAGAACCCCGAGGGGTTCGGCTACGCCATCGCCCTGGGTGAGCTGGCCGTCGGGATCGGCACCCTCCTCGGGCTGCTGGCGCGGCTCGCCGCACTGGGCGGGGCGCTCATCTCGCTGAGCCTGTGGCTGACCGTGAGCTGGGCGACCGACCCGTACTACTACGGGAACGACCTGATCTATCTGATGGCCTGGCTGCCGCTGCTGCTGGCGGGGGCGTCGGTGCTCTCGGTCGACGCGGTCTTCGCGGAGCGGCGCCGACGGATCCGGTAGTGCACGAACGCCGCGGCGCCGGCGAGGAACAGGCCGTCGAAGACGATCACGAGGGCCACGAACCACTGCGTCTGCCAGGCGCCCACCGCATCGCCGAGGAAGAGCGCGGCGGCGGCCGCTGCCGCCGCGCCCGCGATCAGCCGCGCCGGGCGGAACTCATGAAGCAGCACGGGTGACCTCCACCTGTCCGAATCCGACCTCGAGGTCGAGTGCCAGGGTGCCCGCCGGTTTCGTGCCCGTGGGCGGGGCGAGCGTACGGGTACGGGCCTGGGCCGGGGAGATGTCCACGTCGTTCGGCGGGTCGTCGGGGAGCCGGACCTCGCCGAGCCCGGCCTCGGCGGTGACCTTCACCGTCGCGTCCTTCGGCACGATCACATGCAGCCGTCCGATGCCGAGCTCGGCCCGCGTGCTCACGGTGCGGTCGGCGGGGATCGCGACCCGGGCGAGGTCGAGCGTCGCGACGCCCGTGCCCAGCTCGTAGCGCGGCGCCACCGCCGCGACCGTGGCCGGCTGCCACTCCGTACGCGCCCACTCCGTGCTGATGTCCTTGGGCAGCGCCGCCGCACCCGTCAGCAGCACGGCCGTGAGCATGGTCATCAGGATCGTGCCGAAGCCCGTACGCCCCAGGAAGCTGCTCACCGCCAGGCCGAGGCCGAACACCGCCAGCGCGCACGCCAGCCCGAACTGCAGGCTCGTGCCGAGCGGATGGCCGCCCCAGGTCAGCCCGGTGCCGAGGCCGCCCGCCACCAGGGCGAGGAGGAGGACGAGACCGCCGATGGAGCGCGGCCCGCGCGGGCGGGGAGCGGCGGTGACGCCCCAGTTCGCGGGACCCCAGTCCATGGGAACCCGGTCCGTGCGGCCGCGCTCCGGGGTGCGGTGCGGCGGCGGTCCGTCCGTCACCACGGCGTCCGGCGGGCCCCACAGATAGCCGGTGGCGACCGGGCCGGTGGTGCCGTCCTTGATGATGGGATCGCGCCACCAGGAGGGGCCCCCGGGGGTCGGCGGCGCCTTGGTCTCCGGCGGCGCCTCCGCCACGGCGTGCGCGGTCGCCGGATCGAGCGGGCCGCCCTCGGGCGTGATCGTCGTGCGCCGCTGTGACCAGACGGCGGCGCCCGTCACCGCGAGCGCCAGCAGCGCGGCGAACGCGAGCGTGCCGCCGTTGCCGAGCATCGACAGGAAGAGGGCGCAGCCGAGCAGGGCCATCAGCACGGCCGCCAGCGCCGCGCCGTCGACGCGGCCCGACAGCGCACGGCGCGCCTCGTTCTCCTCCTCGCCTTCGAGGGGGATGAGCAGCCAGGCGAAGCCGTAGAAGATCAGGCCGAGGCCGCCGGTCACCGAGAGCACCCCTATGGCGATCCGGAAGATCACCGGGTCGATGTCGCAGAACCGGCCGAGGCCCCCGCACACACCGGCGACCAGCTTCTGCCGCGGCGCCCGGCGCAGCGGGGCGGGCGGGGACTCCTGCTCCTGCGGTGGCTGGGGCGGCACGGCGGTCGGCTGAGTCATGACTCCATGGTGACGGGGCGCGCCCGCGGGTGGCAGCCGCCCCGACCCTGGCCCGTCCCTGATATTCCTCCCGGGGTCCCCCTGAGGTTCAGGGTCGGTCTCAGGGACGGCCCTGATGACCGGGCCCGTACGGACGTGTGACGATCGAGCCATGCCCGTCGCCGCCGCCCGCCTTCCCGAGACCGAAGAGCCGCCCGTCCGCAAGCTGTACCGCAGCGCCGACGGGCGCTGGCTCGGCGGTGTCGCGCGCGGCCTCGCCGGACATCTCGGGCTGCCCGTCATCTGGGTCCGGCTGGTCTTCCTGGGCCTCTTCATGGCGGACGGCCTCGGCGTGCTGCTGTACGCGGTGTTCTGGATCGTCGTCCCGCTCGGCGTCGGGGGCAGGTCGGCCGAGCCGAGGCCCGTCTTCGAGACGATGCCGGACGGCCGGCGTCGGCTGCGCAAGCCCGACAAGGGCCAGCTGTTCGCGCTGATCGCCCTGCTGATCGGCGCGGTCGTCTTCGTCGGCAATGTCGACATGGGCAGTGCCAACCGCTACGTATGGCCGTTGCTGCTCATAGGCGCCGGTGTCGTCCTGGTGTGGCGGCAGGCCGACAACGCCCGCCGCGCCCAGTGGACCGGCGACGGCCGGCGGCGCCGTCTGCTGCAGCTCGCGCGCGGACTCGCGGGCGTCGCGCTCGTCGGCATGGGCCTGACCGTCTTCGTGGTGGTCCGCGGCTCGGCGGCCCAGCTCGGCAACGTCCTGACCGCGGCGCTCGCCGTGATCGCCGGCGTCGGTCTGCTCGCGGGCCCCTGGCTGGTGCGCATGACCCAGGACCTCTCCGAGGAGCGCCTGATGCGCATCCGCGCCCAGGAGCGCGCCGAGGTCGCCGCCCACGTCCACGACTCCGTGCTGCACACCCTCACGCTGATACAGCGCAACGCGGACGACGCGGGCGAGGTGCGCAGGCTCGCCCGCGCCCAGGAGCGGGAGTTGCGCAACTGGCTGTACAAGCCGGAGGGCAACGGCAAGGAGGAGGACGAGGAGCCCACCACGCTCGCCGAGGCGGTGAAGAAGGCGGCCGCCGAGGTCGAGGACAAGCACGGCGTCCCGCTGGAGGTCGTGGTCGTCGGCGACTGCCCGCTCGACGAGAAGCTGAGCGCGCAGATGCAGGCCGCGCGCGAGGCGATGGTGAACGCCGCGAAGTACGGTGGCGAGGGCGGTCCGGTCCAGGTGTACGCGGAGGTCGAGGGCCGTACCGTGTTCGTCTCCGTACGGGACCGGGGGCCCGGATTCGACCCCGACGCGGTACCGGAGGACCGGATGGGCGTACGAGAATCGATCATCGGGCGTATGCAGCGCAACGGCGGGACGGCGCGCCTGCGTTCCGTACCCGGCGAGGGCACGGAAGTGGAGCTCGAGATGGAGCGGGAGAGGGAGAGGGCGGACGGATGACCGAGCAGACCGACGCAAACGAACGGACCACGGAGCGTCGCGTACGGGTCGTGCTCGTCGACGACCACCGGATGTTCCGCGCCGGAGTGCAGGCCGAGATCGGCCGCACGGAGACCACGGGCGTCGAGGTGGTCGGCGAGGCGGCCGACGTCGACCAGGCGGTCACGGTGATCACGGCCACCCGCCCCGAGGTCGTGCTCCTCGACGTCCACCTGCCGGGCGGCGGCGGGGTGGATGTGCTGCGCCGCTGCGCGAGCCTGATGGGGGCGGCGGAGCACCCGGTGCGGTTCCTGGCGCTGTCGGTGTCGGACGCCGCGGAGGACGTGATCGGCGTGATCCGCGGCGGTGCGCGCGGCTACGTCACCAAGACGATCACCGGCACCGACCTGGTCGACTCGATCTTCCGGGTACAGGAGGGGGACGCGGTGTTCTCGCCGCGGCTGGCGGGCTTCGTGCTGGACGCGTTCGCGTCGACGGACGCACCGCCGGTCGACGAGGACCTTGACCGGCTCACCCAGCGGGAGCGGGAGGTGCTGCGGCTGATCGCGCGCGGATACGCCTACAAGGAGATCGCCAGGCAGCTCTTCATCTCCGTGAAGACGGTCGAGTCGCATGTCTCGGCGGTGCTGCGGAAACTGCAGTTGTCGAACCGGCACGAGCTGACGAGGTGGGCGACGGCGCGGCGGCTCGTCTGACGGCGCCGACCGGCCGGACGGGGCCGGCTGCCCGGACGGGCCGGACGGGGCCGGCTCGTCCGACGGCCATGTGTGAGGCAACCGGCACACAGGGGTGGCAACCCGGGCGGTTCCCGTCTCCTCTGACCGACCGTGATGAGCTTGACCGGGACCCCCTTCTTCGTGACCGCGATCGTGCCGGCCGTGGTCGCCGTGCTGCTGCCGCTCGCCCTGTGGAGCCGGGCGCGCGGACTCGCCCTCGTGCGGGGCGGCGCCCGGCTGCTGATGGTCGGATTCGCGCAGGTGACCGCGCTGCTGGTGGTCTTCGTCGCCGTGAACAACAGCAACGGTCTGTACGGCGGCTGGGACGATCTGCTCGGCACCGGGGACCATGTGAGGGCCGCGGTCGACCTCGGCGAGGACGGTATGGGCGGGGTGCGGTTCGCCGATCTGCCGGTGTCGAAGCAGACCTTCAGCCCCGCGGACGACCCGCACGTCGGGCCGGATGTCCGGGTCACGGAGTTCGACGGGCAGGTCTCCGGCGTGCGGGGCGAGGTCTACGTCTGGCTGCCGCCGCAGTACGACGACACGGCCTACCGGAACGCGAAGTTCTCTGTGGTCGAGCTGCTGCCCGGCCACCCCGGCTCGTCCCGTGCCTGGTTCACCTCGCTCCGGGTGCACGAGCAGCTGAAGCCTCTGATGGAGAGGGGTGAGGTGGCGCCGTTCATCCTCGTGTCCCCGCGCACGACGCTGCTCGGCGGTATGGACACGGGCTGCGCCAACGCCCCGGGGAGGATCAACGCGGACACCTGGCTCAGCGTCGACGTCCGCAAGATGGTCATGGACAGCCTCCGCGCCTCGCAGCGGCCCGGCGGCTGGGCCGTCGCCGGCTGCTCGGCGGGCGGCCACTGCGCGGCGAAGCTCGCCGTCGCGCACCCGGTCCGCTATCGGGCCGGTGTGAGCCTGTCCGGCTACAACGACCCGGCCGCCGAGAAGGCCTCCATCGCCGCCTACGAGCCCGGACTCCGCCGCGCCAACAACCCTCTCAGCATGCTGGAGTCCGCCCCGGTCCCTCCGCGGACCGCGCTCTGTGTCTCCGGGGCGCGGGGCGACGGCTTCGAGGCGGGCCTCGCGCTGCGTGCCGCGGCCAAGCCCCCGACGAAGGTCGACGTCGTCGAGGTCGGCGACGCCCATGACACCGAAGGGTGGAAGCTCCAGGTCCCGGACGTCTTCCGCCGGCTGACCCGCCAGGTCGGCGTCGAGGGGGGCCCGACGACATCGGCGGCGGCGCGCTGACGGCCGTGTGCCGAGGGCCGTTCAGGGGGCCGGGGGTTCAGAGGGAGGCCGACCTGCCTACGCCACCCGGGTCGCGCCGGCGAACGGCATCTGGTCGATCGGCGCGATGCGGACCGGTGCTCCGGGCCGCGGGGCGTGGATCATCTGCCCGCCTCCGATGTAGAGCCCCACATGGGAGACGCCGGAGTAGAAGAAGACCAGGTCCCCGGGCGCGAGCTGGGAGCGGGGGACGCTGCGGCCCGCGTTGATCTGCGTGTACGTCGTGCGGGGGAGCGAGACGCCCGCCGAGCGCCAGGCGGCCTGCGTGAGCCCCGAGCAGTCGTACGAGGACGGTCCGGTCGCGCCCCAGACATACGGTTTGCCGAGCGCCCCGTACGCGTACGCCACGGCCTGCGCCGCACGGGGGTTGGGGGCGGCGACCCGGGCACCGGGGGCGGTGCGGGCGGCGTCGCGGTCGGCCCGGGACGCCGAGGTGCCGTCCTGGCCCGCGTAGGCGGCGCGCCCGCCGGGGGTGAGCTGCGTCAGGAGCTTCTCGGCCGCGGCGAGCTTCGTGCGTATCGTCGTCCGGTGCCGGGCCAGCTCCGCCTGCCGGGCCGTCAGCGTGGCCAGCCGCTCGCCCGCCTCCGCACGCAGCTGGGCCAGCTCCCGCGCCTGCTTCTGGATCCCGGCGATCGTGGCGGCCTGCCGCGACCCGGCCCGCTCGGCCAGCTCCGCCCCGGCCAGATAGTCGTCGGGGTCGGCGGAGAGCGCGAGCTGTACCGCCGGGTCGAGCCCGCCCGCGCGGTACTGCGCGGTGGCGATCGAACCGAGTGCGTTCCGCGAGGCGTTGAGCCGCTCCGTGCGCCTCGCCGCCTCGTCCCGCAGCTCGTCCAACGACTCACGGGCCCGGTCGGCGGCTTCCTTGGCGCCGTTGTACTTCTCGGTGGCCTCCTCGGCCTCCTGGTACAGCTTGTCGGCCTTGGCCTTCAGCTGCTCGGGCGTGGGGCGGGGCTCCGCGTGTCCGGAACCGTCGAAGGCGGTGGCGGTCGCGGCACCGGCGAGCGCGAGTGTGAGGGCGGTGCGGGCGGCCGGGCCGCCGATCGTGCGCTGCTTGGGTTTGCGGTGCGCTGCCACGAGGGCCAGTCCTTCCGGAGTCCGGCGGTTCGCGCCGTACGGTCCGGCGGCGGGCCGCACAGGGAACGGCCCACCGCCGGATCCATCGGCGTGGTGGCCGGCGTGCCGCCCGGACGTGCGGCGGCGTTGGGGAGTCGGTCACCTGGGGGAGGACGCTAAACCTCCGGGGCGCGGCGAAGTGGTGACATGACTGTTATTGGCAGGAGTCGGCGGGAGTCGGACCGCCGGGGTCGCTTTCGGACCGTACGGCTAGGCTCCCGTGCCATGGACATACTCATCAATGTCTTCGTCGCCCTGCACATCATCGGCATTGCGTCGTTGCTCGGCGGCTTCCTGACCCGGATGAAGGCGATGGGCGAGGGTACGGCGCGCTTCACGCCCGCGATGCTGCACGGCGCCCTGACCATGCTGGTCACGGGCGTGGCGCTGGTGGGGCTGAACCAGGCGGACGACCAGGCGGTCAACAACCTCAAGGTCGGCATCAAGCTGGCGGTGCTGGTGGTGATCCTCGCACTGGTCTACGTCAAGCGGGACGACGAGAAGGTGGGGAAGGGCCTGTTCGGCGCGGTGGGCGGCCTGACGCTGGCGAACATCTTCATCGCCACGTTGTGGACGTGAGTCGGCCGGGGGTCCGGGGGTTGTCCCCCGGGACGGCACGGCATCGCGATGTTGTGGTGTTGTCGACCTGAGCCTGGCGTCCGCGTAAGCCGTTCGCGCAAACACCTCACGCCGCAACGCGCCCTCTTCACAGGGCGCGTTGCGGCGTGAGTGCGAGTGGGTCTACGCGGGGCGGACGCTCCCGTAGATCGGCATGTAGTAGATCGACTCCTCACGGACGTTCGCGCCCGGCTTCGGGGCGTGGATCATCATGCCGTCGCCTATGTAGATGCCGACGTGGCTGATGTCGTCGTAGAAGAAGACCAGGTCACCCGGGAGGAGATCGTTCGTGGCCACGCGCTGGCCGACCTTGACCTGGTCCCACGTGGTGCGGGGCAGGTCGACGCCGGCGGCCTTCCAGGCGGCCTGGGTGAGGCCCGAGCAGTCGTACGAGCTGGGGCCGGTCGCCCCCCACACGTACGGCTTGCCGATCTGGGCGCGGGCGAAGGTGAGGACCTTCTCGGCCTTGGCGGCGTAGGTCCCGGTCCCAGTCCCGGTCCCGGTCCCAGTCCCGGTCCCGGTACCCGTCCCCGTCCCCGTGCTCGTTCCCGTGTCCTGGTTCTGTGCCTCCTGCTGCGCGCGCTCCTGTGCCAGGCGCTCGGCCTCGGCCTCGGCCTCGGCCTTGGCCTCCGCCTCCGCCTTGGCCTTCGCCTCCGCCTGGCGGCGGGCCTCTTCCTCGCGCTCTCGCTCCAGCGCCTCGAGCCGTGCCTTCTCCTCGGCCGTCAGCTGTGACAGCAGCGTCCGCGCCTCGGCGAGCTTCTTCTGGACCTGCTCCTTGCTGGTGCGCAGCGACTGCTGGGAAGCGGTCAGCGTCTCCAGGCTCGTGGTCGCCTTCGCACGCTGCTTCGCCGCCTCCGCCTGCTGGGCCTCGAAGTCGGCGACGGCGCCGCGCTGCTCGTCGGAGAGCCGGTCCATCAGATGGGTCTGGTCGAAGTACGCCTGCGGGCTGTCGGCGAAGAGCAGCGCGGCGGTCGGCGTGACCGCACCGGTCCGGTACTGCGCGGCCGCGTACGAACCGAGCGTGCGTCGGGCCTCGTTCAGCGATTCCGTGCGCTTGGCGACGTCGTCGAGGATCGTGTCCACCTCGCGGCGCTGCTGCGCGGTCTCCTCCTTGGCCCGGTTGTACTCCTGGGTCGCGGTGCCCGCCTGCCGGTAGAGGTCGTCGACCTTCTTCTGGACCTCTTCGATGCTGGGTCTCGGGTCGGCCTGAGCACTCTGGGCGGAGAGGAGGGTGACGCCCGCGAGGGCGGCCGTCGTGAACCCGACGGCGGGGGATTTCGTACGGGGACCTGTACGGGTGCGCGTCTTGCGATGCGACGCCAAGGCCGACATCTCCTTCCGTGGACCGCCTACCGGGTTAGCTGTCGGGTTCGGACGAAACGGAAGGCTGTCCTACGGGCCGAGTTGAGCTGGCCCGATTCACCCCGGTTGTGCATGATGGGTCCCCGGTTCCGAACTTCCTTGAAGAAAGCCCGGATTCGGCGTGGGCTGCCCGATTGGCGTTGGTCACCAAGGGGGTTCGAGCCGCCTGAGCGAGCACGCTAGCCAAACTGTGGTGCCCTTGTGAAGGACGATGCGCGATATGTCCGATACATTTCCGTGACCTTCGCGTGTCGTGGTCGATACGCTACGGAGCGTGCCGGGCCGGATTCGGGACGGTTGTCGCCAAGGCGGCCGCGGGCTGTCAGTGGGGCGGCCTAGACTCGTAGAGCGATGAGCAGCCTCTTTGACGACAGCTTCCTGGCCGACCTCCGGCGCACCTCGGGCCCGGCGGGTCCCCCGCCGCCCGGGCACGACGAGCCCTATGAGCCCGACGAGCACGGCCCCCACGAGGAGGTCCCGGACGACCTCTTCGAGGGGAAGTTCGACGTGCCTCCGGCCAGGGACGCCTACTACCGGGACGGAGCGCCCCGCACCGCCGTGGACCCGGCCGCGCTGCTCGACGGCCTGAACGAGCAGCAGCGTGCCGCCGTCGTGCACACCGGCTCCCCGCTGCTCATCGTGGCCGGCGCCGGCTCGGGCAAGACCAGGGTGCTGACCCACCGGATCGCCCATCTGCTGGCGACCCGCCATGTCCACCCCGGCCAGATACTGGCGATCACGTTCACGAACAAGGCCGCGGGCGAGATGAAGGAGCGCGTCGAGCACCTCGTCGGCCCGCGTGCCAACGCGATGTGGGTCTCCACCTTCCACAGCGCCTGCGTGCGCATCCTGCGCCGGGAGAGCAAGAAGCTCGGCTTCACCTCGTCGTTCTCGATCTACGACGCGGCCGACTCCAAGCGGCTCATGGCCCTGGTCTGCCGCGATCTCGACCTCGACCCGAAGCGCTACCCGCCGAAGTCCTTCAGCGCCAAGATCTCGAACCTGAAGAACGAGCTGATCGACGAGGAGACCTTCGCCGACCAGGCCGATGGGGGTACCTCCCAGGCCGGAGGCTCTGGGGGAGGCTTCGAGAAGACGCTCGCCGAGGCCTACCGGATGTACCAGGCGCGGCTGCGCGAGGCCAACGCTCTGGACTTCGACGACATCATCATGACCACGGTCCATCTGCTCCAGGCGTTCCCGGACGTCGCAGAGCACTACCGGCGCCGGTTCCGCCATGTCCTCGTCGACGAGTACCAGGACACCAACCACGCTCAGTACACACTGGTGCGCGAGCTGGTCGGCTCCGGGTACGAGGACCTGGACCCGGCCGAGCTGTGCGTCGTGGGCGACGCCGACCAGTCGATCTACGCCTTCCGTGGTGCCACGATCCGTAACATCCTCCAGTTCGAGGAGGACTACCCGGACGCGACGACGATCCTGCTGGAGCAGAACTACCGCTCGACGCAGACGATCCTCTCCGCCGCCAATGCCGTCATCGAGCGGAACGAGAGCCGTCGCCCCAAGAACCTGTGGACGAACGCGGGGGCCGGAGCACAGATCACCGGCTACGTGGCGGACACCGAGCACGACGAGGCCCAGTTCGTCGCCGACGAGATCGACCGGCTGACGGACGCGCGCGAGGCGAAGGTCGGCGATGTCGCGGTCTTCTACCGGACGAACGCCCAGTCCCGTGTCTTCGAGGAGATCTTCATCCGCGTCGGCCTGCCCTACAAGGTCGTCGGCGGCGTGCGCTTCTACGAGCGCAAGGAGGTCCGGGACGTCCTGGCCTATCTGCGCGTCCTGGCCAACCCCGAGGACAACGTCCCGCTGCGCCGCATCCTCAACGTCCCGAAGCGCGGCATCGGCGAGCGCGCGGAGGCGATGATCGACGCGCTGGCACTGCGCGAGAAGATCACTTTCCCGCAGGCGCTGCGGCGTGTGGACGAGGCGTACGGCATGGCCGCTCGGTCGGCCAATGCCGTGAAGCGGTTCAACGCGCTGATGGAGGAGCTCGGCACGATCGTCGAGTCGGGCGCGGGGCCGGCCACGGTGCTGGAGGCCGTGCTCGAACGGACGGGGTACCTCGCCGAGTTGCAGGCCTCGACCGACCCGCAGGACGAGACGCGCATCGAGAACCTCCAGGAGCTGGCCGCGGTCGCGCTCGAGTTCGAGCAGGAGCGCGGTGCCGAGGAGGGCTCGGGCACCCTCGCCGAGTTCCTGGAGCAGGTCGCGCTCGTCGCCGACTCGGACCAGATCCCGGACGAGGACGAGGAAGGCGCCGGGGTCATCACGCTGATGACGCTGCACACGGCGAAGGGCCTGGAGTTCCCGGTCGTGTTCCTCACGGGCATGGAGGACGGCGTGTTCCCGCACATGCGGGCGCTGGGCCAGACCAAGGAGCTGGAGGAGGAGCGGCGGCTTGCGTACGTGGGCATCACGCGCGCCCGTGAGCGGCTCTACCTGACGCGGTCGTCGATGCGGAGCGCGTGGGGCCAGCCCGCGTACAACCCGCCGTCGCGCTTCCTGGAGGAGATCCCGGACGCGCACCTGCAGTGGAAGCGGACGGGACCGATGGCCGCCCCGGCCGGGCCGACGTCCGGGATCACGTCCTCGCTGTCGTCCTCGCGGTCGCGTTCCGGTCCTTCGGGCTTCGCCACGCGCCGCGCTGCGGACAAGCCGGTGATCGCCCTGGCCGTCGGAGACCGGGTCACGCACGACCAGTTCGGCCTCGGCACGGTGATGGTGGTGACCGGGTCGGGCTCGGACGCGCAGGCGACGATCGACTTCGGGGACGCGAAGCCGAAGCGGCTGCTGCTGCGCTACGCGCCGGTGGAGAAGCTCTAGGAGTGGCAGCCGGGTCCGTTCACCGGGCCGATTCGCCTGACCGTGACGCGGCTGTTCCTGAGCCGTCCGACCGTGACTTGTCTGTTCCTGAGCCGTCCGATCCTGGCTCGTCGGCCCGGCCGGTCCTACGACGGGTTGAGGCCGTGGCTGCGCAGCCACGACAGCGGGTCGATCGCCGATCCGCCGCCCGGCCGGACCTCGAAGTGCAGGTGCGGGCCGGTGGAGTTGCCGGAGTTCCCCGAGTACGCGATGACGTCGCCTGCCTTGACCGAGCCCGAGCGGATCTTGGTGCTGCTCAGGTGGCAGTACCAGGTCTCCGTACCGTCGGCGGCGGTGACGATGGCCATGTTGCCGTACGCGCTGTTCCACTGGGTGCGTACCGTGCCGTCGGTCGCGGCCATCACGGGGGTTCCGTACGAGACCGGGAAGTCGATGCCCGTGTGCATGGACATCCAGTTGACGCCGGCCTGGCCGTAGTAGGCGCTGAGCCCGTTCTGGCTGACCGGCAGGGCGAACTTGGGGCGCAGTGCCTCGCGGCGAGCTGCCTCGTCCTCGCGCTTCTTGCGCTCCGCCTCCTGGCGCGCCTTGAGGTCGATGCGCTCCTGGGTGCGGCTGGCGCGGTCGCCGAAGTCGCGGGCGTCGGCGCTCAGCGCGGCGAGCTGTGTGTCGAGCTTGTTGTTGACGGCGACGGGCTTGACCGACGCCGGATCGGCGGCCGTGACCGCGGTCGTGTCGTCCTTCTTCTCGTCGCCCCCGGTGAGCCCGCTGACGGATGCGGCTGCGACACCGGCGACGCCCATGACACAGGCGGACGGTACGGCCACGGTGAGCATCGCCGAACGCTTTGCGGGGGTGCGGCGACGGCCGCGGCTGCCGCCGGAGCGGCGTACGGGGCGGGCGGCGTCGAGGTTCACGGCCGGGGCGGTGACGGTGGCCGCGGCGGCGACGAGTTCGGCTTCGTCGCTCTCTTCCTCGTAGTTGCCGTATTCGTCACTTACGTCGTTTACGTCGCTTGTGTCGGATTCGGGCTCGAGCGCGGTCTCGGACCGGGCATCGGGGCCGAGTTCGGCGACGTGCTCCTGTGCGTACTCCTGGGCGGATGCCGAGTCGGTCCCGAACTCACCCTCGGGGGAGTACTGCTCCGGCACGACGGCCCGGGCGTGAGCGGTCTCGTCGTAATAGCCACCGCTGTACTGGGCGTACTCCGTGTGTCCGGTGTATTCCGGGGCGTATTCCCCGTAGGCCGCGTACTCCGCCTCCGGCTGGTAGGCCTCCGTGGCCTGCGACGTGTCGGTGCCGGCCGAGTTCCAGGCGGTGGCGTCGTAGGCCCCGGTGCCGTACGAGGTCGCGCCGTACCCGGCCGCGGGCCACTGGTCGGTCGTGCCGTACGCGTCGTACGCGAACGTGGCGGCGGCGGTCTCGAACTGCCCGGTCTGGTTCCAGGCGTTGGCGTCCCACTGGCCGCTGGTGTCGTACTGCTGCTGGTGCCCCTGCGCCGCGTAGGCGTCGTACCCCGTCGTCGCCGACTGCCACTGCGTCGCGTCGTACTGCCCGCTCTGTCCTGCGCCGTAGTCGTAACTGCCCGGAAGGGCGCCGAAGAGCGGGTCGGTGTCGAAGCTGCCGGCGGCGTAGGGGTCGTACCCGGCGTCGGGGTGCTGGTCGTTCACCAACTTCTCTCTCGCCTCGGCAGCAGGACCAGGATCCGGGGCCACCCGCAACGGGGTTCCCGGGGAACGCAGTGGGCGCGACTGTACCCGGCGGTATGCGACGCCGACAATCTTCCGCAGGTTTTGCGTGAGCGGGAAACGGGCATTCGGCCGTGTTTCGGCGGAGTGTGGGGAGACCTTTGGCCTTACGTTCGAAGATTGTTCGAGATCCGGTCAGGTGCCGGGGACGTCAGGCGACCGACACGATTCCGGACATTCCGGCATCGGATTCCGATGCCTCGATCGCTTCCCGGATGCTCGCCGCGATGGTGGGGTGCACGGGCAGCGCGAGGTGGCCGATACCGCTCACCCGGACGTTGCGCACGATCAGGTCCGGATGGTCGAGGCAAGCCCCTTCCAGCGGCACCATCAGTTGGTCGAGATCGCTCCAGAAGCTGACGAACCGCGTCCGGCACCCCGGGGCCGGCAGTCGCAGCTCTTCCAGTACGGCGGAGCCGGGTCGCATCTGCCGCACGATGGGGTGAGCGCTCGCGAGTGGGGCGACGCTGGTGCCCGAGTGCGGCGTTCCGAGCGTGACGAGCGTACGGACGCGCCGGTCACCGCCGAGCCGCTGGACGTAATAGCGGCCGATGAGGCCGCCGAGGCTGTGTCCGACGATGTCGACCTCGCGATGGCCGGTGCGGGCGCAGATCTCCTCGATGTGGCGGCCGAGCAGCTCGGCCGCCGTCCGTATGTCGCAGGTCAACGGTGAGTAGTTGAGCGACTCGACGTGACGCCATCCGTTGCGGGCGAGGGAGCGGCGGAGGAGAACGAAGACCGAGCGGTTGTCGATGAAGCCGTGCAGGAGGACCACAGGGGGACGCTGCGTGGTGGGCAGCGTCGGGGTCTCGGTCTCGGGAGACCTGGCGGGCCGTGGGGTCCGGGAGGGCGCGACGGAGGCGGGATCCGGGCGGCCCGGGCGCTCCGGGGTCATCCCCGAGGGGTAGAGGAGCAGATGCCCGGCGAGAATCGCCAGCTCCAGGGCGGTGGCCCGCAGCAGCGCGATCGACAGCTGTATCCGCAAGAGCGGCAGGAAACCCATGGCCGACCTCCGAACGGCACACGGGTCGACGGCTCCGTCCCCCGTATGCCCTCATGGGGCTGCCGACGGGCCGTACCGCCGTGCCGCGCGGCTGGCGGCACGGTGGTACGGCGGCCGTGTAGCGGCTCCCCTTGCGCTCGTCCCGTCCATGCTGCGGTGGTGTCGCGTACGACTCGATGCGGCCCGATGCGGGTACGACGCGTAGCGAACATGTCCCACGTGTGATTTCCCCCTCGCTGTCCACCGTGAAACGGCCGGTTGCGGGATGCTGTAGATAACGTTCGTTCACTCCCCGGCCCTATCCGGTGCGGGGGTCCGTGCCAGTGACGGCGCAGTCGGTATGTGGAGGCAGTGATGGGTGTGACCGGTCCGATCCGCGTGGTGGTGGCCAAGCCGGGTCTCGACGGCCACGATCGCGGTGCGAAGGTGATCGCGCGGGCGCTGCGCGACGCCGGTATGGAGGTCATCTACACCGGGCTCCACCAGACCCCCGAGCAGATCGTGGACACCGCCATCCAGGAGGACGCCGACGCGATCGGCCTCTCCATCCTGTCCGGCGCGCACAACACTCTGTTCGTCAAGGTCATCGAGCTCCTGAAGGAACGCGACGCGGAGGACATCAAGGTCTTCGGCGGCGGCATCATCCCTGAAGCGGACATCCCGCCGCTCAAGGAGAAGGGCGTCGCGGAGATCTTCACGCCCGGCGCCACGACGGCGTCGATCGTCGCCTGGGTCAACGCGAACGTCCGCCAGCCGGCGGAGGCGTAACTTCTGCGGGCTGCGTTGTGGTGACCCGCGCGGGGCTGTGCCCTCTGCTGGGTCGTGCCCTCTACGGGGGCCGGCCCCTGACGGTCCGACCCGGGCTGTTTTCCGGGTGTGGATCGAGGGTGATTCGTGCCCTCCGGAGCTGTGGCCCGCAGAGCTCTGCCTCAGAGCTGTGCCCCCGGAGCTCGCCGCGGCATTTCCCCGGCAGAGTTCGGGGGAGGAACGACGGCCCGCAATCCAGAGGCACCGGCCTCCGGAGCCGCGCCGGACGGCAACCGAGCCGGCGCGGGTCAACCCTGAGGGGCCCTCGGTACCCGACCCGGCACGGGTCGACCGACGGGCCCAGCGGCACGGCCCGGGGTCAGCCCGTGAAGGCCCGCGCGGCGTGCTGCACGTCCGCCCTCGGTTGCGCCTGCATCGTCAGTTCCGCGTGCATCGCCGCGCGCAGGCGCAGCGTGGAGACGAGGCGCTGGAACGCCTCGGACCAGTAGCTCCCCGCCCCCGGCGACGCCCCCTCCGTCTCGTCCGGCGTCGCCGTCAGCAGCTCCAGACGTGACGCCTCCGCGGGATCGAGGCAGCGCTCGGCGAGGCCCATCACACCGCTGAAGCTCCAGGGGTAGCTGCCCCCGTCCCGGGCGATGTCGAGCGCGTCGACCACCGCACGGCCGAGCGGCTCTGCCCAGGGCACCGCGCAGACGCCGAGCAGCTGGAACGCCTCCGACAGGCCGTGCGCGGATATGAACGCCGCGACCCATTCCGCCCGTTCCTCCTCCGGCAACGTCGCCAGCAGCTTCGCCCGCTCCGCCAGTGACGACGTCCCCGGCCCGGTCGACGGCGGCGCGGCGGGCGCGCCGAGAAGGGCGCGGGACCACTCCGGGTCCCGCTGCCGCACCGCCGCCCGGCACCACGCCGCGTGCAACTCGTCGCCCCAGCCGTCGGCGACGGGCAGGGCGACGATCTCCTCGGCCGTGCGCCCGCCGAGCCGCTCGGACCATGCGGACAGCGGCGTGGCCTCCACCAGCTGCCCGAGCCACCACGAGCGTTCGCCCCGCCCGGACGGCGGCGTGGGCACGACACCGTCACGCTGCATCTCCGCGTCACACTCGTGCGGCGCCTCCACGGCGATCCCTTCCACGCCCTCCGTCCGGTCCAGGCCGACACAGGTGGCCGCCCGTGCGGCCATCCGCGCGGCGAGCGCGGAGTGCGGCAGTGCGGACAGCAGCTCCGCCGCGGTCGCCCGGACATTGCGGCTGCGGTCGGACAGCGCCTGCTCCAGGAAGGGCTCGTCCGCGTCGGACAGTCCTGTCCGCAGCGAGTCCAGGAACATCAGCCGGTCCTCCGCCCGCTCGGTCGGCCAGGTCGCGGTCAGCAGCGCCCGGGCCGCCGCCGGGTCGTGCGCGCGGACGGAGGCGAGCAGGGCGACCCGCTCGGCGAAGAGCCCTTCCTCCCACAGCCGCCGTACGGCGCTCGCGTCCTCGGGGGCCGGCAGCGCCGACCCTCCGGAGCCACCGCGCAGCGCGAACTTCCAGTCCGCGTTGAGCCGGGCGAGCCACAACCCGCGCGGCCCGGCGAAGCGCAGGGCCAGGGGCCGCAGATCGGTGCGGGCGCGGGCGGCGTCGAGCAGGGCGGGCAGCGTGGACGCCGGGGCGCGGTATCCGTGCTCGTTGGCGGCGGCGAGCCACTGCGGCAGCAGCTCCGTGAGGTCGGGTGCCGCGCCGCGCCGGCCGCCGGAGCCCGCGGGCGCGGCGCGGTCGGCCAGCAACTGGGCGAGCCGCCACCGGGCGGGCTCGGGCAGCGCCGGCCGGGAGTCGTGCGGCGCCGGTTCCGGAAGCGGCCGCGCCGCTGCGGGCCGCAGCCCGGCCCGCCGTCGCACCGTGTGCAGCGCGGCCGCGTCGAGCAGCGCGAGCGGCGCCTCCTTGCCGGGCGGCACGAGACCGCCGGGCGGGGTCCTGCGGTCGGTGCCGAGAAGAGCCGAGGTGACGAGCTCTTCCCAGGCGGTCGTACGGGTGGTGCTGGTCATCGGGTCGTCCTCCGTCGTACGTCCATGCGCGCGTCCATACGGTCAGGTGAGGGTGACCGTCTCGGGGGTCTCCTCGGACCAGGCGGCCAGCGGCATGAAGCCGCGGTGCCCGAACTCGCCGAAGACGGTGACCGGGCCGCCGCCGGACACGGCGGCGAGCTTCCACGATCCGGGGCGGGACAGCGCGGCCGGCGCGACCGGCAGCGCGGACCGTCCGTCCGCGTCGGCCAGTTGCCAGCCGTCGTCCGCCGGGACGGGTATGACCCCCGACAGCGTGACGGGCCATGAGTCCAGCCAGGGGTCCTCGCGCAGGGCCGCCCCGTACGCCGCGAGCGCGTCGGCCGTCGAACCGCCCGGCGGCGGCGCCTTGATCGGGGCCGGGGCGCCGAACTGCTCGCCCAGATCCGCCCGCAGCTGCCCCGCACCCCCGTACGGCACGAGCTCGGCGTCGATCATCAGTCCGGCGGGCAGGGCCAGTTGCGGCGCGCGCCCGGCCGCACCGAAGGAGAGCAGCAGTGCGGTCCGCCCGGTCTCCCGCCCGTGGAGCCAGGTACGCCGCGTGGTGATCTTGCCGTCGGCCGTGTCGTACTGTGCGAGCACCAGCCAGTCGTCCCTGACCGCGGGCCCCTCCGCGGGCGCGGTCAGTCCGACCCTCGTGCGCACGGTGGCGGCCAGCGGCTCCGGCAGCCGGTCCACGTCCAGCCAGGCCCGGTCGAGGAGGTGCACCAGCGCACTCTCCTCGAGCAGCCGCACGGGCCAGCCCGGCCCCGAGCCCGGGATGGCCCCCAACTCCCGGACCCGCCCTGCCAGCCCGGGCGCCTGGGCGTCGACCATGCGTGCGGCCGTCTCCTCCCACAGCCCGTACCCGGCCTGCTCCGCCGAAGCCAGGCCTCCGCGCAGCAGATCCGCCAGCCGCTGCTCCAGCTCCGTGGCGCCCGCGGTGATACGGCCGGCCCTGCGCTCCGCCCTGCGCCTGGCCGCCTCCGGATCGGCGGTCTTCGCGGACTGCCCCTCGCCCGCGCCCCGCTGCTCCTTCTCCGCCGCGCGCGTGCGGCGCCCGGCCAGCCATTCGTCGGCCCAGTCGGGCACTTCGGCGTCCCGGACCGTCTCCTCGTCGCCCGCCCAGAGCAACAGCAGCCCCAGTGCGTGCTTGCACGGGAACTTCCGGCTCGGGCAACTGCACTTGTACGCCGGGCCGGCCGTGTCCACGATCGTCCGGTACGGGTTGCTGCCGCTGCCCTTGCACAGACCCCAGACGGCGCCCGAGCCGTTGCTGCCCGCGCCCGACCACGGCCCGGCGGAGCCGAGCTTGCTTCCCGCTTTGCGTGACGCGGCGTCAGGAGCCAGGGCCAGCACCTGCTCCGCCGTCCAGCGCACCCCCTGCTGATTCATGGGAACGACCGTACGGGCCACCTCTGACAATGCCCTCTGACCTGCGTATCTGCGGGATTGATAACGACTTGACCTTGCCTGTTCTTTGCGATTCGCTGCGCGTGTCAGCCACACGATCCAGGGGGGATCCCGCATGAACCGCACCATCCGCTCCGCCGCCGGCGCCTTTGCCGCCGCAGGGCTCGCCTTCGGCCTCGTCGGCTGCGACGCGGCCGTCGACCAGGTCGACAAGGCCGTGAACGAGACGTACGAGGTGACGTACGAGGTCACCGGCAAGAACGTCGACTCGATCGAGTACAACGCCGGCGGCGGCACCGCGACCGAGCCCAAGCTCGAATCGGTGCAGAAGCCCACGCTGCCGTGGAAGAAGACCGTGACGCTGAAGGGCATCGAGGCGCCCACGGTCGTGCCGATCGCGGTGGACCTCGCCGGGGGAGAGGTCGGCTGCAAGATCACGTACAAGGGCAAGGTCATCAAGGAGGAGTCCGGCGCCGGCGTCGCGGCCGCGACCGGGTGCATCGCCCTGTCCCCGATCGTCGAGTAAGTCCGCCCCGGCACAGTCGACTTCGGCCTCGCTCTACGGCGCCGGCCTGCGGAAACAGCCGATTGTCAGTGGCATGGTGCACGGTGGGAACCACATCCGGTCGATCGATCTGGAGGGGGATCCATGACCGTGCCCGAAACCGGTGCAGACACCGGCACCGAGGTCCTGCGGCCGCATGCCGAGGACGCCTTCGCCGACGAACTCAAGGCGCTGGCCGCGGCCGACGACCGGCCGCGGCCTGCCCGCTGGCGACTCTCGCCGTGGGCCGTGGCCACGTATCTCCTCGGCGGCACGCTGCCCGACGGGACGGTGATCACGCCGAAGTACGTGGGGCCCCGCAGGATCGTCGAGGTCGCCGTCACGACGCTCGCCACCGACCGGGCGCTGCTCCTGCTCGGCGTGCCCGGCACCGCGAAGACCTGGGTGTCCGAGCATCTCGCGGCCGCCGTCAGCGGAGACTCCACCCTGCTCGTGCAGGGCACGGCGGGCACGCCCGAGGAGGCCATCCGGTACGGGTGGAACTACGCGCAGCTGCTCGCCCGCGGCCCGAGCCGTGACGCGCTCGTGCCCAGCCCCGTCATGCGCGCGATGTCCGAGGGGATGACCGCGCGCGTCGAGGAGCTCACCCGCATTCCGGCGGACGTGCAGGACACGCTCATCACGATCCTGTCGGAGAAGACCCTGCCGATCCCCGAGCTCGGCCAGGAGGTGCAGGCGGTCCGCGGTTTCAACCTCATCGCGACGGCGAACGACCGCGACCGAGGGGTCAACGACCTGTCGAGCGCGCTGCGCCGCCGGTTCAACACGGTGGTGTTGCCGCTGCCCGCGACCGCGGACGCGGAGGTCGACATCGTGTCGCGGCGTGTCGACCAGTTGGGGCGCTCGCTCGACCTGCCCGCCGCGCCCGAGGGCGTCGACGAGATCCGGCGTGTGGTCACGGTCTTCCGCGAGCTGCGCGACGGCGTCACGACCGACGGCCGTACGAAGCTCAAGTCCCCCTCGGGGACGCTCTCCACGGCCGAGGCGATCTCGGTCGTCACGAACGGCCTCGCGCTCGCGACCCACTTCGGCGACGGCGTCCTGCGCCCGGGCGATGTGGCGGCCGGCATCCTCGGCGCGGTCGTCCGCGACCCGGCCGCGGATCGTGTCATCTGGCAGGAGTACCTGGAAACGGTGGTGCGGGAGCGGGACGGCTGGAAGGACTTCTACCGCGCCTGCCGCGAGGTGAGCGCATGACGGCGGCGGTCATGGCTGCGACGCCCGGGTCCAGGGCGGCGACGCCCGGGTCCAAGGCCGCGATGTCCGGCGCCACGGCCGGGCTCCGCGACACGGCCGCGGCGCCGGACGCCCTGCCGTCCGCCGTGCAGGCTTCGGCCCCCGCTGCGGTCCCGCCGGGGTCGACGGCCCCAGCCGGCCCCCGCGCCGCCGGACCGGACGAGTCCGGGATCCGGCCGCACGGGAGCGCCCCGCATGCCGTCGCCGCTCCGGCCGTGGAAAGGGCGTGGCCCGGTGACGGGCCGCTCGTGCTCGGGGTGCGGCATCACGGGCCCGGGTCGGCACGGGCGGTGCGGGCAGCGCTCGACGCGGCGGAGCCACGGGCGGTGCTGATCGAAGGACCGCCCGAGGGGGACGCCCTGCTGCCGCTCGCCGCGGACGAGGGGATGGTCCCGCCGGTCGCGCTGCTCGCGCACGCCGTGGACGACCCCGGCAGGGCGGCGTTCTGGCCGATGGCGGAGTTCTCGCCGGAGTGGGTCGCGATCCGCTGGGCGCTGGCGCACGACGTGCCCGTACGGTTCATCGACCTGCCCGCCACGCACTCCCTGGCGGCGGCCTCCGACCCCACGTGGGGCGACGAGGAAGACGAGGCGCATCCTGGCGGAGGCGGGCCGGCGCTGCGGGTCGATCCGATCGCGGTGCTCGCCGAGACCGCCGGTTACGACGATCCGGAGCGCTGGTGGGAGGACGTGATCGAGCACCGCGGCGCCACGCCGTCGACGCCCGGCGCCACGCCACCTGCCGACCCGCTCACGCCCTTCGCCGTGCTCGGCGAGGCCATGGCCGCGCTGCGCGAGGCGTACGGACACGGCGGGCACGACCGCGATCTCGTGCGCGAGGCCCATATGCGGATCCGACTGCGGGCCGCGCGCAAGGAGTTCGGGGACGAGATCGCCGTCGTCTGCGGCGCCTGGCACGTCCCCGCACTGACCGGGCAGACCGGGAAGCCGACGGTCACCGCCGACCGCGCCCTGCTCAAGGGCCTCCCCAAGGTCAAGACCGAGACGACCTGGGTGCCCTGGACGCACCGCAGGCTCTCCCGGCGCAGCGGATACGGCGCGGGAATCGACTCGCCCGGCTGGTACGCGCATCTGTTCAGCGCCCCGGACCGCCCCGTGGAGCGCTGGATGACCAAGGTCGCGGGACTGCTCAGGGACGAGGACCGGATCGTCTCGTCGGCCCATGTCATCGAGGCGGTCCGGCTCGCCGGGACACTCGCCGCGATGCGCGCGCGGCCGCTCGCCGGACTGAGTGAGACCACCGACGCGATCCGGGCCGTGATGTGCGACGGCTCCGACGTGCCGCTCGGGCTGATCCAGGACAGGCTGATCACCGGCGATGTGCTCGGCGAAGTGCCCGAGGCCGCTCCGGCCGTCCCGCTGCAGCGCGACCTGACCCGCCTCCAGCGCACCCTGCGGCTGAAACCGGAGCTGCTGGAGCGCGAGTTGGAGCTGGATCTGCGCAAGGAGACCGACGCCTCGCGCAGTCGGCTGCTTCACCGGTTGCGGCTCCTCGGCGTCGGCTGGGGCACCCCGGCGGCGGGGCGCGGCTCGACCGGCACGTTCCGGGAGACCTGGCGGTTGCGCTGGGAGCCCGAGCTGCACGTCAAGGTCGCCGAGGCGGGGGTGTGGGGCACCACCGTGCTCTCGGCCGCCACCGCGAAGGCCGAGTCCGAGAGCGCGTCGGCGACCGCCCTCGCCGAGGTGACGGCCCTCGCCGAGCGGTGTCTCCTGGCCGAACTGCCCGATGCGCTTCCCGTGGTGATGAAGGCCCTCGCCGACCGCGCGGCCCTCGACGCGGACGTCGGCCACCTCGCCCAGGCGCTGCCCGCCCTCGCCCGCTCCCTTCGGTACGGGGACGTGCGGGCCACGGACACCGCCGCGCTCGGCGAGGTGGCGGCCGGGCTGGCCGAGCGGATCTGCGTCGGCCTGCCGCCCGCCTGCACCGGGCTCGACGCGGACGGCGCCGCCGAGATGCGCGGACATCTCGACGGCGTCCACACGGCGATAGGCCTCCTGCCCGGAGCCGGAGCCGGAGCCGGAGCCGGAGCCGGAGCCGGGGAGCTGGGCGGGCGCTGGGCGGCCGTCCTGCGCAAGCTCGCCGCGCGGGACACCGTGCCCGGGGTGATACGGGGGCGCGCGGCCCGGTTGCTGCTGGACGACGGGCGACTCACCGAGGACGAGGCCGTGCGGCTCATGGGCCTCGCGCTCTCGCCCGGCACTCCGCCCGCCGACGCCGCGGCCTGGGTCGAGGGCTTCGTCGGCGGCGCGTCCGGAGGAGGCATGCTCCTCGTTCACGACGAGCGCCTGCTCGGGCTCGTCGACGCCTGGCTGACGTCGGTGCCGGCGGGCGCGTTCACGGACGTACTGCCGCTGCTGCGGCGCACGTTCTCGGCGTACGAGCCCGGCGTCCGCCGCACCTTGGGCGAGTTGGTGCGGCGCGGCCCTGCAGGAGCGGGCGACGCACCGGCGCCGGGGGAGGCAGGCATGCCCGGATTCGGGGCCGGACTCGACGAGGAGCGGGCCGACGCGGTGCTGCCCGTACTGCGGCTGATCCTGGAGGGGGACCACGTATGACAACGGCCGACTCGGTGGTGGGCGCGGCAGCGGACGCAGCGGTTGACGCGGCAACGGACACGGCTGTCGACGCGACGGCCGGCAGGGCGGTGGACAGCGCCCCCGACGAGCGGCTGCGGCGCTGGCGGCTCGTGCTCGGCGGGGGAGGAGCGGACGGGACCGGCTGCACCCTGACCGGGACGGACGCCGCGATGGACGGCGCGCTCGGCGCGCTCTACGGCACGGGGAGCGGCAAGGAGCGTGGGAGCGGAAGGCGTTCGGGGGGCCTCGAAGGGTCCGCGCCGAACGTGACGCGCTGGCTCGGCGACATCCGGACGTACTTCCCCAGCTCCGTCGTCCAGGTCATGCAGCGCGACGCGATCGACCGTCTCGGCCTCAGCACCCTGCTGCTGGAGCCGGAGATGCTGGAGGCCGTCGAGGCGGACGTCCACCTCGTCGGGACACTCCTCTCGCTCAACAAAGCGATGCCCGAGACGACGAAGGAGACGGCCCGGGCGGTCGTCCGGAAGGTGGTCGAGGACCTGGAGAAGCGGCTGGCGTCCCGCACCCGCGCGACCCTCACCGGCGCGCTCGACCGCAGCGCCCGCATCAGCCGGCCCCGCCACCGGGACATCGACTGGGACCGCACGATCCGGGCCAACCTGAAGAACTACCTCCCCGAGTTCAACACCGTCGTGCCCGAGCGGCTCATCGGTTACGGCCGCGCCTCGCAGGCGGTGAAGAAGGACGTCGTCCTGTGCATCGACCAGTCCGGGTCGATGGCGGCGTCGGTGGTGTACGCGTCCGTGTTCGGGGCGGTGCTCGCGTCGATGCGGTCGATCACGACCCGGCTCGTCGTCTTCGACACCTCGGTCGTCGATCTGACGGACCAGCTGGACGACCCGGTGGACGTCCTGTTCGGCACTCAGCTCGGCGGCGGTACGGACATCAACCGGGCCCTCGCGTACTGCCAGTCGCAGATCACCCGGCCCGCCGACACCGTCGTCGTACTGATCAGCGACCTCTACGAAGGCGGCATACGGGACGAGATGCTGAAGCGCGTCGCGGCGATGAAGGCGTCGGGCGTGCAGTTCGTCGCCCTGCTCGCGCTCTCCGACGAGGGGGCACCGGCCTACGACCGCGAGCACGCGGCGGCGCTGGCCGCGCTGGGGGCACCGGCGTTCGCCTGCACGCCCGACCTGTTCCCGGAGGTCATGGCGGCGGCGATAGAGAAGCGGCCGCTGCCCGTGCCGGCCGTCGGCTGAGGCGCCGACGTCGGCCGAGGCGCCTGGCCGCAGGGCGCCGGGCGAGACGAGCGGGCTGCGCGCCGGGGTGTGCGTCGCCGGGCCGTGGAGGGGGCTGGTGCGTCCCGGACCGCTACTCATAACGGACATGGCGACTCATCAGTAACAAGGGGCTTGCGTGACCCCAGGAGTCTCGTGCAAGCATCGTCCCTGTTGCCCCTGGAGGGGCAAGTTCCGCGACTGGGAGGGCTCGTCCCGCTTTGATCGTCACCGCTGCTCGGCCCGCAGCCGCCGTGCGCTTCGTGCGCGGGGCGGCCAGGCGGCATGCGGTGCGCGCGGTGCAGGTGTTGCTGTTCGTCGGCGGGCTGGTGGTGCTGGGGTTCGTCCTCGGCGGCCAGGCGCACGCGGCGGAGCAACCGGCCGCGGGTACGCCGGTCGAGAGCGTCGCCCGTACCGAACCGGTCGAGCAACTCCCCGACACGGCGGAGCCGGTGGCCCGGCGCGTTGCCGAGCCAGTCGCCGAGCGGGTGACCAGACCGGTCGTCACGTCGGTCGTCACACCGGTGGTCACATCGGTCGTCACACCCGTCGAGTCGACCGGCGGCGCAGTCGCCGAGAGGGCCGTCAAGCCCGTGGCCGAGCCCGTCGAGCAGGTCGTGGAAGGGGCCGTCCAGGGCGTCGCGCAGGCCGTGCCCGTACCGCCGCTGCCCGAGGAGCCGTTTCCCGCGCAAGGCCTGCCCTCTCCGACGTGGCCCGGCGACGGCGACGGGCTCGGTCTGCCCGTCCCCGCGCCCGGACAGGACCGGCCGCAGGACCCGGCTCCGGCCGCCGTCCACCGCGACGAGCCGCTCTCCGACAACTCCGCGGCCGATGCGCCGCAGCACACCTCGACGGGGGTGCACACGCGCACGCAGCTCCACCCCCACGTGTATGTGGACGGTGCGCACGAGTCGTATGTGACGGCCGGGCCCCACAGCCCGTTCGGCGGGCGGCTGCCGTTCCTCCCCGGTCACGCGCCGGCAGGTCCGGGCGGCAGCGCCGTCGTCCAGTCCGTCGGTGACGGTCACACGCAGCGCGACGGCGACCCGCACGGCACCTGGTTCTCGCAGGCCGTGGCGTTCGGGCTCGTTCCCGGTTCCGTGCAGCCGGTCACCGGCACAGGGGTGCGCGAGCGGCACCGCGGCATTCTCGAATTCCCCGGCTAGGGCAGGCCGTTCCACTCGCCTGAGACCTGCCGCGCGGGGGCGGAGCAGGTCTGCCCGAACCCCCCGAATTCGAAGGAACCTTCCGAACCATGAACAAGAACATCCGCCGTTCCATAGTCGTCGCGGCCGGTGCCGCCGGTATGTGGGCCATCGGTACCGCCGCCGCAAGCGCGGACGAGCTTCCCTCGCTGTCCCTCTCGACCCCGGACCAGGGGATCGACGTCCTCGACACGGTCGAGGACACGGTCACCGGCGCCACCGATGCCGCCGACGACGTCCCGGCCGTCGCCGCCGCGACCGGCACGGCGCAGGCCGGCGCCGGCGCCGCGGTCGCCCAGGCCGAGGAGGCCAAGGGAGCCGCGCAGGACGCCACCCGGGCCCCGGTCGTGTCCACCGCGGACCAGGCCCGTCAGTACGCCGAGGGCGAGCTGTCCGACGCCCAGGGCGAGATCGACTACCTCTTCGGCCCGCTGTCCTCCTTCGCTCCCGAGCTGGTGGACCAGGCCCCCGGCGCCGCTCAGGGCTACGCCCGGGGTGCCGTCGCCGCCGCGACCCCGATCGCCGACGAGACGTGCCAGGACGTCCTGCCCCCGATCGCGGACCGGGCGGTCGACGGCGTCCTCCCGGTCGCCGGCCAGGCCGTCGGCGACGTCGCCGGTCTCGCCACGGGCGTCGTCGGCGAGGTGACCCCGTTCGCGGGTGGTGTCGTGAGCGAGGTCCAGCCCTTCGCCGGCAGCGTGGTCGGCGAGGTCCAGCCCTTCGCGGGCGGGGTCGTCGGCGAGGTCCAGCCGCTCGTCGAGACCGTCGTCGACCACGTTGAGCCGGTCGCGTACGGGGTCGGCGGCTCCGCCGGCAACCTCGCGCACGGCGTCGTCGGCGACGTCCGGCCGTTCGCGGGCGGGGTGGTCTCCGAGGTGCGGCCGTTCGCGCAGGACGTGACCGGCACGGTCGCCGGCACCCCGGTCGCGGGCAACGCCGTCTCCGGCGTGCAGGACGTGGCCTACGCGGTCACCCCGAGCTACGTCGACAGCCTGGGCCACAGCCTGACCCAGGGCATCTGACCCCAGGGCATCCGACCCGGGGCATGTGATCCACGGCATGCGACTCAGGGCGTCCGGCTCGGGGCATCCGGCCAAGGGCATGACGCAGGAAGGCTGACGCCGCCGCGTGCCGCGTGACCGGCGGGTCCCGGACAAACGACGAGGCGGTCCCCATTGGGGTGGGGGCCGCCCGTTCCGTTCCCCGGAAGGCGCTCGCCCCTTCCCGTTCTCCGGACCGTGTCCCATTCTCCGGACCGTGCCCGCCCGTACCCGGCCCGTGCCCACGCCGTGGTCGTCCCGTAACCACAGCGTTCCGCCACGCGCGCTATCTGTGACAGGTATCACCGCTCCGGTGTGATCTGTGATTTAGGGACCCACGGCCCTCGGGGATAACCTGCGAGACGGACATGCCGCGTACCCGGCCACCGTGTACGCCTCCCTAGTGACAGCGCAGTCACGTTGCCCTTCGCGGCACGCCCACGCAGACAACGAACCGCGAATCACTGAAAAGGGACGGACGCGCGTGGACCTGTTCGAGTACCAGGCGAGGGACCTCTTCGCCAAGCACGGTGTACCGGTGCTGGCCGGTGAAGTCATCGATACGCCTGAGGCGGCGCGCGAGGCGACCGAGCGACTGGGCGGCCGTTCGGTCGTCAAGGCGCAGGTGAAGGTCGGCGGCCGTGGCAAGGCCGGTGGCGTCAAGCTCGCCGCCACACCGGACGAGGCCGTCGCCCGCGCGACGGACATCCTCGGCATGGACATCAAGGGCCACACGGTCCACAAGGTGATGATCGCCGAGACCGCGCCCGAGATCGACGAGGAGTACTACGTCTCGTACCTCCTCGACCGCACCAACCGCACCTTCCTGGCCATGGCCTCCGTCGAGGGCGGCATGGACATCGAGGAGGTCGCGGCCACCAAGCCCGAGGCCCTCGCCAAGATCCCGGTCGACGCCAACGAGGGCGTCACCGCCGCGAAGGCCCGCGAGATCGTCGAGGCCGCGAAGTTCCCGGCTGCCGTCGCCGAGCAGATCGCCGAGATCCTGCAGACCCTGTGGAAGACCTTCGTCGCCGAGGACGCGCTCCTCGTCGAGGTCAACCCGCTCGCCAAGGTCGACGACGGCCGTGTCCTGGCCCTGGACGGCAAGGTGTCGCTTGACGCCAACGCCGAGTTCCGTCAGCCCTCGCACGCCGAGCTCGAGGACAAGGCATCGGCCAACCCGCTCGAGGCCGCTGCGAAGGCCAAGGGCCTCAACTACGTCAAGCTCGACGGCGAGGTCGGCATCATCGGCAACGGCGCGGGTCTGGTCATGTCGACCCTCGACGTCGTCGCGTACGCCGGTGAGAACCACAACGGCGTGAAGCCCGCCAACTTCCTCGACATCGGTGGCGGTGCCTCCGCCGAGGTCATGGCGAACGGCCTCGAGATCATCCTCGGCGACCCGGACGTCAAGTCCGTCTTCGTCAACGTCTTCGGCGGCATCACCGCCTGCGACGCGGTCGCCAACGGCATCGTGCAGGCCCTGGAGCTCCTCGAGTCCAAGGGCGAAGAGGTCACCAAGCCGCTGGTCGTGCGCCTCGACGGCAACAACGCGGAGCTGGGTCGCCAGATCCTGGACGACCGCAACCACCCGCTCGTGCAGCGTGTGGACACCATGGACGGTGCGGCCGACAAGGCCGCCGAGCTGGCTGCGAAGTAAGGGACGAGGGACACCAACACCATGGCTATTTTCCTCACCAAGGAATCCAAGGTCATCGTCCAGGGCATGACCGGCTCCGAGGGTCAGAAGCACACCAAGCGCATGCTGGCTTCCGGCACGAACATCGTCGGTGGCGTGAACCCGCGCAAGGCGGGCACGACGGTCGACTTCGACGGCACCGACATCCCCGTCTTCGGGTCGGTCGCCGAGGCGATCGAGAAGACCGGCGCTGACGTCACGGTCATCTTCGTCCCGGAGAAGTTCACCAAGGACGCGGTCATCGAGGCGATCGACGCCGAGATCGGCCTCGCGGTCGTCATCACCGAGGGCGTCTCGGTCCACGACACCGCGCAGTTCTGGGCGTACGCGGGTGCCAAGGGCAACAAGACCCGGATCATCGGCCCGAACTGCCCGGGTCTGATCACCCCCGGCCAGTCGAACGCCGGCATCATCCCGGCCGACATCACCAAGCCCGGCCGCATCGGTCTCGTGTCCAAGTCCGGCACGCTGACGTACCAGATGATGTACGAGCTCCGTGACCTCGGCTTCAGCTCCTGCGTCGGCATCGGCGGTGACCCGATCATCGGCACCACCCACATCGACGCCCTGGCGGCCTTCGAGGCCGACCCGGACACGGACCTGATCGTGATGATCGGCGAGATCGGCGGCGACGCCGAGGAGCGTGCGGCCGACTTCATCAAGGCGAACGTCACCAAGCCGGTCGTCGGTTACGTCGCGGGCTTCACCGCCCCCGAGGGCAAGACCATGGGCCACGCGGGCGCCATCGTCTCCGGCTCCTCCGGCACCGCACAGGCGAAGAAGGAGGCCCTGGAGGCCGCGGGCGTGAAGGTCGGCAAGACGCCGACCGAGACGGCCAAGCTGGCGCGCGCCATCCTCGCCGGCTGACCTCTCCGGTCGCCCGGACCTCTTCGGTCTGCCGGACCTCTCCGGTCCGACCTGTTTGCGCGGAAGGGCCCGCACCCCACCATCCGGGGTGCGGGTCCTTCCGCGTTGCCTGCGCGTCAGTGGGCGAACGGCAGGAGACGTTCCGGACCCTTCAGCGGGTGGTGCCTCAGCATCGTGCGCAGCTCGATGTACCGCTTGGTGACGGCCGGAGGGCCGTAGGCGGACCGTACGCCACCGACCGACTCCCCGGGTGCCTGCGGGGCCTCGTAATGGCTGTCCGACACGACCATCGTGAGCGCCGCCGCTCCCAGGATCAGCGCGGTGAGGCCGAACGCCGCCCGTGTCCAGAACCGGGTACGGCGTTCGCTGCCGGCCCGTACGGCTTCCGCCGACGCGATCTCGGCTGCCGCGGCATGGACGACCAGGTCGGCGAGCTCCTCCTGCAGGGCCTCCGGTTCGGCCAGCTCGGGGAGCAGCTCGGCGACGGCGGCGCGGGCGTGCAGCAGCCGGTTCGCGGCCGCGGGGGTGCTTGCCTCGGTCTCCGCGGCAGTGTCGGGAAGGTCGAGGCCGAGCCCGTCGTACAGGATCAGCGTGCGGCGGTACGTCGGCGGCAGCTCGAGCAGCGTCTCGCGGAGCGACGGCCAGGGCTGGGGGCTGCCGGAATCCTCGGGGTGGCGGAGGGAGCGGCGCAGCTTGTGCCAGGGGGACATCGCGTATTCGTACGCCGCCGCGCGCACCCAGCTCGCCGGGTCGCGGTCGACGGCGACCTCGGGCCAGCGCTGCCAGGCGACGTGGAAGGCGTGCTCGACGGCCTCGAGGGACAGATCGCGGCGGCCGGTGAGCAGATAGGTCTGGCGGGCGAGGCCGGGGGCGGTTTCCGTGTAGAGGGCGTCGAAGGCCTCTTCGGCGGTGAACGCGGGGCCCTCGGACGGCATGGGGGGCAGTGCAGGGGCGGTGGGTGCCCGGCGTCCGGCGCCCGGCGCGGAGCGCGCGGGGGCGTGCGGGCGAGCGCGTGCGGGCATGGTCGAGGGGGAGACAGCGGCGGCGGCGGGCGGGGCGGTGCGCCGGTCGGCCGTGGGATCGTCGTCCTGCCGTACCTGCTGCTGTGCCCTCTGCACCTGCCGTGCCTGCTGCACCTGCTGTGGCTTCTGCACCTGCTGCACCTGCTGTGCCTGCTGTGCGTGCTGTGCCGCGCCCGCCTCGGGTGCCTCTGCAGCCTTCTCCCTGGCCGCCGTCGCCTCCCTGGCGGCGATCTCCTCCTCGTACGTCGCGAGCAGCTTCGCGTACACGTCGCGCCTGCGGCCGCGCGGATTGGTGCGGCCCGCCTCCCAGGACTTGATCGTCGCCCGCGTGACCCCGACGGCCTCCGCGACCTGCTTCTCGCTCAGTGACCGCGCCTCGCGCAGCCTGCGCCGCTCCTTGGGGGAGGGCAGCGCGGCGGCGTCGGTCCTGGCGGGGTCCGCGGGGCTCTGCGTCATGAAGGGCTCCCCGGGGCCGAGCGACTGCACTGGGGCGAAAAGTACATAAGCGTATTTTGTGCGACACAACGGCTATCCGCCTGTTACGTGGATAAAACGCGTGTCGTTGGCAGCATGGCCGCGTGACCCAGTTGACCGACCGCAGCCCGACCTACGTGGCCGTGCACGGCTCCCGGCCGCCCGCCGCCGTGCTGACGGCGTCCGCCCTGCGCGGGATGATCGCGGCCGGGCTGGGACTCGGCACGATCGCCGCCCTGGTGATGGTGATGTGGATCAGCTCGCCCTACCCGGACAGCGGCCCCGCAGGGGTGCTGCACGTGGCGGCCGGGCTGTGGCTGCTCGCCCACGGCACCGAGGTGGTCAGGCCCGACACGCTCTCGGGCACGCCCGCGCCCGTGGGTGTCGTACCGCTGCTGCTGGCGGTGCTGCCCGTCTGGCTTGCGCACCGGGCCGCGCGCGAGGCTCTCGAGACGGACGCCGGGCCACGGGCTTCGGTGGGAGTCGTCGTGTCCGGGGTGACCTGCGGCTATCTGCTGGTCGGTACGTGCGCGGCGCTCTACTCGGCAGGTGGGTCGCTCGCCGCCGAGCCGGTCAGCGCGGCGCTGCACCTGCCCGTGGTGGCCACCCTGTCCGCGGCGGCGGGCGTGTGGACCGCGCGGGGGCGGCCGCTCGGGCCGCTGCCGCGGTGGGTGCCGGAGGGCGTACGGGTCGCACTGGCGCGCTCCCGGGCCGTTGTCGCGCTCCGGGCGGCAGGTGCGGCGGGTGCGGTGCTGCTCGCCGGCGGGGCGGTGCTCGTCGCGGGGTCGCTCGTGTGGCACGCGGGTGAGGCGCAGGATTCGTTGCTGCGGCTCGCGGTGGACTGGCCGGGGCGCGCCGCAGTGCTGCTGCTGGCTCTGGCTCTGGTGCCGAACGCGGCGGTGTGGGGGGCGGGGTACGGGCTCGGCCCGGGGTTCGCGCTCGGTACGGGCGCGACGGCGGCGCCCTTCGCGGTCGCGGGGGAGCCCACGCTGCCCCACTTCCCGCTGCTGGCTGCGGTTCCTGCGGAAGCGCTGGGTACGACGCCGTCCTGGGCGTGCGCGGCGGTGCCGGTCGTTGCGGGAGGCGCGGCCGCCTGGGCCACGGCCCGTGCGGAGGCGGCCGCCGGTGCCGCCTCTCGCGCCGCCTGGACCTGGCGCGGCACGGCTCTGACCGCGCTGCTGGCGGCGGTGCTGTGCGGGGCACTCATGGCATTTCTCGCGGCGGCGGCCGGAGGACCGCTGGGCACGGGGTCGCTGGCCGCGTTCGGCCCGGTGTGGTGGCAGGTGGGCATGGCGGCGTATGCCTGGACGGCGGTCGTTGCCGTGCCGTCCGCGGTCGCCGTCCACGCCTGGCGCGCGCGCCGCGCCCGCCGGCCCTTGTCCACCACCCTGGCGGACTGGTCCGCTGCGCGTGAGGCGTGGTGGGCGGCGCTGAAGCGGGTGTCGAGGCGGATGATGTCCGCGTTTCCGGCACGGCTGCGGGTGCCTGCGGTGCCTGCGGTGCCGGTGCCTCCGGTGCCGGGGCCTGCCGTGCCGTTGCCTGTCGTGCAGGAGCCCGTGCAGCCGCCGCCCGTGCCGTCGCCGCCCTCCGCGACGGCCGCCGTGGCGACAGTGCCGGGGGCCGCGGAGGCGCCGCCCGTGCCCTCGGGGCTTCCGGACACGGGCGAGGAGCCCGCACACACCGCCACGCCGGACGAGCCGGGAGCGACGCCCACGTCCCCCACTCCCGAACCGGGGCCCTGCCCCGACCCCCCTCTCGTCTGCGGACCGTGGTCCGGCTGTGCCCACCATCCACCGGAGCTTCGCCCGGGAGATGCCCCCGGCGCTGCGGAACGACTGCCCGCAACCGGGGAAGGTGGCGCCGGCGCCGATACGGCAACGCCCCCGCTGCCCGGATCCGGAGAGGCGGGAGCGGGGGCAGGGGCAGGGGCGTAGTGCGGCCGTGGGCTACTCCGGGACGCCGATCACGTTGCGCAGGGGCTCCGGGAGCAGTTCGTTGCAGGCGATCTGGCCCGTCTTCGTGAGGGCGTCGTCGCGGCAGGTGTAGAAGTCGCGGTAGACGAGCTGCATCGTGAAGGTCATCGCCACGATCGCGAGCGCGATCGCCGCCATCACCATGCCGCTGACGGCCGCAGTGACCTGGGGCTTTCCGCCGCCGGTCTGGGCGGGAGGAGTCGCCGACGCGGCCGCGGAACCCTCCGCCGGGCGGCGGTTCTTCGCGCGCAGGGAGCTGGCGCCCCAGTACAACGCGAGCGCACCCAGCAGCAGCGCGATCTCCGAGAGGTCGAAGAGGGCGAAGAAGAACGCCCACATGCCGGCGAGCAACGCATAGCGGGCGCGGCGCTGGGCCGGGTCCGTCGGGTCCCAGCGCAGGCCCGCGCCGGGACCGCTGCCCTCGGGGCCGCCCTGACCGCCGCCACCCGGGCCACTCGGACCACCTTGGCCGCCCGGACTGCCCTGGCCGCCCTGACGGCCGCCGAAGCCCCCCGACGACCGCCCCGGCTGGCGGCTGCTCCACTGGCTGCCCCAGCCCGAGGACGGACGCCCGTCCTCCTCCTGGCGGCCGCCGTCCTGACGGCCACCGTCGTCCCCGGATCCGGTCCCGGTCCCGGACCCGGTCCCGGACTCGGATCCGGGCCCCGATGCCGAGCCGCGGCGCGGCTGCCACGGCCGGTCAGGAGTGCCTTCCGGTGGCGGTGCGAACGGATTCGTGGGCTCCGTGGACCCCGCCGAGTCCGTGGACTGGCGATCCCGCAGCAGCAGGGAGCCCCGCTCGCGGGCGAGCGGGAGGCGGAGAGCCGTGCGGCGGCGTCGGTCCGGCATGTGGTGAACGTCTTCCCCTCTTGTACCTCTGTACGCGGGTACTCCGTCTGGGGACGGGCCCTGCCCCAGACGCTACCTCCCGGCCACGCCCCCGTCCCGTGGGGGCCGCTCGGTGTGCCGGTATCGTTGCTGACGGTCGACGGCTTCGTAGAGTTCCCCTATCGGCGGTCTCATTTCTTTCGTACGACCACACAAAAACACCCCACAGACGTACCGCAACGCGAAAAGAGTCCCCCAGTGGCTGCCGCCCGCCTCGTCGTCCTGGTCTCCGGATCCGGCACCAATCTCCAGGCGCTGCTCGACGCCATCCACGAGGATCCCGAAGGCTTCGGCGCCGAGATCGTCGCGGTCGGCGCCGACCGCGAGGGCATCGCCGGCCTCGAGCGCGCCACCCGCGCCGGGATCCCCACCTTCGTGCGCAAGCTCGGGGACTACGCGACCCGCGAGGAGTGGGACCGGGCCCTGACCGAGGCGACCGCCGCGTACGAGCCGGATCTGGTCGTGTCCGCCGGCTTCATGAAGATCGTCGGCAAGGGCTTCCTCGACGTCTTCGGCGGCCGGTTCGTGAACACCCATCCCGCCCTGCTCCCCAGCTTTGCCGGTGCCCACGGAGTGCGCGACGCGCTCGCGTACGGCGTGAAGGTCACCGGATGCACCGTCCACTTCGTCGACGACGGCGTCGACACCGGCCCGATCATCGCGCAGGGCGTGGTGCACGTACGGGACGAGGACGACGAAGCCGCTCTGCACGAGCGCATCAAGGAAGTCGAGCGTCAGCTGCTCGTCGATGTCGTGGGGCGTCTGGCCCGCAACGGCTACCGCATCGAGGGACGAAAGGTAATTATCCCGTGACCGCCGAAACCATGAAGCGGCCCATCCGGCGCGCGCTGGTCAGCGTCTACGACAAGACCGGCCTGGAGGAGCTGGCCCGCGGCCTCCACGAGGCGGGCGTGGAGCTGGTCTCCACCGGCTCGACCGCCGGGCGCATCGCCGCGGCCGGTGTGCCGGTCACCAAGGTCGAGGAGCTCACCGGCTTCCCGGAGTGCCTGGACGGCCGCGTCAAGACGCTGCACCCGCGCGTGCACGCCGGCATCCTCGCCGACCTGCGCCTCGAGGCGCACCGCGAGCAGCTCGCGGAGCTCGGCGTCGAGCCGTTCGACCTCGTGGTCGTGAACCTCTACCCCTTCCGGGAGACCGTCGCCTCCGGCGCGACACCCGACGAGTGCGTCGAGCAGATCGACATCGGTGGCCCCTCGATGGTCCGGGCCGCCGCCAAGAACCACCCATCGGTCGCGGTCGTCACCAGCCCCGCCCGGTACGCCGACGTCCTCACCGCGGTCGCCTCGGGCGGCTTCGACCTCGTGGCCCGCAAGCGCCTCGCCGCGGAGGCGTTCCGGCACACGGCCGCGTACGACGTGGCCGTGGCCTCCTGGTTCGCGTCCTCGTACGCCCCGGCCGACGAGTCGGGCTTCCCCGACTTCCTCGGCGCCACCTTCGAGCGCTCCAACGTCCTGCGCTACGGCGAGAATCCGCACCAGGACGCCGCGCTGTACGTCACCGAGGCGGGCGGCGGGCTCGCGCAGGCCGAGCAGCTGCACGGCAAGGAGATGTCGTACAACAACTACACGGACACGGACGCCGCGCGCCGGGCCGCGTACGACCACGCCGAGCCGTGCGTCGCGATCATCAAGCACGCCAACCCGTGCGGCATCGCGATCGGCGCCGACGTCGCCGAGGCCCACCGCAAGGCGCACGCCTGCGACCCGCTGTCGGCCTTCGGCGGCGTGATCGCGGTCAACCGCCCGGTGTCCGTGGCGATGGCCGAGCAGGTCGCCGAGATCTTCACCGAGGTCATCGTCGCCCCGGCGTACGAGGACGGCGCGGTCGAGGTCCTCGCCCGCAAGAAGAACATCCGCGTGCTGCGCTGCCCCGACGCCCCGTCGGCCGCCGTCGAGCTCAAGCCGATCGACGGCGGTGCGCTGCTCCAGGTCACCGACCGCCTCCAGGCGGACGGCGACGACCCGGCGAACTGGACGCTCGCCACCGGTGAGGCGCTCTCCGCGGACGAACTCGCCGAGCTCTCCTTCGCCTGGAAGGCCTGTCGCGCAGTCAAGTCCAACGCGATCCTCCTCGCCAAGGACGGCGCATCGGTCGGCGTCGGCATGGGCCAGGTCAACCGCGTCGACTCCGCGAAGCTCGCGGTGGAGCGCGCGGGCGAGGAGCGGGCGCGGGGCGCCTACGCCGCGTCCGACGCGTTCTTCCCCTTCCCGGACGGTCTGGAGATCCTGACCGCGGCGGGCGTCAAGGCCGTGGTGCAGCCTGGCGGTTCGGTGCGGGACGAGCAGGTCGTCGAGGCCGCGAGCAAGGCGGGCGTGACGATGTACTTCACGGGGACGCGGCACTTCTTCCACTGACCGCGCACCGCGCCACCCGCGCACAAGGCCGAAGGCCGTGCCCCGTACGAACGGGGCACGGCCTTCGGCCTTGTGCCACTTGCTGCTTGAGCTACTTCTTGATGACCAGGGTGCCGGCGGCACGGTCGTGCCAGCCCTGCAGCTTCCCGGAGTTGTCGAAGAACGGGGAGAGGTAGACCAGGATCTGGCCGATACCGCAGAGGAACGAACCCACGAGCGGGATGATCCAGCGGATGAAACCACCACCGATGCCCGGGACCTGACCCGTGCTCTCCTTCACGACCTTCAGGCCGAGCGCCATCTTGCCGACGGTCGCGCCGACGAAGGAGATCATCAGCCACTCGTAGAGCATCGTGGCGATGCCGACCAGGGCGATAATGCCGAACAGACCGGCGATCATGCCACCGGCGGCCTCGGCAGCGTCGTTGATGCACGCCTCGTACGCCGGCGACAGCGGGTCCATGCCGGAACAGTCGTTCGCTGCGTTCTCGGCGACGCCGAAGGCACCGGCGAGACCGATGGCCGCAAAGATCCACACGATGATGCTGATGGCCACCCAGTCGATCAGACGGGCGCCGAGGCGGCGACCCATCGTCGCGACCTGGACGGTGCCCAGCACGGGCACGTTGATGTAGCCGTTGTTGGCCTGGAGAGCGCCGGGGACCTGCGGGGCCTGCGGGTACTGACCCGGCTGCTGCGGGTACTGCCCGGGCTGCTGCGGGTAGCCGTAACCCTGCTGGGGCACTCCCTGCGGGGCCTGCTGCGGGTAGCCGTAGCCGGGCTGACCCTGCGGGGGCTGCTGGGGCTGCTGCCCGTAAGGGTTGTTCGGGTCGCCAAAGCTCATGGCGGGATTCCTCCGTCGGGTTTGCGGGGACGACGCGGTCCGAACCGGAGGAACGTCACAAAGAATCAAGCGGTCTGCCCCCCGACACTGCCCGCGGCACTGCGCGGATCATCGTCGTCGTAATCTCGCTTTTTTGTCCAGTCGATAACCGTATGTGTTGTGCAAGTGCAACCTCGTGTTCTCGCCGGAGTCCCCGAATTGGAACAGGAGCGGGGTCATCCGCGAGGATGGGGGCATGACCGCCCAGATTCTCGATGGCAAGGCCACCGCAGCCGCGATCAAGTCCGACCTGACTGCCCGCGTGGCGGCGCTCAAGGCCGCGGGCGTGACGCCCGGCCTCGGAACGCTGCTGGTCGGCGACGACGTCGGCAGCCAGAAGTACGTGGCCGGAAAGCACCGCGACTGCGCGCAGGTGGGCATCGCGTCCCTTCAGCGCGAACTCCCCGCCACCGCCACGCAGGAGGAGATCGAGGCGGTCGTCAGGGAGCTCAACGAAGACCCGGAGTGCACGGGCTACATCGTCCAGCTCCCGCTCCCCAAGGGCATCGACACCAACCGGGTGCTGGAGCTGATGGACCCGGAGAAGGACGCCGACGGGCTGCACCCGATGAACCTGGGGCGGCTCGTGCTCAACGAGAAGGCGCCGCTGCCGTGCACCCCGGCGGGCATCGTCACGCTGCTGCGCCGCCACGGCGTCGAGATCAACGGCGCGCATGTCGTGGTTGTGGGCCGCGGCGTGACGATCGGCCGGCCGATGCCGCTGCTGCTGACGCGCAAGTCCGAGAACGCGACGGTGACGCAGTGCCACACGGGCACGCGCGACCTCTCCGCGCAACTGCGGCAGGCCGACATCATCGTCGCGGCCGCAGGCGTGCCGCACCTGGTCAAGCCCGAGGACGTCAAGCCGGGCGCCGCGGTGCTCGACGTCGGCGTGAGCCGTGACGAGACCGGCAAGATCGTCGGCGATGTGCACCCCGGTGTCGCGGAGGTGGCCGGATGGGTCGCCCCGAACCCGGGTGGCGTCGGCCCGATGACCCGGGCGCAGTTGCTGGTCAACGTCGTCGAGGCGGCGGAGCGCGCCGTGACCGGCGCTGCGGGCTGACGGGACATGGGCGAGCCCACACCGGGGCCGGACACCCCGGACCACGACTCCGACACGGCAGGCGGCGCGCGTCAGGCCGACGGCGTAGCGGCGTCGTCCAACGGCACCGGGCCGGAGAAGGCGCAGAAGCCGCAGAAGCCGGAGAAGGCGGAGAAGGCGGAGAAGCCGGAGAAGGCGAACGGCCGGGACAGGGCGCGCGCCAACGGCCGGGCGAGCGAGCAGGGCAACGGCCGGACCAACGGTCGGTCGGGCACGGCCGCCGCCGCCACACGGGGCGGCGCCGCACCCGAAGCGGGCGCCGAGGCGCGCGCGCACGCGAACGGGCACGCCCGTGAGCCCGACGCCACCGGCCCCGGCACCGACGCCACCGGCCCCGGCACCGACGAGCCGGGCGCCAACGGCACCAGCGAGAACAACGGGGCCCGCCCCGGCGAGCGTGGAACAGCCGCCCCCGGCGCGGCCCCCGACACCGCAGGCGCGGGCCGGTCACGCCGGCCGCCCACCGTCACGCGTGACACCGCCCGTCCCGAAGGCGGCGGCCGTGCCGCGCCCGGCGACGCCCCCGCCCCTGCTCGCCAGTGGCCGCTGCTCACCGTGATCGGCCTCGCGGCGCTCGGGCTGCTGATCGTCGGTACGGATCCGTTCCCGCAGGCGTTCCGGGTCGGCACGATCCTTGTCGGCGTCGCTCTGCTCACCGGCGCGGCGCTGCGCCGGTGGCTGCCTTCCGTGGGCATGCTGGCGGTGCGCTCGCGGTTCACCGACATGGTGACGTACGGCCTGCTCGGCATCGTGATCGTGCTGCTCGCCCTCATGACCCAGCCACGGCCCTGGCTGAAGATTCCGTTCCTGGAGGAAGTGGTCCGCTTCACTGTCCGTTAGGTCACGTATCACGTGTGACGTGTGCACGGAGAGGTCTCCGGGCTCCCGCGGCATCTCGAAGTCAAGTATCTTGACGTCGAGATAAGTCGACGAGTCCGGCTGCACGGTTGCGTTGCGCGATGCGCTGACCGACCGACGTGCCGAATCGACCGAGCGTGAGAGGGATGTCCGACCTCATGGCCAAGATCAAGGCAGCAAACCCCGTCGTCGAGCTCGACGGCGACGAGATGACCCGCATCATCTGGCAGTTCATCAAGGACAAGCTGATCCTGCCGTACCTCGACATCGAGTTGCTGTACTTCGACCTGGGCATCGAGCACCGCGACGCCACCGGCGACCAGGTGACGGTCGACGCCGCCCACGCCATCAAGGAGCACGGCGTCGGCGTGAAGTGCGCGACGATCACGCCGGACGAGGCGCGGGTCGAGGAGTTCAAGCTCAAGGCGATGTACCGCTCGCCCAACGGCACCATCCGCAACATCCTCGGCGGAGTGATCTTCCGCGAGCCGATCATCATGGAGAACGTGCCGCGCCTGATCCCGGGCTGGACCAAGCCGATCGTCGTCGGCCGTCACGCCTTCGGCGACCAGTACCGCGCCACCGACCTGAAGGTCCCGGGCGAGGGCACGCTCACCATGACCTTCACCCCGAAGGACGGCTCGGAGCCGGTCGAGCTCGAGGTGTACGAGTTCCCGGGCGCCGGCGTCGCGCTGTCGATGTACAACCTGGACGCGTCGATCCGCGACTTCGCGCGCGCCTCGTTCCGCTACGGCCTGGCCCGTGACTTCCCGGTCTACATGTCCACGAAGAACACGATCCTCAAGAAGTACGACGGCCGCTTCAAGGACATCTTCCAGGAGGTCTTCGACGGCGAGTTCAAGGCCGAGTTCGACGCCAGGGGGCTCACCTACGAGCACCGCCTCATCGACGACATGGTCGCCTCGGCCCTGAAGTGGGAGGGCGGCTACGTCTGGGCCTGCAAGAACTACGACGGTGACGTCCAGTCCGACGTCGTGGCCCAGGGCTTCGGCTCGCTCGGCCTGATGACCTCGGTCCTCATGTCTCCCGACGGCCGTACGGTCGAGGCCGAGGCCGCGCACGGCACGGTCACCCGCCACTACCGCCGGCACCAGCAGGGCAGGCCGACCTCCACCAACCCGATCGCCTCGATCTTCGCCTGGACGCGCGGCCTCGCCCACCGCGGCAAGCTGGATGGCACCCCCGAGGTCACCCGGTTCGCGGAGACCCTGGAGCAGGTGTGCATCGAGACCGTCGAGGGCGGCCACATGACCAAGGACCTGGCGCTGCTGATCTCCAAGGACCAGCCGTGGCTGACCACGGAGCAGTTCCTCGACGTCCTGGACACCAACCTGCAGAAGAGGATGGCGTCAGCGTGATTCTCTGACGCGCCCGCGCGCCTGCCCCCTCGCACGCGCCCCCTCGCACGCGCCCTCGTCCGCGTCCCCGCGCTTCCGCCGCGTCTCATCCGCAACACGGGCTGCTCGGGCCCGCCTTCGGTACGCCGAGCTGTGCGACCAGGTGACGGCGTCCGCCCTCTCCCCCGAGGGAGGGCGGACGCCGTCATGTGCAACAGCGTCATGCACGCGCCAAACGTGTTCAAGAGACGGCCGAGGCCTGTGTCACGGAAGTGACGGTTCCGCCATGGTGTGATCGTCGGGCAACGGATGCGAAACTGGGGCGGGCTTCGGGGCGGGGCGCGCTCGGGGGAGAGCAGCCGCCCTCAATGCCCCCGTGCGCCCCGCGCTCAGGAACTGTCATCCTGGCTCTGCGCATCCCTCTGGGTAGTCCACCCCGGTCGTCTTCTCACGGGCGGGTCAGACGGAACGTCCGAGAGGCGTGGCGGGGCAGTACGGGGGTCCGCCCACGCCCAGGGCGAAGGGGAGCGGGGCACATCAGGCACGTTCGGGGGGACAAGGGGGAGGCAATGCCTCGTTGGAAGGCGCTACCGGAAGAGCTCGACCCACAGGTCAGGGAGTTCACGGGCCAGTTGCGCCGGCTCGTCGACCGCAGCGGGCTGAGCATCGCGGCGGTCTCGGACCGCACCGGCTACAGCAAGACGTCGTGGGAGCGCTATCTGAACGGGCGGCTGCTCGCGCCGAAGGGCGCGATCGTCGCACTCGCCGAGGTGACGGGGACGAACCCGATCCACCTCACCACCATGTGGGAGCTCGCGGAGCGCGCCTGGAGCCGCTCCGAGATGCGCCACGACATGACCATGGAGGCCATACGGATCTCCCAGGCGCGGGCGGCGCTGGGGGAGTTCGGAGGCCCGGCCGCCCCGGCTGCCGGGGCGTCGCGGACCGCCGCGCCGCCGACGGGCCAGGACCGCGAGGCGTACGTTCCCGCGCAGGGCGGCGGGCGCTCCGTACCGCCGCCCCACGCCGGCGGCCTCGCCGGCGACGCTGCGGCGGCCCCGGACCAGGGCCGCGGGCGGCGCAAGATGACGATGTTCCTCGCGGGCGTCGTCGGCGCGCTGCTCGTCGTCGCGGCGGCCGTGCTCCTCACCGATCTCGGCGGAGGCGGCGACGACGGCGGCGCCAAGAACGTGGCCCAGTCGCCCAGCGCGGCCCCCACGACGAGTGATCCGCAGTTGCCCGTCGGAGTGAAGTGCTCCGGCGCCGACTGCACCGGCCAGGACCCGGAGAACATGGGCTGTGGCGGCCAGTTCGCCACGACCGCCTCGCGGGTGAAGGTCGGCACGGCCCTCGTCGAGGTGCGCTACAGCAAGACGTGCGCGGCCGCGTGGGCCCGTATCACCCAGGCCGCGCCGGGCGACAAGGTGTCGATCACCGCGGACGGCGCGAGCCAGAACGGCCTGGTCAACGCCGACAAGGACGCGTACACCCCCATGGTCGCGGTGACTGCGGCGTCCGACGCGAAGGCATGCGCGACGCTGACGACGGGCACGAAGGGCTGCACCGAGGAACAGTGACGAGGCCGCGCGGGGGAGCGGCGAGAGGCGGCACGGGGAGTGGCGAGGGCCTGTAGAGGACCGGCGGGCCAGTGAGCCGGACCACAAGGGGGTGGCGGTCCGCAGGGGGCGCCGTCGGATAGCCTGACCGCTGGATATCTCTTCACATCGAGAGATCGATCAGTACGGTGGAGATATCCAGCACCAGGGGCAGGGACCCCCACCGCCAGCTGTCTTACGGAGATCGCCATGACCCGCACTCCCGTGAATGTCACCGTCACCGGCGCGGCCGGCCAGATCGGCTACGCGCTGCTCTTCCGCATCGCTTCGGGCCAGCTGCTCGGCGCGGACGTGCCGGTCAAGCTCCGCCTCCTGGAGATCCCGCAGGGACTGAAGGCCGCCGAGGGCACCGCCATGGAGCTCGACGACTGCGCCTTCCCGCTTCTCCGGGGCATCGACATCACCGACGACCCGAACGTCGCCTTCGACGGCGCCAACGTCGCGCTGCTGGTCGGCGCCCGTCCGCGGACGAAGGGCATGGAGCGCGGCGACCTGCTCTCCGCCAACGGCGGCATCTTCAAGCCGCAGGGCAAGGCCATCAACGACCACGCCGCGGACGACATCAAGGTCCTCGTCGTCGGTAACCCGGCGAACACCAACGCGCTCATCGCGCAGGCCGCGGCGCCGGACGTACCGGCCGAGCGGTTCACCGCGATGACCCGCCTCGACCACAACCGCGCGATCTCGCAGCTGGCCGCCAGGACCGGCGCCGCCGTCACCGACATCAAGCGCCTCACCATCTGGGGCAACCACTCCGCGACGCAGTACCCGGACATCTTCCACGCGGAGATCGCCGGCAAGAACGCCGCGGAGGTCGTGGGCGACCAGGCCTGGCTCGCCGACACCTTCATCCCGACCGTCGCCAAGCGCGGCGCGGCCATCATCGAGGCCCGTGGCGCCTCCTCGGCCGCCTCCGCCGCCAACGCCGCGATCGACCACATCCACACCTGGGTCAACGGCACCGCCGAGGACGACTGGACCTCCATGGGCATTCCCTCGGACGGCTCCTACGGCGTCCCGGAGGGCCTGATCTCCTCCTTCCCCGTCACCTGCAAGGACGGCAAGTACGAGATCGTCCAGGGCCTGGACATCAACGAGTTCTCCCGCACCCGCATCGACGCGTCGGTCGCGGAGCTCGTGGAGGAGCGCGAGGCGGTCCGCGGCCTCGGCCTCATCTAGTACGTGCTCGCATACGTACGCGTACGTATGCGAGCACGTACTGACGTCACTGTGGGGCGCTGCGCCGTTGCGTGGCGCCCCGCGGTGCTCTCTGCGAACCTGGGCGCATGACTGAGCGAGACGCGGCCCGTCTGGTGCTGCTGCGGCACGCCAAGTCCGCCTGGCCGGACGTCGCGGACCATGAGCGCCCCCTCGCGCCGCGCGGCCGGCGGGACGCCCCCGCTGCCGGACGGCTCCTGCGCGAGCTGACGTACGTCCCCGACCTGGCGATCTGCTCGACCGCCCGGCGGGCCCGCGAGACCTGGGAACTCGCGGCCGGTGAACTGGGAGCAAAGGTGCCGGTCCGCCACGACGAGCGGGTGTACGGGGCGGATCCGGCCGAACTCTTCGACGTTCTGCGGGAGTTGCCCGCGGAGGTGGGGACGGCCCTGCTGGTCGGCCACAACCCTGGCATGGAAGACCTGGCGGGTGCGCTCAGCGGTGAGGCCGAGGGCGACGCCCTCGCCCGGATGACCGAGAAGTTCCCGACGTCGGCCTTCGCGGTGCTCGAC